>NZ_JBITMP010000043.1:0-100649 GCF_044466425.1 Nonomuraea sp. NPDC049400
ATTGACCCGACTTGCTCGATCTGTGGGAATTAATCCGCGCCCCGCTTCCGGGACAACCCCTCTAACTTACCAGCCCATCCGGAGTGATACGAACATCCACCGGAGTGAAGGAGGAGGAAAAGGGTTGCGCCGTACCGCGTCGGCTCTTCAAGATTAGCAGCGCTCCCGACCCCTCGAGCCGGATCGCAGTCTTCAACGGACACAGATCGATCACGACCGAACATAGACTCCCCACGTGAGCAGCAACATGCCGCCAGAGGCGAAGAAGGTTCCGACGAAGCGCACCCACCACGGTGACACCGTCATCGACGAGTACGCCTGGCTGAGCAACAAGGAAGATCCAGATACCACCGCCTATCTGGAGGCGGAGAACGAATTCCTCAGACAGGAGACCGCTCACCTCTCCGATCTTCAGGAGCAGGTGTTCCAGGAGATCAAGGGCCGCACTCAGGAAACCGACCTGTCCGTGGCCAGCCGTAAGGGCGCCTGGTGGTACTTCTCGCGTACGGAGGAAGGCAAGCAGTACTCCGTCTCCTGCCGCGTCCCCGCGGAGGGCGACGCGCCACCGGTGATCACCCCAGGGGAAAGGCTCGACCGCGAGCAGGTGATTCTCGACGGCAACGAGCTCGCCGGCGACAGCCCGTTCTTCTCGATCGGCACCAGCTCCGTGACGCCCGACGGCACGATGCTGGCCTACTCTGCCGACTACAAGGGCGACGAGCGATTCACGCTCAGGTTCAAGAACCTGGAAACAGGCGAGGTGCTCCCCGACGTGATCGAGGACATCTTCTACGGAGGCGCCTGGTCGGCGGACGGCTCGACGTTCTTCTACACGCGCGTCGACGACGCCTGGCGTCCGTACCAGGTCTACCGGCACACCCTCGGCACCGAGGAGGACGTGCTGGTCTACGAGGAGACCGACGAGCGTTACTGGGTCGGCATCGGGCTCACGCGGAGCGAGAGATACCTGATGCTCGGCGCGGGCAGCAAGATCACCAGTGAGGTGCGCATTCTCGACGCCACCGACCCCACGGGTGAGTTCAAGGTGGTGCGCCCCAGGAAGACGGGCGTCGAATACGGCGTCGAGCACGCGGGCGACTTCTTCTACGTGCTCCACAACGAGGACGCCGAGAACTTCGAGCTGGCCACCGCGCCACTCGACGACCCCGGCAACTGGACCCCGCTGATCGCTCACCGGGACGACACCAGGCTCCTGGAGATCGACGCGTTCTCTGACCACGCCGTGGTGCACTTCCGCCGCGATGGCCTGACCGGTCTGCGGGTCCTCCCCTATCCGAACCTTCCCGGCGTGCAGGACTGGCGCGAGCGGGCGGAGACCGCCGACCGGAATGCGTACGAGATCGACTTCCCAGAGCCGCTCTACGACGTCGGCCCCGCGGGCAACCCCGAGTTCACCACGACCAGGCTCAGGCTGGCGTACACGAGCATGATCACCCCGCCCAGCGTGTACGACTACGAGCTCGACACGCACGTGCTGATCCTGCTCAAGCAACGTCCCGTGCTGGGCGGCTTCGACCCGGCCGACTACGAGCAGTTCCGCGAGTGGGCCACGGCCGAGGACGGCACGAGGATCCCCGTGTCCATCGTGAAGCGCAAGGACGCCGCCAAGCCCGCCCCGACCGTGCTGTACGGGTACGGGAGCTACGAGACCTCCCTCGACCCCGCCTTCTCGGTCCCGAGGCTCTCGCTGCTCGACCGCGGGTTCATCTTCGCCGTCGCCCACGTCAGGGGCGGCGGCGAGATGGGCCGCCGCTGGTACGAGGAGGGCAAGCTCACCAGGAAGCGCAACACGTTCACCGACTTCGTGGCCGTGGCCAGGCATCTGAAGGCGACCGGCTGGAGCGAGCGGATCATCGCCAGGGGCGGCTCCGCCGGCGGCCTGCTGATGGGCGCGGTGGCGAACCTGGCGCCGGAGGAGTTCGCGGGCGTGGTGGCCGAGGTGCCGTTCGTCGACGCACTGAACACCATCCTCGACCCGTCGCTCCCGCTGACCGTGATCGAGTGGGACGAGTGGGGCGACCCGCTGCACAACCCCGACGTCTACGCCTACATGAAGAGCTACACGCCGTACGAGAACGTGGACGACAGGCCGTACCCGCCGATCCTGGCGATCACCAGCCTCAACGACACCCGCGTGATGTATTACGAGCCGGCGAAGTGGATCGCCAGGCTGCGGGCGACGGCGAGCGGCGGGCCGTTCCTGCTCAAGACGGAGATGGGCGCCGGGCACGGCGGCCGCAGCGGGCGTTACGACGCCTGGCGCGAGGAGTCCTTCGCGCTGTCGTGGATCATCGAAAGGGGCACCTCATGACCTACCAGGCCGACGACGGGCGCTACGAGCGGCAGCCGTACAACCGCAGCGGGCGCAGCGGGCTGAAGCTGCCCGCGGTGTCGCTGGGCCTGTGGCACAACTTCGGCGACAACCGGCCGATCGAGAACTCGCGGGCGATCCTGCGGCGCGCCTTCGACCTCGGGGTGACGCACTTCGACCTGGCCAACAACTACGGCGTCCCGTACGGCTCGGCGGAGAAGAACTTCGGGCGCATCCTCCGCGAGGATTTCGCGAAATATCGGGATGAGCTGATCATCTCCACCAAGGCCGGGTACGACATGTGGCCGGGGCCGTACGGCGAGTGGGGCTCGCGCAAGTACGTCCTGGCCAGCCTCGACCAGTCGCTCCAGCGCATGGGCCTGGAGTACGTCGACATCTTCTACAGCCACCGTCCCGACCCGGAGACGCCGCTGGAGGAGACCATGGGGGCGCTCGACCGGGCCGTACGCTCGGGCAAGGCGCTCTACGCGGGCATCTCCAACTACTCGGCCGAGCAGACCACCCAGGCCGCGCGGATCATGCGCGAGCTGGGCACGCCGCTGCTCATCCACCAGCCGTCCTACTCGATGATCAACCGATGGATCGAGGACGGCCTGCTGGACGCGGTGGAGGAGGCGGGCATGGGCTGCATCGTGTTCTCGCCGCTGGCGCAGGGCCTGCTGACCGACCGCTACCTCGAAGGCGTGCCGGCCGACTCCCGGGCGGCCACGAGCCGCTTCCTGAGCGAGGACCGGATCGACCGCGAGCTGGCGCGCGACCTCAACGAGATCGCAAGGGGCCGGGGGCAGACGCTGGCCCAGATGGCGCTGTCGTGGACGCTCAGGGACCCGCGGGTGACGAGCGTGCTGATCGGGGCGAGCAGCGTGAAGCAGCTCGAGGACAACGTGGCCTGCGTGGACGGCCCCGCCTTCACTGAGGACGAGCTCCAGGCCATAGACAAAGTCACAGAGCTTCGTGCCGCTGGAGGTAGGTGAAGGAGGCCCAGCCGGGCAGCACCGGGAGCCAGAAGGTGAGGAGCCGGTGCAGCAGCACGGCCGAGGTGGCCAGCTCGGCCGGCACGCCCGCCACGGTCAGCCCCAGGGCGAGCGCGCCCTCGACCGCGCCCAGCCCGCCGGGAGTGGGTGCGGCAGAGCCGATCGCGTTGGCCGTGAGGTAGACGACGGCGACGGCGGTGAAGCTGATGTCACCGCCGAACGCCGCCACACAGGCGTCCAGGCAGACCACGAACGCGATAGTGATCATGAGCGTGCCCGTGCACGCCTCGATCACCTTGCGCGGCGACTGCAGCACGTCGAGCAGCCGCGGCAGCACGTTCGAGAAGAGTTTGCGCATCCGCGAGGTGACGATCCTGCGCAGCGGCGGCACCCCGAGCACCACCACGACCATCACCGCCACCGCCAGCAGCACCAGGACCAGCCCGCGCGACGGCGTGAACGAGGTGTTGGTGTTGGAGCCGGTGATGTAGGCGAACAGCGCCAGCAGCGCGATGTGGAAGACCAGCATGATCAGCTGCGAGGCCCCCACGCTGGCCACCGCGCTGGCCGGCGAGATGCCGCGTTTCTGCAGGTAGCGGGTGTTGATGGCGACGCCGCCGACGGCCGCGGGCGTGACGAGCTTGACGAACGAGGACGCGAACTGCACGAGCACCGTGCGCCAGAGCGGCAGGTGCTCGGGCACGAACCCTCTCAGCATCAGCGCGGCGGCCACGAAGCTGACGAACGACGCGACCAGCGCCAGCCCCGACCAGGCCCAGTTGGCCGTGGTGACGACCTGGTAGACGTTGACCTGGCTGAGCTGGGAGAGCAGGAAGTAGGCGGCCAGCGTGCTGGCGATGATCGTGATCAGGGTGCGCGGCCTGAACCGCTCGAGGCGTACCTCCTCGACCTTGCCCTGCGGCTTGAGCGCGACGATCTGCTCGCGGATGCCGGGCAGCACGTGCTTGGCCTTCGACAGGGCCGAGCGGGTCTCCCGGGTCAGCGCGATCTGCTGGAGCAGCGGCATGGCGGCGGCCAGCGTGTCCGGCCCCATGACGGCCGCCGCGGCGCGCACCGAGCGCTCGGGGCCGACCCGCAGCGCCAGGTAGGTGAGTAGCTGGGCGACGTCGAGCCTGAGCAGCAGGTCTCCGGCGGCGATCTCGCCGCTGCGCGCGTCGGTCAGCACGACGCGGCCCGCCCGGTCGAGATGGACGCTGTCGCCCGTGAGCCGCCGGTGCGCCAGGCGCTGCACGTGCAGCAGCTCGACCTGCTCCCAGATCTGGGCGAGCAGGTCGTCGTCGATCTGCTCGTCGGGCACCTCGTCGAGCGGGCGCGTCTCGATGTGCTCATATGCGAGCAGCGCGGCCTCGGTGCCGATCTCGCTGGTGCCGAGCAGCCGCGGAGTGCTGGCGCCGGCCGCCTGGGCCGCGTACGCCATGAGCGCCTCCCGTTCGAGCTCCGCGCGTAGCGACCTGATGGCCCTGCGCCGGGTCTCGGAGTGGAGCCTGATCCGCCGCCACAGCCGGTACGGCAGCCCGGCCACCTGCCGGTCACGGTCGAGCACGGTGACGTCGAGGCTGGCGCCGTCCTTGAGCCCGATGGCGTAGCGGCGGCTGCCCTGGTGGTCGTCCTCGATACGGCGGGCCGAGACCACCGGGAACGACAGCTTGCGGAGCGCGGCCACCACTGCGCTCCCCGCCGGCCTGGTGTTGGGGCTGCCGACGCCGTAGAGGGTGGCGTAGCCGATGGCCATGCCGACCAGCACGGTGACGATGGCGCTTGGCAGGGTGATCTGCCTGCCGGAGAAGAACGCGAGGATGTAGAGGGCGATCGTGGTCCACATCAGCATGCGCCACGTGGGCCGGCGCGAGATGCGGACGGCGGTGGCGTACGCGACGACCGAGGTGAGCAGCGTGTTCAGTGGCTCGATCGTCCTGTCGCCGGTCAGCAGCAGGCGCAGGTCGTCGGCGTTGCCCGAGACGAGCCACTGCCCGAGCAGGAACGATCCGGCCATGCCGACGATCGCGGCGATCAGCCCCTCCGCGACGCGCAGGCCGTCGCGGTGGAAGACCCGCTCGACCGCGAACGCGGCGGGCACGATGAGCACGGCCGCGCCGCCGAGGAACGCGGCGACCCTGCTGAGCAGGGGCACCAGCTGCGCGCCCTCCTTGACGTCCTGCTCGAGCCCGATGAGGGTCTGCTTGGCGACCAGCATGAGCAGGATGGCCGCGCCGAGCACGATGAGCGTGGCGAAGAAGCGCAGCAGGTCGGAGGGACGGCGTAGACGCTGGGGCAGCAGCGGCTCTACGACGTAGATGTCGCTTTCCGCGCGTGACTCAGCCACGGCTGGATCCCCCTCCGCGAGGTCCTCCGCGTCATCTCGTTCCCTGATTTCGGCCACCGACAGAGATTCTGCACCTTCCCGGCCCGACCGTACGATCTCCAGATTTCCAGTCTGCTAAATCGTCCCCGCAGTCGTCGCACCGGGCAGGCTACACGGATTTCCACAACATAGTCTGTGAGCCATGTCGGGCGAACTGAGAGTTTTGGGGGCGTGTCCGCTGGACTGCCCGGATACCTGCTCCTGGATAGTCACAGTGGAGAACGGCAAGGCCGTCAAACTACGCGGAAACCCCGACCAGCCCTACACCAGAGGCGCCCTCTGCGTGAAGGTCAACCGTTATCTGGAGCACACCCAGGCGGATGACCGCATCCTCTACCCGCTGCGCCGCACGGGCCCCAAGGGGTCCGGCCAGTTCGAGCGCATCACGTGGGACGAGGCGCTCGAAGAGATCTCCGTACGGCTGCGCGGCATCGTCGAGGAGCACGGCGGCGAGGCCATCTGGCCCTACCTGGGCACGGGCACGCTCGGCTACCTGCAGGGCTGCGAGGGCGTGGCCGGGCGGCGGTTCTGGAACGTGCTCGGCGCCTCCAAGCACTGGCTCAACATCTGCTCGGCGGCCGGCAGCAGCGGCCTGACCCGTACGAACGGCACCGCGGGCGGCATGGACCCGGAGAACTTCGCGCTGGCCAAGCTGATCCTGCTCTGGGGCACGAACACGCTGACCAGCGGCCACCATCTGTGGAAGTTCATCCAGGACGCGCGGGCGAACGGCGCGCATGTCGTGGCCATCGACCCGATCCGCACCAGGACTGCCGACCAGGCAGACGAGTACCTGGCGATCAGGCCGGGCACGGACGCGGCGCTCGCGCTCGGGCTGCTCAACGTCGTGCTGGCGGAGAACGCACAGGACGAGGAGTTCCTGGCCGAGCACACCGAGGGCTGGGAGGACTTCCGCCAGGAAATCCTGAAATATCCGGTCGAGACTGTGGCTGAAATCACCGGCATTCCCGCTGAGTCCATCCACAGCCTGGGGATGCGGCTCGCGCACACCCGCCCCACCGCCATCCGCGCCACCCAGGGCCTCCAGCGTCACGAGGGCGGCGGCACCGCGCTGCGCACGATCGCGGCGATCCCCGGCGTCACCGGCGACTGGCGCCACCCCGGGGGCGGCGTGGCGTACTCGACCAGCGGCCACGTCCACTTCGACATCGACACGCGCGACGACCTGCTGGCCAAGCCGGTCCGCACCCTGGTCATGACCAAGCTCGCGTCCCAGCTGGACGACGTGAAGTGCCTGTGGGTGTACGCGGCCAACCCGGCGGGCTCGAGCCCCGACGCGAACGCGATCAGGCGGCAGCTCGCCCGCGAGGACCTGTTCACGGTGGTCATGGAGCAGTTCCCGACCGACACCGTGGACTACGCCGACATCGTGCTGCCGGCGACCATGCAGACCGAGCACCATGACCTGCACGCCGGGTACGGGCACCTTTACCTGCTGTGGAACGAGCCCGCCGTGGCGCCGCCCGGCGAGTGCCTGTCCACGACGGAGACGTTCCGGCGGCTGGCGGCGCACATGGGGATGACCGAGCCGTCGCTGTTCGACTCGGACCTGGAGCTGGCCGAGCAGCTGCTCTCCAGCGGGCACCCGTCGCTGGAGGGCGTCACGCTCGACCGGCTGCGCAAGGAGGGCTGGGTGCGGATGAACTATCCCAAGCCCTTCACGCCGTTCGCCGAGGGCTTTCCGACGCGGTCCGGCAAGCTGCGCTTCCCTCCGGCGGGCAAGGCGTACACGCCGTCCCACACGACCCTTGCGCGGGGGCGCTCGCCGTACCCGCTGGCGCTGGTCACGCCCGCCTCGCACACGTTCCTCAACACCATCTTCGGCAACAACCCCGAGCTGCGGCGGCGCGCCAAGGACCCGGTGGTGCTGGTCAACCCGGCCGACGCGGCGGCGCGCGGTCTGGTGGGCGGGCAGCGCGTACGCGTGCACAACGACGGCGGGGAGTTCCTGGCGGACGTGGAGATCAGCGACCGGGTGGCCGCCGGGGTGGTGGCCTCGCCGAAGGGCCGCTGGCCGAAGCTCACCCCGGGCGGCGCCAACCCGAACGCGGTCGTGGCGGAGCGGGACGGGGACATGGGCAGGGGCCCCGGCTTCCACGACAACCTGGTCGAGATCAGCCCTTGTGCCGCGCCATGAAGGCATCGATCTTGTCGAGCACCTGCTTCGCGTGCGGGCCGGTCAGCAGGGCCGAGGCGTGCAGGCTCTCCCCCGGGATGACGAGCAGCTCGTTGTCCGGGGCCTCGGTGGCGGCGTCGTGCGCTCGCGTCAGGTCGCCGGCGCCGCCGTAACCGTCGTTCTGCGAGCCGATCTGGAGGAGCGGGACGGTCAGCCTGCCGGCGTTCTCCTGGCTGATCTGGCCTGAGACGGCCACGACGCCGGCCACCTCGGGGCCGAGGCTCAGGGCGGCGGGGACCGCCGTGGTGGCCCCGATCGAGCCGCCGACCAGGAAGACCCGCTCGACGCCCCGCTCCTTGAGCAGGCGTCGGGCCATGGCGACGGCGGTGTCCCCGGGGAAAGCCTGCGAGGACCTGGTGTAGACGAGCACGCGGTAGTGGGGGGCGAGGCGGTCGAAGAGCGGGCGCCAGGAGCACACGGTGCCGCGGCGCTCGTATGTGATCACCACGCCGACGGAACCGGTGCCCCCGATGATCCCGGGCATGCCGCCGTCATAGGTGAAGATCTTGCCGTCGTTCTCGTGATAGCACCCTGAGACGTTGGGGCCGGTGGGCGGCGGTGTGCTCACTAAGACGCTCGTACTGGGGACGGCGGAGCTGCTCGAAGCGGGGGCCGCCCCCGTGGTGCCCCCGCTCCCGCATGCGGTCAGCGCCACCATGAGTCCCAGGACACCGACGAACCCGCGCATGACCGCCCCCTTCCCGGCAAACTATGTCATAACTGACATAGTTGTAAAAGCACTTTATCCTTGGGCAAACCATGACCTCAACGCTCGGATTCGCGATCCTCGCTGTGCTCGCGCGCGGCGACCGCACGGGATACGACCTCGCCGCGGCCATGCGGCGACCGGTCGGCTACTTCTGGACGGCCGGACACAGCCAGATCCACGCCGAGCTGCAGAAGCTACGGACGGGCGGGCTGGTCGGTTTCGAGGCCGAGCATGGGCCTGGGCCGCAGGGCAGGAAGGTCTACCACCTGACGGCCGAGGGCATGCGGGCGCTGCGCGAGTGGGTCACGCAGCCGCCGCGCGAGCGGCCCGAGCGGGACGAGCTGGTGCTGAAGACGTACGCGTCGTGGCTGGCCGAGCCGGAGCTGGTCAGGCGGATGTTCGCCGACCAGCTCGCCGCACACGAGGCGCGGCTGGCCGAGTACGAGCGGCAGGAGGCGTCATTCGACGGGCCACCCGCGTTCGGCGATCCCCGGTTCGGCAACTACGCGACGTTGCGGTGCGGACTGAGCTACGAGCGGCACCGGGCCGACTGGTGCCGGTGGATGCTGGCTCAGCTCAGCGAGAGCTTGTAGCCCACGTGGGAGGCCGTGAAACCGAGGTTGTCGTAGAAGCGGTGCGCGTCCGTACGTGACTTGTCGGAGGTGAGCTGCACCATCGCGCAGCCGCGCTCCCGTGCCCTGTCCACGGCCCACTGGATCATCCGGCGGCCGAGGCCCTGGCCGCGGGCGGCGGCGGCGACCCTGACGGCCTCGATCTGGCACCGCTCCGCGCCCAGCCGCGACAGCCCGGCCAGGTACGTGAGCTGCATGGTGCCCACCACCTCGCCGTCCTGCTCGGCCACGATCAGCTCGTCGTACGGGTCGGCGTCGACCCGCTCGAACGCCGCCAGGTAACGCTCGTCATGCGGGTCGCCCTCGCGCGTGGCGCCGAGATGGTCGTCGGCGAGCATCGCCACGATCGCGGGCACGTCCTCCTTGCGGGCGGGGCGGAAGAGCACTTTGTCTGTTTGCTGCATGTCCGAATGATGTCAGGGACGGCTCAGGGTTCGTCCCCGATGCCCCCGGGTGTCCGGAAATGCAGCATGGATGACATGAACGAAATCAGCCGACGCGATGAGATCTCGCTGTCGGGTGCCGCGCTCCGCGGCGCCCCTTGGAAGGCCGCCGCCATCGGCGGCGGCGCCGTCACCGCGGCCAGCTTCGGCCTGGGCCTGATCACCGGCGGTGGTGATCTGGTGTGGGCGCTGGGCCTGGGCATCAGCCTGTTCGCCCTGATCGCCGCGATCGGCGCGGTCGCCAAGCCGGAGGAGGGCGACCGGGTGACCCGCCAGGCCAGGCTCTGGTCGTTGCGGCACCCGTGGCGGTTCGCGCTGTTGCCCGCGGGCATCACGGCCGTGCTGGACTATCCGGTGCAGCTCGTGCTCGACGGCGAGGGGGTCTTCGGCTCGGCCGTGCACGCCCTGTGGCACGGCGCGCTGGTCTACCTGATCGCCGGCGTCCTGACGCTCGTCATGCAGGGTCGCGCCCGATCCGCCCGGTGAAGTCAGTGCGTGGGGTCAGCCTGCGCCTCCCTCTCCGCCTGACTCCGGCACACGCAGAACTCGTTGCCCTCGGGGTCGCGCATGATCACCCAGCCGGTGCCGTCGGGCTGCCGCTGGTCGTCGAAGACGGTCGCGCCCAGCCCGATCAGCCGCTCGACCTCCTGATTACGGGTCCTGCCCGCGGTCCCGTTGACGTCGAAGTGCACCCGGTTCTTCACGGTCTTGCCCTCGGGCACGCGGACGAACAGCAGGAACGGGTCCTGCTCGGTGCGCAGCATGACCTCGTCGTCGCCCGGCTTGTCGCCCTCGCCGAGTGGCAGCCCGGTGGCCTTGCTCCACCAGCTGGCGATCTCGTACGGGTCGGCGGCGTCGATGGTGACGGCGTGGATTTCGATCACGCAGCCACCTAAGCCGGAGCGGCCCGCGACGTCAAGCGAGAACCCGCAGCCCGACGACCCCGACCAGGATCAGCGCGATCGAGATGAGGCGCGGCAACGAGACCTCGTCCCCCATGGCGATCATGCCGAGCACCGCGGTGCCCGCCGCGCCGACGCCGGTCCAGACGGCGTACGCGGTGCCGACCTCGAGGGTTCTGAGCGCGTACGAGAGCAGACCGAAGCTCAGCACGGCCGTCGCGAGGAACGACAGCACCCACCACACATTGCTGAACCCGTTGCTGAGCTTGAGCGAAAGGGCCATGGCGACCTCGAAGACGCCGGCCAGCACGAGGACGATCCACGCCATGATCGGAACTCCCTTGGGACGAGGCTGTTGCGGATGCGTCGTCTTGGCGTTCCGGGTACGGCGCGTCTCGTCCGGGAGCTGTCAGCTCATCAAGGAGAACGCGCCGCTCAACGGGGTCATTCCCACCAGATCGTGACCCACCGGTCGCGGGGCACCGGCCACATGCCCAGCTCCACCACGGTGTCCGCCACCTCCTGCGCCCTTGACGGGTCGAGGCACACCCGGCGGCACACGCTCGCCGCCAGCTCCTCCAGCGACGTGAATCGTTCCAGCGGGGCCTCCCGCTCCTCCACCTGCACCGCGAAGCCGAGCGCCGCCACCAGCGCCACGCAGTCCTCGGCGATGGGCCGCACCGGCCGGTCCACCCCGTGGAAGTGCTGCCACAGCGGCGTCATCCAGCTCATCGGATGGCGGTGGGGCAACTCCAGCACCACCCGCCCCTGCGTGCGGTCGTCGAGTGCGCGCAGGAAGTCGGCCAGGTCGGGGACGTTGTAGACCACGTGCGCGGCGACGGCGACGTCGACCACGGGCACCTGATCGGCCACGTCGGGCCAGCGGCCCTCGATCGCCGTGACCGGCACCCCGAGCTTCTCCGCCCTGGCCGTCAGCCCCTCCAGCATGGGGGCCGAGGTGTCGACCGCGTACAGGTGGCCGATGCGCTCGTGCAGCGGCAGGGACGCGGCGCCTGGACCCGAACCCACGTCGAGCAGCGTGCCCTTGTCCGGCAGCGCCTCGAAGAGCCGGGTCATGGTGGGGCCGTCGTCGGGCTCGGCAAGCGCTCTGTCGGTACGGGCGCCGAACCGCTCGGGCGAATGGCCCCATGGATCAACGGGGGCCTTGGCCATGATCGCGGGTGGAATGGCCCAGGAATCCAGGCGCTCTCGCCATCTTGCGGCGAGTTGTTCGGCGTCCATGGAGAGCAGCATGCCATGCATAGCACGGGTTACCCGCGGGTAGCATTTCAGAGTAAGGTTACTCGCCAGTACAGAAACCTCGGTTCAAGGAGATCGACACCCATGGGCCACTACAAGAGCAACGTGCGTGACCTGGAGTTCAACCTCTTCGAGGTGTTCGGTAGGCGCGAGATCCTCGGCACAGGGCCCTTTGCGGATGTGGACGAGGATGTCGCCCGCGGCATCCTGGACGAGGTCAGCAGGCTGGCCACCGGCGTCCTCGCCGAGTCCTTCGAGGAGGGCGACAGGCACCCGCCCGTGTTCGACGCGGCGACCGGCTCGGTGACCCTCCCTGATGGCTTCAAGAAGTCGTACAAGGCACTGGTCGACGGCGGCTGGGCGAACCTCGACCTGCCCGCCGAGCTGGGCGGCCCCGGCATCCCGAGGAGCCTGGCCTGGGCCACGGCCGAGCTGGTGCTCGGTGCGAACCCGGCGCTCTACATGTACGGGGCGGGACCCAACTTCGCCTACACGCTGTGGAAGGTCGGCACGCCCGAGCAGAAGCGCTTCGCGGAGCTGGCCATCGAGCGCGAGTGGGGCGCCACGATGGTGCTCACCGAGCCGGACGCCGGATCCGACGTGGGCACCGGGCGCACCAAGGCGGTGCGGCAGGAGGACGGCAGCTGGCACATCGAGGGCGTCAAGCGCTTCATCACCAGCGCCGAGCACGACATGGCCGAGAACATCTTCCACCTCGTCCTCGCCCGCCCCGAGGGCCACGGTCCCGGCACCAAGGGGCTGTCTATGTTCCTGGTGCCGAAGTTCCTCGTAAACCTGGAGACCGGCGAGCTCGGCGAGCGCAACGGCGTCTACGTCACGAACGTCGAGAAGAAGATGGGCCTGAAGGTCTCCACGACGTGCGAGCTCACCTTCGGCGACAAGCACCCGGCGGTCGGCTACCTCGTGGGCGACGTGCACGAGGGCATCAGGCAGATGTTCATGGTGATCGAGCACGCCCGCATGATGGTCGGCACCAAGGCCATCGCCACGCTCTCCACCGGCTACCTGAACGCGCTGGAGTACGCCAAGTCACGCGTGCAGGGCGCGGACCTGACGCGGATGGCCGACAAGACAGCCCCGCGCGTCACCGTGACACACCACCCGGACGTGCGGCGCGAGCTCATGCTGCAGAAGTCGTACGCCGAGGGCATGCGGGCCCTGGTGCTCTACACGGCCACGTTCCAGGACACCCTCCTCGTCAACTCGGACGACCGGCACGCCCACGACATGAACGACCTGCTGCTGCCCATCGTCAAGGGCGTCGGCTCCGAGCGGTCGTACGAGCTGCTCTCCCGCTCGCTGCAGACCCTCGGCGGCTCCGGCTACCTGCAGGACTACCCGATCGAGCAGTACATCCGCGACGCCAAGATCGACTCCCTGTACGAGGGCACGACCGCGATCCAGGGCCTCGACCTGTTCTTCCGGAAGATCCTGCGTAACCAGGGCGCAGCGGTCGGGTCGCTGCTGGCCGAGATCGGCGAGTTCGCCGCCTCGGAGGCGGGCAACGGCCGGCTGAAGGAGGAGCGCAAGCTGCTCGCCGAGGCCGCCGCCGAGGTCAAGGCCATGGGCGACACCATGGCGGGCTGGGCGCTGTCCTCGCTGGAGACGCCCACCGAGGTCTACAAGGTCGGACTGAACACCACCCGGCTCCTGCTCGCGCTGGGCGACCTGGTGATCGGCTGGCTGCTGCTGCGCCAGGCCGAGGTGGCGCTGGAGAAGCTGACCGAGGGCGAGGACCCGTTCTACCTGGGCAAGGTCGCCGCGGCCTCGTTCTTCGCCAAGACCGTGCTGCCCCGGCTGGCCGCCGAGCGGCGCGTGCTGGACGCCACCGGGCAGGAGCTCATGGAGCTCCCGGAGGAAGCCTTCTAGTGCCCTGAGTCAGGAATCTGATCGTCAGTCGCCGGCCCAGGCGGGGCTCATCCGCCAGGGCCGGCGGGCCCGTCGGACAGAAAGCGCAATCCGGCGTGTCCTTCCTGGACAGACGGCAGCCAGGGGCGATTACCTAGCGTTACTGTCTGGATGCGGATGGTTATCCTCCGCATCCAGACATTTCGCAACAGCCATCGAGGAGATCGCTCATGTTCAGGAAACCACTGCGCTCCCTGCCCGCTGACCTCGCGGCGGCCTCGCTCCTGGCCATGATGGCCCTATCTGTCGCGACGCCGGCATCCGCTTCTCCGTCGGAAAACAGGCGCGCGACCAATGTCACCGCGCTCGACTACAACAGCACCGGCTGGAGATTCCTTCAGGTGCCTGCCACGACCGACGTACCGGAGTTCGCCGGCCGGTACTTCGACGACAGTGCGTGGTCGACCGGACAGGCGGGCTTCGGCACTACCAACGGGACCTGCTCGTGGAACAACTCCATCAAGGTCAAGACACCATGGGCCCTGAACAGCGACATACTGCTGCGCCACTGGGTCCACCTGCCGCGGGATGCGCAAGAGGTCCGAATCCAAGGGACGGTGGACAACGATGCGCAGGTCTACCTGAACGGTCAGCTGCTGCAAACCGTCAAGAGCGGCAACTGCAACGCCGGCGCGATCGACGTCGTCGTTCCGGCGAAGTACCTGGACTGCAACAACCTGCTCGCCATCCGCGGACATGACTACGGCGTGGCGAGCTATTTGGACGTCCGCGTCACCTACGTCAAGCCCAGCCCGGCCTGATGCCCTAGGGTCCCTCGGTGCCGTGACGGGACCCGTACGGGTACCGTCACGGCATGAGCTCCAGTACTCATGACCACCCCCTGGCACCTCCTCGCGTCGAAGAGGTGTCCGACGGCGTCTACGCCTACGTCCAGCCCGACGGGAGCTGGTGGATCAACAACACCGGCTTCCTGGCCGGGCGGCGCGGCGTGATCTGCGTCGACGCCTGCTCGACCGAGCGCCGTACGCGGGCGTTCCGCGAGGCCATCAGGAAGGTCACCGACCGGCCGATCACCACGCTGATCAACACCCACCACCACGGCGACCACACGTTCGGCAACTGGCTCTTCCCCGAGGCCACGATCGTCGGCCACGAGGGCGTGCGCGAGCAGATCCTGGCCGAGGGCGTCCCCACGTACCTGCCCGCGTGGTCGCCCGAGGTCGAGTGGGGCGAGATGCAGGTGACGCCGCCGTTCCTCACCTTCACCGACCGGGTCACCGTGCACTCCGACGACCTGCGGTGCGAGGTCAGGCACGTCGGCCACGCCGCGCACACGACGAACGACTCGTACGTGTGGATTCCCGAGCGGCGGCTGCTGTTCTCCGGCGACCTCGTGTTCAACGGCGGCACGCCCTTCGTGCTCATGGGCTCGGTGGCCGGGGCGCTGGACGCCCTTGACCAGCTCAGGGCGCTGGGGGCGGAGACGGTCGTGCCGGGGCACGGAGAGGTGTGCGGGCCGGAGGTGTACGACCGGGTGGCGGCCTACCTGCGGTTCGTACAGGAGATCGCCGTGCGGGGCCGGGCGGCGGGGCTGTCGCCGCTGGACGCGGCCAGGGAGGCTGATCTGGGCGAGTGGGGCGGGCTGCTCGACTCCGAGCGCATCGTCGGCAACCTGCACCGTGCCTACGCCGAGCTCGACGGGCAGCCCCTCGGCGCCCCGATCGACCTGGCCACCGCCGTGCTCGACATGATCACCTACAACGGCGGCAAGCCGCTGTCATGCCTCGCCTGAGAAGGCACGGGTGTGATCGCTGATACCCGGGTATGACCGTGGCTGTACCAGCCGTTTGCGTGGAGGTCGTCATGGGTGTCGGGGTCAGCATCTTCTTCCTCACGCTTGGCGCCATCCTGAGGTTCGCGATCGAGCCCGATGTGTTCGGCAAGAGCGTCCACATGGACGTCGTCGGGCTCATCTTCATGATCGTCGGCGGCATCGGCGTGGTGTTGAGCATCGTGCTGGCGCCCAGGAGGGGGCGCACCTCCGATGACAGGCTGATGCGCCGCGAGAACAACCCGCCGGAGATCTAGAGGCTGAGCTGCACCGCGGCGCGCGTGGCCAGGATCGGCTTGATGTGCTGCGCGATGACCGCCTGGTGCTGCGGGTGGTCGCGGTAGACCAGGTAGTCCTCGACGCTGTCGAAGTCGGCCACCACCCCGTAGTCGTGGTTGCCCTGGTTGATGCCCGCGTCGGCGCCCACCGTGTACGAGCGGAGCTGGGGGATGACGCCGGGCAGCTTGCGCAGCTCGGCCGTCACCGTCTCCTTCTGCTCGTCGGTGGCGGCGTCGGTCCAGGTGAACAGCACGATGTGGCGAATCATGCGATCAACCTTAGCGGTGGTGTATCAAACCCGTCCGACGTGACTCTGTACGTGGTGGGTGCGGGTGTCCCGGGCCTACGGCGATCGCCGGGGGAGGGGTCCTCCCGGCGGTCGCCGTGGCTCTTTCCCCGGCTAGCTCCAGGCCAGCATGCGCAGCGGGTCCTCCAGCATGGCGCCCACGTCGCGCAGGAACATCGAGCCCAGCTCGCCGTCCACGATGCGGTGGTCGAACGAGAGGGCGAGGGTCGTCACCTTGCGCACCGCCAGCTCGCCGTCCACCACCCACGGCATGTCCCTGACCTGGCCGAAGGCGAGGATGGCCGCCTCGCCGGGGTTCAGGATGGGGGTGCCGGCGTCGACGCCGAAGACGCCCACGTTGGTGATGGTGAAGGTGCCGCCCGCCATCTCGGCGGGCTGGGTGCGGCCTGCCCTGGCCGTCTCCGTGAGCTGGGCCAGCTGCTTGGCCAGGTCGGGGAGTGACAGGGCGTGGGCGTCCTTGAC
The DNA here is from genome assembly GCF_044466425.1 of Nonomuraea sp. NPDC049400. NCBI lineage: Bacteria > Bacillati > Actinomycetota > Actinomycetes > Streptosporangiales > Streptosporangiaceae > Nonomuraea > Nonomuraea sp. NPDC049400. The sequence goes on from NZ_JBITMP010000043.1 coordinate 16,623, forward strand.
GTTGGGCACCACCAGGCCCCTGGGGGTGGCGGCGGCTATCCCCAGATTGACGTAGCGCTTGACCACGATCTCCTGGGCGGCCTCGTCCCACGATGAGTTGATCATGGGGTGCCGTTTTACGGCGGTGAGGACCGCCTTGGCCACCAGGAGCAGCGGGGAGACCTTGACCTCCGCGAAGTCCTGGAAGGTGCGCAGGCGCTGGACCGTCTCCATCGTGTTCGTCATGTCGAGCTGGAGGAACTCGGTGACGTGGGGGGCGGTGAAGGCGCTGGCGACCATGGCCTGGGCGGTCATCTTGCGTACGCCCTTGATGGGGATGCGCTCCTCACGCCCGATCTCGGGCTGCTCGGGCGCTGCCACAGGCTCCTTGGCCTCCGCCGCGGCGTGGACGTCGTCGCGGGTGATGGAGCCCTGGGGGCCGGTGCCGGCGATGCCCGACAGGTCCACGCCGAGGTCCTTGGCCAGCTTCCGTACCGGTGGCTTGGCCAGGACGGATGTCCGGGTGGAGGACGGGGCCGGGTGGTCGTCCACCTCCACGCGGGCCGGGTTGGCCACCGGGGTGGCCGGGATGCCGGTCGTCTCGCGCTTGCGGGGACGGCGCTTGGTGGCGCCGGTCTTGACGCCGTAGCCGACCAGGACCGCCTGGCGCTCCTCCTTCGGGGCCGGGCTGCCGTGGGCGCCGGGCTCGACGGCTCCCTCCGCCGGCGGATTGGGCACCATGTCCTCGGCCGCGGCCTTGGCCTGCTCCGAGGGCTCGGAGGTGTCGACGGCGATGATGGGCGCGCCGACGTCGACCGTCTGGCCCTCGTCGGCCAGCAGATCCGACACCGCCCCGTCCCACGGGATGGGGAGCTCGACGATCGACTTGGCCGTCTCGATCTCCACGACGATCTGGTTGACCTTGACCGGGTCACCCGCCTTGACGTGCCAGCGGACGATCTCGGCCTCCGTCAGCCCCTCACCGACGTCGGGAAGCTTGAACTCGCGTCGCATGATCAAACCCCCCTCAGTATCCGAATGCCCGGTCGACGGCGTCGAGCACCCGGTCCAGGTCGGGCAGATAGTGCTCCTCCAGCCGCGACGGCGGGTAGGGGGTGGAGAAGCCGCCGACCCGGAGCACCGGCGACTCCAGGTGGTAGAAGCACTGCTCCGTGATCCTGGCCGCCAGCTCGGCGCCGAACCCGCTGTTGACCGGGGCCTCGTGGACGACCACCACCCGCCCGTTACGGCGGACGGAGTCCATCACGACCGGCTCGTCCAGCGGGTTGAGCGAGCGCAGATCGACCACCTCGATCGAGCGGCCGTCGTCCTCGGCGGCCGTGGCCGCCTCCAGGCATGTCTTGACCATGGGGCCGTAGGCCAGCAACGTGACGTCGCTCCCCTGGCGGACGACCTTGGCGGCGTGCAGCGGCGGCCACCAGTCCGTGGAGGAGGTGTCGATGTCGGCCTTCTCCCAGTAGCGGCGCTTGGGCTCGAAGAAGATCACCGGGTCGTCGCTGCGGATGGCCTGCTGGATCATGGTGTACGCGTCGGCCGGGTTGGAGCAGGCCACGACGCGCAGCCCGGCGGTGTGGGTGAAGTACGCCTCGGGCGACTCGCTGTGGTGCTCGACCGCGCCGATGCCGCCACCGCACGGGATGCGTACGACCACGGGGAGCTTGATCGCGCCCAGCGAGCGCATCGGCATCTTGGCGAGCTGCGTGATGATCTGGTCGGCGGCCGGGAAGACGAACCCGTCAAACTGGATCTCGCACACCGGCCGGTAGCCGCGCAGCGCCAGCCCGATCGCGGTGCCGATGATGCCCGACTCGGCCAGCGGCGTGTCGATGACGCGGTCCTCGCCGAAGTCCTTCTGCAGGCCGTCCGTGACGCGGAAGACGCCGCCCAGCTTGCCGACGTCCTCCCCCATGATGAGGACCTTGGAATCGTCCTCCATGGCCTTGCGCATGCCCTCGTTGAGCGCCTTGGACAGGCTCAGGATCGTCATTGGGCAAACCCCTCCAGGTACGCGGCGAACTGGGCGCGCTCCTGGTCCATCAAGGCGTGGGGCTCGCGATAGACGTGGTCGAAGATGTCCAGCGGCCCGGGGTCGGGCATGGCCAGGCAGCGCCTGCGCAGGTCGGCCCCGAGCTGGTCGGCCTCGGCGTCGACGGAGTCGAAGAACGACGGGTCGGCGTGCTCGTTCTTGAACAGGTAGGACCTGACCCGCTCGATCGGGTCCTTCAGCTTCCACGCCTCCAGCTCGCTGGCCACGCGATAGCGCGTCGGGTCGTCGGTGGTGGTGTGCGCGCCCATCCGGTACGTGAACGCCTCGATGAGCGTCGGCCCCTGGCCGGTGCGGGCGGCTTCCAGCGCCTTCCTGGTCACCGCCAGGCAGGCGAACACGTCGTTGCCGTCCACCCTGATCCCGGGGAAGCCGAAGCCCGAGGCACGGCGGTAGAGCGGGATGCGGGTCTGCTTCTCCAGGGGCTCGGAGATGGCCCACTGGTTGTTCTGGCAGAAGAACACGATCGGCGCGTTGAACACGCTGGCCCAGATGAACGACTCGTTCACGTCGCCCTGAGAGGTGGCCCCGTCGCCGAAGTAGGCGATCGTGGCCGCGTTCGCGTCGTCACGCTGGATGCCCATGGCGTAACCGACCGCGTGGAGGGTCTGGCTGCCGATCACGATCGTGTAGAGGTGGAAGTTGTGCTCGTTGGGGTCCCAGCCGCCGTGGTTCACGCCCCTGAACAGGCCGAGCAGCTTCAGCGGGTCCACGTCGCGGCACCACGCCACACCGTGCTCGCGGTAGGTGGGGAAGGCCATGTCGGTGTCGGTCAACGCGCGGCCCGAGCCGATCTGGGCCGCCTCCTGGCCCAGCAGTGAGGCCCAGATGCCCAGCTCACCCTGGCGCTGCAGCGCCACGGCCTCGAGGTCGATGCGCCGGACGAGGACCAGGTCGCGGTAGAGCGATCTGACCTCCTCGTCGGTCAGGTCGATGTCATAGTCGGGGTGCTCGACCCGCTCGCCCTCGGGGGTGAGCAGCTGCACGAGCTCCGGAGGTGCGTCTGCACCACGAGAGGCTTCAGCTGTCACTTGCCACTCCTGTGCGTCGTAGGGGCAGGTCTTCGATGGGGTTGCCACCTTAGGCCAGCCGTTCATGCGAGGAACCATATGGTGGTGGTTCGTACGCGTCTGGGGCCATGGTGGCAGACATCACAACCCTCCGCGCAAGCCCCATGTCCTCCCCGTTCCCGTTGTGTCGTCAGCCACACGCGCCGGTAGGCTGTGCTTCCCAGTCACCCACCGCATCCAGGAGGAACGCAGTGGCCCGCGTCATCGTGGACGTCATGTTGAAGCCCGAGATCCTCGACCCGCAGGGCCAGGCGATCGCCAGGGCACTGCCCAGGCTCGGCTTCTCCGGCGTCTCGGCCGTGCGCCAGGGCAAGCGCTTCGAGATCGAGCTCGACGGCCCGGCTGACGAGACGGCGCTCGCCGAAGTCCGTAAGATGGCCGAGACCCTGCTGGCCAACACGGTGATCGAGGACTACAGCGTCCGGGTTGAGGGGTAAGGGAGATAAGATCCCCAGGTTTCCCCCTGGTCGGTTAAAGCCGGGTTCGGGCATGCCACAATGCCACGGGCATGCCAACACTAAATAACAACAGGGTGATTTTGCGGTTAGCCCCGTTTTCACAGGGAAACCTACTCCAGGTGACATTCTGGCGCCCGGAGGAGTCCGGTGGATATTGAGTTCTCGTTGGCACTGCCTCGGGATGCGATCGGCATACCGATGGTCAGGCGAGTGCTGGGCGATGCCATGCGTTCACTGAACGTGAGCGAGACATGCATCGCCGACATGCTGCTCGCCGTCTCCGAGGCGTGCTCAAACGCGGTGCGGCACGGGGGTCCCGCCAACCGCTACGAGGTGACCGCGGCGATCGGCTACGGCCGTTGCGACGTACGCGTCGCGGACAACGGCGAGGGCCTGCCGACGATGCCGCTGCACTTCCCCCCGCCCGACACGGAGAACGGCCGCGGCCTGCTGATCATGCGCTCCGTGGTCGACGAGATCTCCTTCGGCATCACGCCCGGCCGGGGCACCACGGTCCACCTGCGCAAGCAGCTCGCCTGGGACGACGAGGCCAACGCCCGCCCCCGCGAGCTAGCAGCCGTCTGAGCTGGGCATCCGCCAGACCCACGAGCCGATGCGGACCACGCGACAGCACCCGATAACCTGAGTACACCGCCGCCGTTCGACAGACGGTGGCGCGTGCGCGCGCATTCCTCGGAGGGGACGACTGTCATGAGCGCTGCCCGTGTGGGCGTAGTCACGTTTCCAGGAACTCTCGACGACCAGGACGCCGCCAGAGCCGTGCGCCTCGTGGGCGCCGAGGCGGTCCCGCTGTGGCACGCCGACCACGACCTGAAGGGAGTCGACGCGGTCTTCCTGCCCGGCGGCTTCTCCTACGGCGACTACCTGCGCTGCGGCGCCATCTCGCGGTTCGCGCCGCTCATGGAGGAGCTCATCCCGGCGGCGAACGCCGGGCTGCCCGTGCTCGGCACCTGCAACGGCTTCCAGATCCTCTGCGAGGCCCACCTGCTGCCCGGCGCGCTGACCCGCAACGGCTCGCTCCACTACGTCTGCCGCGACCAGCAGCTCAGGATCGAGCAGACCGCGACCGCGTGGACCAACTCGTTCAGCGAGAGCCAGGAGATCGTGCTGCCGATCAAGCACGGCGAGGGCCGCTACGTGGCCTCCGACGACACGCTGGCGGCGCTTGAAGCGGGCGGTCACGTGGTCGTCCGCTACGTCGGCAACCCCAACGGCTCCCTCAATGACATCGCGGGCATCCGCAACGAGGCGGGCAACGTGGTCGGTCTCATGCCGCATCCGGAGCACGCGGTCGAGGAGCTGGTCGGCGCCCCGAGCACCGACGGGCTCGGGTTCTTCACCTCCATTCTCAAGAAGCTGGTGAACGCATGACCGATAGCGTCAAGCGGGCGGCGGAGACGCCCGACGAGCCGATGCCCTTCGCCGAGCTGGGGATGAAGCTGGACGAGTACGACCGGGTCAAGGAGATCCTCGGTCGCCGTCCCACCGGCTCCGAGCTCGCCATCTACAGCGTCATGTGGTCCGAGCACTGCTCGTACAAGTCGTCCAAGGTGCATCTCAAGCAGTTCGCCACCAAGGCGCCCAAGTCCGAGGCGCTGCTGGTGGGCATGGGCGAGAACGCGGGCGTGGTGGACATCGGCGACGGCTGGGCGGCCACGTTCAAGATCGAGTCGCACAACCACCCGTCCTACGTCGAGCCGCACCAGGGCGCGGCCACCGGCGTCGGCGGGATCGTGCGCGACATCATGTCGATGGGCGCGCGCCCGATCGCCGTCATGGACTCGCTGCGCTTCGGCGGCGCGGACGCCGTCGACACGCGCAGGGTGCTGCCCGGCGTGGTCGAGGGCATCAGCCACTACGGAAACTGCCTGGGCCTGCCCAACATCGGCGGCGAGGTCGTCTTCGACCCCTGCTACATCGGCAACCCGCTGGTCAACGCCCTGTGCGTCGGCCTGCTGCGGAAAGACCAGATCAAGCTGGCCACCGCGCCTGGGCCGGGCAACAAGGTCGTGCTGTTCGGCGCGTCCACCGGTCCCGACGGCATCGGCGGTGCTTCGGTGCTGGCGTCGGCGACGTTCGAGGACGAGTCGCACGCCAAGCGGCCCGCCGTGCAGGTGGGCGACCCGTTCATGGAGAAGCTGCTCATCGAGTGCTGCCTGGAGCTGTACGCGGCCGACGTCGTCGTCGGCATCCAGGACCTCGGCGCGGCCGGGGTGTCGTGCGCCACGACCGAGCTGGCCGCCAAGGGCACCGGCGGCATGCACGTCGACCTCAACCTCGTCCCGCTCCGCGACCCCTCGCTCAGGCCCGAGGAGATCCTGATGAGCGAGTCGCAGGAGCGGATGATGGCCGTCGTCAGGCCCGACGACATCCCGGCGTTCATGGCGATCTGCGAGAAGTGGGACGTCCCCGCCACCGTCATCGGCGAGGTCACCGACACCGGCCGCCTGGTCATGACCTGGGACGGCGAGGTCATCGTGGACATCCCGCCGGGCACCGCGGCCGACGAGGGGCCCGTCTACGAGCGCCCGTACCACGAGCCCTCCGGGCAGGCGGCGCTCAACGCCGACACGCCCGAGAAGCTTGAGCGGTCCGCCGACCTGCGGGCCACGCTGCTCCAGCTCCTCGGCTCGCCCAACCTGGCCTCCAAGGAGTGGGTGACCTCCCAGTACGACCGCTACGTCCGCTCCAACACCGTGCTGGCCCAGCCGGCGGACGCGGGCATGGTGCGGATCTCGGAGGCCATCGCCGGCGCTGAGCCGACGACCAGGGGCATCGCGCTGGCCACCGACGGCAACGGCCGCTACGCCAAGCTCGACCCGTACGCGGGGGCGCAGCTGGCGCTGGCCGAGGCGTACCGGAACGTGGCCGTGACCGGCGCCAAGCCCCTCGCCGTGACCAACTGCCTCAATTTCGGCTCCCCCGAGGACCCCGAGGTCATGTGGCAGTTCGCCGAGGCCGTGCGCGGCCTGGCCGACGCGTGCAGGACCCTTGGCGTGCCGGTGACCGGCGGAAACGTCTCCTTCTACAACCAGACCGGCTCGACCGCCATCAACCCCACGCCGGTCGTGGGCGTGCTCGGCGTCATCGACGACGTGGCCCGGCGGGTGCCGTCCGGGTTCACCGCCGAGGGGCTGAAGGTCGTGCTGCTCGGCGAGACGCGCGAGGAGTTCGGCGGCTCGGAGTGGGCGCACGTCGTGCACCGCCACCTGGGCGGGCTGCCGCCGCAGGCGGATCTGGCGGCGGAGCAGGCGCTGGCGACCGTGCTGGTGGAGGCCGCCAGGCGAGGGCTGCTCGAGGGCTCGCACGACCTGTCGGACGGCGGGCTGGCCGTCGCGCTGGCCGAGTCCTGCCTGGCGCGGGGCGTCGGCGCCTCGGTGGTGCTGAGCGGGGACGCGTTCACCGACCTGTTCAGCGAGTCCTCCGCGCGGGCGCTGGTCGCGGTTCGGCCGGAGGCCTACGAGGAGTTCGCGTCGCTGTGCGGGCGGCACGATGTGCCCTGCTACGGGCTGGGCACGACCGGTGGCACGTCGCTGGTGGTCGAGGGCGCGTTCGAGGTGCCGGTCGAGGAGCTGCGGGAGACGCACTCGGCGGCGCTGCCCGCGCTGTTCGGCTGACGATCGCGTAACGAGGGCCGGTACGGGGTTCCGTACCGGCCCTCGTCGCGTGTTGCTCGGTCACCTTTGTGCGTAAAACGACGCATTGGCGGCCGCGATCACCCGTGGATAATCGGGTCTGTGTCGACCCCCTACCTCCCTCCGGCCACTCATCCCGTGCGTGGCGTGGTCTGGGGCATCCACCTGGTGCTGCCGCTGCTGGGCCTCTGGCTCCTGCTGACGCACCCGGACGTCAACATCCCCTGGCAGCACAACCCCAGCCACTTCTGGATGATCATCACGGTGGCCGGGCTCAACGTGGTGCTGGGCGTCATGATCAGCGAGGCGTCGCGGCGGCGGCAGGACGCCCGGCTGTTCCTGGTCTCCATGGTCTTCCTGAGCAGTGCCGGCTTCTTCTTCCTGCACGGGATGGCCACCCCGAAGATCATCCTGTCGACCGGCTCGCTGGGCTTCGACCTGGGCCAGCAGGCGGGGCTCACGATCGCGGCGGCGTTCGCGTGCGCCTCCGCGCTGCCGCTGGGCGAGCGGGCGGCCAAGGCCGTGCTGGCTGCCCAGCACTTCGTCCGCGCCGTGCTCTTCGGCTTCATGGCCGTCTGGGGGCTGGTGTCGCTGATCCCGGGGCTGACGCCGCTCAGCGAGCCGCCGCCCGAGTCGCCGGTCCCCTGGCTGGCCTGGGCGTCCATTCCCGGCCTCCTGCTGTACGGCGCGGCGAGCGTGCTGATGTTCCTGCTGCATCGGCGGCGCCCGTCGGCCATGCTGATCAGCCTGATCACGGCGTACGCGCTGCTGGCCGAGGCCATGGTCGCGGGGATGTCCCAGCTCAACTGGCACCTGTCCTGGTGGATGTGGCACCTCCTGCTCACGCTGGCCTTCGTCTTCGTGGCCTACAGCGCCCACCTGCAGTTCAGGCGGGAGGGGTCGAGCGCGGGACTGTTCGACTCGGTGACGCTGTCGGCGACCGTGGCGCGCATCCAGCAGGACTACGACCGGGCGCTGGAGGAGCTGGTCGAGCACGTACGCCGGGGCGAGCCGCTGGCCGCGACCCGGCTGTCGGGCAAGTTCCGGCTGAACGAGGGCCAGGCGGCGGTGCTCGACCGGGCCGGCGAGGCGCTGGCCAACGAGCGCGAGCTGTCCGAGCGGCTGGCCTCCCTGGTGGCGGTGAGCGCCCAGACCAAGGTGGGGCTGCCCGAGGGCCAGCTGCTGGCCACGGCGCTGGAACGGGTGCGCCAGGCGTACGGTGACGTGAAGATCGGCCTGGTCGCGGAGGGCAAGACGCAGATCGGCTCCCGCGAGTACGAGTTCGCCGGCAACCAGCCCGTCAGGCGCAACAACCTGCTCGCCTTCCCCCTGACGGTCAAGGGCCACCTGGCGGGCGTGCTGGAGGTGCCCGTCGGCCGCACCCCGCAGGACGAGGCGCTGGCCGCCACTCTGGCCGGCCAGTTGTCCATCTCCCTGGAGAACGCCCGCCTCTACCAGGAGCTCGACACGCTCTTCCGGCAGTACATGTCACCCGACGTGGCCAACGCGCTGCTTGCCGACCCGGCGCAGGCGGCACTCGGCGGCGAGCTGAAGGAGCTGACCGCGCTCTTCGCCGACCTCAAGGGCTTCACGAGCTTCTCCGAGAAGGTCACGCCCGGCGAGATCGTCGAGATGCTCAACCGCTACCACACGGCCGCCGTCCCCTGCATCCTCAACAACGGCGGCACGATCGTGCAGTTCGTCGGCGACGCGCTGCTGGCCCTGTTCAACGCCCCCGCCACACAGGCGGGCCACGCCAGGGCCGCGTGCCGGGCCGCGCTGGACATGCAGCGGGCCGCCGCCGAGGTGGCCGAGGAGATGGCGTGGAAGCGGGTGGACGACGTCGAGTGGCCGACGTTCAGGGTGGGCGTCAACACGGGTCCCGCACTGGTCGGCAACATCGGCAGCCCCGAGCTGCGGGGCTTCAACGCGATGGGCGACTGCGTGAACGTGGCGGCCAGGCTGGAGGGCATCGCCGAGCCCGGCACGGTCGTCATCGGGGAGACGACGCTCAGGCAACTGGGGCGTGGCGCGTCGGTGAACCCCCTGGGCCGGCTCAGTCTCAAGGGCAAGGAGGAGCTCGTCGCCGCGTACGTTCTGACTGATTTGCAATAGAAGGGTGACTCTCGTACCGACATAATCGGGCGCATGGAGCCTGAGTCCGGCGAGTTCCTGTCCATGCTCACCGACGAGGAGGTCGCCGCCCTGCGCGCGGCCGGCCGCCTGCGGCGGTGGGATCGCGGCACGACCGTGATCAACGAGGGCGACACGTCCGACTGGGTGCTCGTGCTGCTGGAGGGCCGGGTCAAGTGCTCGTCGCACACGAGCGCCGGCACCGAGGTCGTGCTGGCCGTGCGCGGCCCCGGCGCGTTGCTCGGCGAGATGTCGGCCATCGACGGGTCGCCGCGCTCGGCCACGGTGACCGCGCTGGAGCCGATCTCGGGCATCGTGGTGCGGGACTTCTCCTCGTTCCTGGAGTCCCACGGGCGCATCGCCGTGCTGCTCATGCAGCTCCTCACCGCCAAGCTGCGGGACGCGGACAGGAAGCGCATCGAGTACGGCGCGTTCGACACCACGGGACGGGTCGCCACGCGCCTGCTCGAGCTGGCCGAACGCTACGGCGAGCAGACCAACAGCGGGGTACGCGTGGCGCTGCCGCTGTCGCAGGACGAGCTGGCCGGCTGGACGGGCGCCTCCCGCGAGGCCGTCAGCAAGGCGCTGCGCACGCTGCGCGACCGGGGACTGATCGAGACCGGACGGCGGCGCGTGGTGATCCACGACCTCGACGGACTGCGGAGGCGGGCGCGATGATGCCTGACGTACGCCGTACGTCATAGTGGAGGGCATGGTCGCCGAGGACAGTCGCTTACGTTACGCCTGGCGCGTGTGCGCGGTCACCAGCCTGGGGCTCGTCCTCATCGGCATCGCCGGCAGTACGCTCAACGTCGCGCTCCCGGCGGTCGTGCGGCACTTCCACGCCAGCGCGCTGGAGTCCGGCTGGATCCTGCTGGCGTTCCTGCTGGTCAACACCGCTTCGCTGGTGTTCTTCGGCCGGGTGGCCGACCTGCTCGGCAGGCGGGAGGTGTATCTGACGGGGTTCGCGCTGTTCACGGTAGCCTCGCTGCTGGCCGGGCTGTCGCCGGGCGTGTGGTTCCTGATCGCGATGCGCGTGCTGCAGGCGGTCGGAGCGGCGATGATCCTCGCGAACGGCACGGTGATCATCACGGACGCGTTCCCGCCCGACCGGCTCAGCCAGGGCATGGGCGTCTACATCGGCACGCTGTCGGTGGCGCAGCTGGCCGGGCCCACGCTGGGCGGCCTGATCGCGGAGACGGCCGGCTGGCAGTGGATCTTCTGGGTGAACGTGCCCGCCGGGCTGGTCGCGTTCGGCGTGGGTGCGGCGATCTTACGCAGGATGCCCAGGAGGCCGAAGGAGCCGGTGGACGCGCTGGGCAACGTGCTGTTGTTCGCGGCGCTGTCGGCGGCACTGCTGGCGCTGTCGGAGGCGGGCTCGGGCGGGCTGTCCAGCCCCGTGGTGCTGGCCGGCGCCGGGGTCTTCCTGGTGCTGCTGCCGCTGATCGCGCTGGCCGAGCGGCGCTCGGCCAACCCGGTGCTGGACTTGCGGCTCTTCGCGGGGCGGCTGCTGGCGTACGCGAACCTGGCCTCGTTCTGCAACGCGCTGGCGCGCTCTGCGCTGATCCTGGTGGTGGCGCTGTACTTCCAGGCGGCGAGAGGGCTGGACGCGTTCGCTGCGGGGCTGAGCGTGCTGCCCGTGCCCGTCGGGATCGGGCTGGCCTCGCCGATCACGGGGGTGCTGGGGCGGAGGGTGTCGCCGTACGCGCTGTCCATCGGCGGCGCGTCGATGAGCGCTCTGGGACTCGGCACGCTGATGCTGACGGCCGATCCCGCCACGCCGTACTGGGTGATCGGGATCGGGCTGTTCGTGGCGGGCTGCGGCAGCGGAACGTTCCTGACCGGCAACACCACCCAGGTCATGCGGGCGCTGCCGAGCGGGAGCCTCGGGGTGGTCAACGGCTTCCGCGTCATGATCATGAACATCGGCGTCGCGATCAGTGTCGGCCTGTCACTCAGCGTCCTGACCGCTTCCGTGGGACCCGACCTGCGCGCCCAGGTGTACGCGGGCACGCTGTCCAAGCTGTCGCCGGTGGCGGTGGGGCAGCTCATGGACGGGTTCCAGCACGCGTACGCGGTGCTGTTCGCGGTGGCGCTCACAGGCGCTCTGCTCGCGTCCCTGGCCCGTCCTCAGAGGGCGGCGGCCAGCCTGGACTCGACGTCGCGGTAGCGGGAGACCGGGATGAGGTGGACGCCGTCGAAGGCGCCCGAGTCGCGGATCGCGAGCACCTGCTCGCAGGCCGCCTCCACGCCGGCCATGCGGTCGGCGGCCACCTTGGCGATCAGCTCCTCCGGCAGGTCGATGTCGGGGATCGCGGTGGCCAGGGTGCGGGCGTGGCGCTCGCTGGCCAGGACCATGACGCCCGCGTAGACCGGCACGTCGACCGGGTGGGCGTCGCGCCAGCGCAGCTGCGCCTCCAGCGAGAAGCCGACCTGGAGGAACAGGAAGTCGGCCGTGCGCTTCCAGGCGGGCAGCGAGCGCATCGAGGCCGCCGCGCCCAGGCGGCAGCCCGGGGAGAACTCGCGAGCCTCGTCGATCATCGAGCGCACCGTGAGGTCGCTGGTGCGGTTGCCGCTGGTCGGCTTGTCGCCATAGACGAAGAGGAACTGGTCCACGCCGTACGCCGCCGCCGTCAGCAGGTCGCGCCGGAAGCCGAGCAGGTTGCGGTCGCGCGAGTTGAGGCAGGCGATGCCGCGCCCGCCCATCGCCTCCACCTCGTGGGCCACCGCCACGCTCGACACGGTCGCGCGGCCGATGTGGTTGTCGGGGATGAGGAACGAGTGGGCGATCTTGCTCATCGTGCCGATCTGGTGCCTGACGTGCTTGAGGTCGGGCTTGGTGGGAGGTTCGATCTCGCAGATCAGCTCGAAGGTCACGAGCACGACCCTAACGTCTGGCCGCCAGCGCCTCTATGCCGCTGAGCACGAGCTCGACGCCGAACGTGTCGTACAGCCCCGCGTCCATCCCGCCGACCAGCGGGGCGGCCATCTCCACCAGGTACGGATACTTCTCGGCGGGCAACGACTGCAGGCCCGCCCGCTTGGCCCGGACGATGTACTCCTCGCCGGGCCGGACGTGCACGGGGGCGTCGGCGATGGCGATGGCGCTCTGCAGCAGGTATTTGCTGATCAGGCAGCTCTCCTCCACGCTGAACCCCGCCGTGCGGGCCAGCCCCAGCGCCTGGTCCCAGACGGCCAGATAGTTCGACACCGCGATCACGTCGACCTGCTCGAACACGTGCTTGGCGCACGGATGCACGCGCAGCGTCCCGACGAGGCCCACCATGAGGTCGCGCAGCTGCTCCTGCCACGGGCGATCGTCGGCCGGCTTGGGGGCGAAGCCGGCGATCAGGTGGTCGGCCATGCCGACGAGCAGCAGCTCCTTGTTCTTGTAGTGCCAGTAGAGGGCCATCGGGGTCACGCCCAGGTCGGTGGCCAGGCGCCGGATCGTCACGGCGTCGAGCCCCTCGGCGTCGCCGATCTCCAGTGCCCGCTCCGCGATCGCCTGCGCGGTCAGTTTTCCCATCACGGTTGACAACTATACGCCGTACAAGTTCAACTATACGACGTACAAGTACGGCGTATAGGAGGAAATTTCGTGAGATGGTGGGCGCTGGTCGCGGTGACCTTGGGCACCTTCATGACCTACTTGGACAACAACGTGGGCAACGTCGCGTTGCCGACGATCCAGCGGGAGCTCGGGCTGACGATCTCCGGGCTTGAGTGGATCGTGAGCTCGTACATCCTGGTCTTCGCCGGGCTCATGCTGGTCGGCGGCCGGCTCGCGGACGTGTTCGGGGCCCGCAGGGTGTTCCTCGGCGGGCTGGCCGTCTTCACGCTGTCCTCGCTGGCCGCCGGGCTGGCCGGCTCGGGAGCGGCCCTGATCGCGGCGCGGGCCGCGCAGGGCGTCGGGGCGGCGCTGCTCACGCCCACCGCGCTGACGCTGATCACCCAGATCTTCCCCGACCCGGGCGAGCGCGGGAGGGCCGTGGGCATCTGGAGCGCCGCCGGGGCGCTGTCCATGGCGCTCGGGCCGATCACGGGCGGCTTCATCAGCCAGCACCTGCACTGGGGCTGGATCTACCTGATCAACCTCCCGATCGGGGTGGTGACCTTCGGCCTGGGGATGTGGGCGGTCAGACCCGCCTTCACCCGCGTACGGCACCGCATCGACCTGCCGGGCCTGGCCACCTCCGCCCTCGCCCTGTTCGCCCTGACCTACGCGCTCATCGAAGGCGAGGGCGCCGGCTGGACCTCGCCGGAGATCCTGGCCGCGTTCGGCGTGTTCGCGGCGGCGGCCGTGGCGTTCGTGCTGGTCGAGGCACGGGCCGCCGAGCCGATGATCGCGGTGTCGCTGTTCAGGGCCAAGGTGTTCACCGGCGGGCTGCTCACCAGCGGCATCTGGTCGTTCGGCGTCTTCGGGATCTACTTCTTCAGCGCGCTGTGGCTGCAGAACGTGCTGGGCTTCTCCCCCACCCAGGCGGGCGCGGCGTTCGTGCCGATGGCCCTGGTCATGGCCGTGATCGCGATGTTGTCGCAGCGGATCAGCGCGCGCATCGGCATCGGCCCCGCGGTGGCGCTCGGCATGGCGCTCATGGGGACGGCCATCTACCTGCTCTCCGGCCTGGGCGCCGACGCCGACTACGCGGACGTGGCGCCCTGGTTCCTGCTGTACGGGCTGGGCGGCGGCATGCTGGTGCCACTGACGGCCGCGATCCTCGGCGGCATGCCCAAGGGCAGGTCCGGCGTGGCCTCGGGCGTCCTGAACGTGTCACGCGAAGTGTTCGGGCTGCTCGGCGTCACCGTGCTGGGCGCGATCCTGAGCTCCAGGCAGGGCGGCAGCGACCAGCCGCCGCTGCTCGCCTTCCTGGACGCGTACCAGTTCACTCTGGTCATCGCGGCCGTCGTGGTGCTGGCGGCGATCCCGGTCGCGCTCTACTCCCTGCGAACCCGTGAACACGAGCAGGACGAGCCTCAGGCCGCCGCCACCGTGGGCTCGTCGAACTGAGTGCGGTACAGCTCCTCGTAGCGGCCCCCGGCGGCGAGCAGGTCGGCGTGCGTGCCGCGCTCGACCACGCGGCCGTCCTCGATCACCAGGATGAGGTCGGCGGCGCGGACCGTGGAGAGCCGGTGCGCGATCACCACGGCGGTCCTGCCTTCGAGCGCCTCCCCGAGCGCCGCCTGCACGGCCGCCTCGGAGGTGGAGTCGAGCGCCGCCGTGGCCTCGTCCAGGATCACCACCCTGGGCCTGGCCAGCAGCAGCCGGGCGATCGTCAGCCGCTGCCGCTCGCCGCCCGACAGGCGGTAGCCGCGCTCGCCCACCACCGTGTCGAGCCCGTCGGGCAGCGACTCGATCAGGGCGGCCAGCCTGGCCCTGGTGAGGGCGTCCCAGAGCTCCTCCTCGCTCGCCTCGGGCCTGGCCAGCAGCAGGTTGGCCCTGATCGTGTCGTGGAACAGGTGGCCGTCCTGAGTGACCATGCCGAGCGTGTCGCGGATCGAGTCGGCGGTCAGGTCGCGTACGTCCACGCCGCCGAGGCGTACCGCGCCCGAGTCGACGTCGTACAGCCTGGGCAGGAGCTGCGCGATCGTGGACTTGCCCGCGCCGGACGAACCGACCAGCGCCACCATCTGGCCGGGCTCGGCCGTGAACGAGACGCCGTGCAGCACCTCGACGCCGCCGCGCGAGTCGAGCGTGGCGACCTCCTCCAGCGAGGCGAGCGAGACCTTGTCGGCCGAGGGGTAGGCGAAGCGCACGTCGTCGAACTCGACCGACACCGGGCCGTCCGGCACCTCGCGGGCGCCGGGCCTGTCCTGGATGAGCGGCTTGAGATCGAGGACCTCGAAGACGCGCTCGAAGCTGACGACCGCGCTCATGACGTCAACGCGGGCGCTGGCCAGCGCGGTCAGGGGCGCGTAGAGGCGGGTGAGCAGCATGGCCATCGACACGACCGCGCCGGGCGCGAGCTGGTCGCGCAGGGCGTAGAAGCCGCCGAGCCCGTACACCAGTGCCAGGGCGAGCGCGGAGACCAGCGTCAGCGCGGTGACGAACGCCGACTGGGTCATGGCCGAGCGCACGCCGATGTCGCGCACCCGCCTGGCCCTGCGCGCGAACTCGGACGACTCGTGCGCGGGCCGGCCGAACAGCTTCACCAGCGTCGCGCCGGGCGCCGAGAAGCGCTCGGTCATCTGCGTGCCCATGGCCGCGTTGTGGTCGGCCGCCTCGCGCCGGAGCCTCGCGATCCTCGTGCCCATCCGCCGGGCGGGCAGCAGGAACACCGGGAGCAGCAGCAGCGCGAGCAGCGTGATCTGCCAGGAGATGCCGATCATCGCGATGAGCGTCAGCACGAGCGTCACGACGTTGCCCGCCACGCTGGACAGGGTGTCGGTGAAGGCCCGCTGCGCCCCGATCACGTCGTTGTTCAGGCGGCTGACCAGCGCTCCGGTGCGGGTTCTCATGAAGAACGCGATCGGCATCTTCTGCACGTGGTCGAAGACGGCCGTACGCAGGTCGAGGATCAGGTCCTCGCCCAGGCCCGCCGACAGCCACCGGTTCAGCAGCCCGAGCCCCGCCTCGGCGAGCGCCAGTCCCGCGATCGCCAGCGCCACCACGACGACCACGTCCAGGGGCTCGCCCCGGAAGATCGCGTCCACCACCCGGCCCGCGAGCAGCGGGGATCCCACCGCTAATCCCGCCATCACCACGCTGAGCAGCAGGAACAGAGTGATTCTCCGGCGGTGCGGCCGGGCGAAGCCGCCGATACGGCGGAGCGTCGCCCTGGTGACAGGGCGACGCTCCTTGTGGTTGTTCATCGAGTACAGCTGGTGCCAGGCGGTCGTCTCCATGCTCATGGCATGGAACGGTATTACCTCAAGTTAACTTGACGTCAAGCGCCGATCTTCTTGCCCTGGCCGTGCCAGACCACGGCGACCGACGGTCGCGGCTGGGCGCCGTCGGGCCAGCGGCTGGAGGGGTTGTCCGGGCTGGCGCCGTCGGTCTCGCCCGGGTGCTGCACCGCCACGAACACGCTGCGCTGGTCCTGGGTGACCAGCGGGCCGCAGGTCTCCGCCCCGACCGGGACGGTGAGGAACTGGCGCAGGTGGCCGCGCTCCCGCCCGCGCACCGGCATCACGAACATGCCGTCGTTGCTGCCGAGCTGGTTGCCGTCCGTGGAGATCCACAGGTTGCCGTCCCTGTCGAACGTCACGTTGTCCGGGCACGAGATCGGCGAGACCTTGGTCTTGTCGTAGCCGGCGAAGTAGGTGGTGGGGTCGTTCGGGTCGCCGCAGACCAGCGGGAGCGACCAGGCGAAGGTCTTCTCGCCCGCGTCGTTCCGCTTCTCGACGATCTCGAGGACGTGGCCGTGCTTGTTCGACGGGCGCGGGTTGGCCTCGTCCACCTGGGCCGCGGTGCGGTTGGTGTTGTTGGTCAGCGCCACGTACACGCCGCCGGTGACGGGGTTGCGCTCCATGTCCTCCGGGCGGTCCATCTTGGTCGCGCCCACCTTGTCGGCGGCCACGCGCGTGTAGACGAGGACCTCGGCGGCGGTCATGCCGTCCACGAACGACTTGTCGCCGGAGACCAGCGGGATCCACTCGCCGGAGCCGTCGAACTCGCCGTCGGAGGGCAGCTTGCCGCTCCCGTCGATCTCGGTCTTCGGGCTGTCGCCGGTGAACTTGGCCACGTACAGGGTGCCCTCGTCCAGCAGCGTCCGGTTGTGCCGGTCGAAGCCCGGGATGTAGCGGTCCTTCGAGACGAACTTGTAGATGTACTCGAAGCGCGAGTCGTCACCCATGTACACGACCAGGCGGCCGTCGCGGGCCAGCGTCGTGTTGGCGGCCTCGTGCTTGAACCGGCCGAGCGCGGTCCGCTTGATCGGCGTGGAGTCCGGGTCGAACGGGTCGATCTCCACGATCCAGCCGAACCTGTTGGCCTCGTTCGGGTGCTTGGCCAGGTCGAAGCGCTCCTCGACCCGGTCGAACCTGCGGTTGCCCGACGGCGTGCCGGTGGTGATCGTGTAGCGGGAGATGTACGGCTTCTGCGCCGCGGGCACCTTGTCGCCGTTGACGAAGTACTGGTCGAAGTTCTCCTCGGCGGTCAGCACGGTCCCCCACGGGGTGGTGCCGCCCGCGCAGTTGTTCAGCATGCCGATGGGCTTGCGGCCCTGGGGGTCGGCGGCCGTCTTGAGCAGGTCGCCGCCGGCCGCGGGGCCGGAGAAGGTCATGGAGGTCTGGGCGGTGATGCGGCGGTTGTAGCGGCGGCGTCCCTTGGTGACCAGCTTCCACTCGCCGGCGCCGTTCGCCCGCTCGATCTCCACGATCGAGCCGCCGTGCGCGGCCAGCCCGATCTTGATCTGCTCCTCGGTCGCGGCGGCGCCGCCGGCGTAACCGCGGAACATCAGGCTCTCGTCGGTGTACTCGTGGTTCACCCAGAGCAGGGCGCGGTCGCGGCCCATCGGGAAGAGCGTGACGTAGTCGCAGTTGTAGCCGAACTGCTTGTTCTGCGCGTCGGCGCTCTGGTTGTCGAAGTCGAACGCGGGCGCGTCGGGCAGCACGGGGTCGCCCCAGCGCACGACCACGGAAGAGCGGTAGCCGTCGGGGATGGTCAGAGCGTCATCGGTGTTCGGCGCCACCGGGGTGAAGCGGATGTCGCCGGTCTGCCAGCCCCTGGCCGCGGCCGCCGCCTCCGGCTCGTCGGCCATGGCCGGCGTGGCCCCCGCGATGCCGGCGCCGGCCACGAGGGCGCCGAGCGCGCCGGCGCGCAGCACGCCGCGCCGCGACAGCGCCTCCTTCACCACATCGCCGAAGTAGGCGTTGCCGGTCGTGTTGGCCACGTCATGCGCGCACGCGTTGCCGCAGCGGAACTGACAGGTCAGCGCGGAGCGACCGCCTTTGTGCGGGGTCGAGAGCAACGGCAGCAGCCGCCCGCCCGCGTTGGGGTTCGCCACAGGTCCTCCATCTTTGTGCGCGGTTGTACCGCCGGGAGGTTACGGTCACTGGCGAAACCTGAGGTGAACGACGACCTCCGTCTTGATGAACGCTTCCAGGGAGACAATGGTGGGGTGCCATCACGCAAACCGGATCTGGAAAAGCTGAGATCAGCGCTCGACGGCCAGCTCGTCGCCCTTGACGAGCCGCCCTACGACGGTCCCGCGTCATCGCTCCCCGACGCGCTCGTGGCCGCCGTGCTGGCCGCCTACGACCGCGGGATCCAGCCCGAGCGCGACGCGGCCAGGCAGGCTGTGCGCCATCTGCTCGACAGGCTGGCGACCGCCGCGCCGGGCAGGACCGTCGAGGTACGCGTCCCGCCGTACGCCGCCGTCCAGGCCATCGAGGGCCCCCGCCACACCCGGGGCACGCCGCCGAACGTGGTCGAGACGGACGGGCGCACCTGGATCGAGCTGGCCCTGGGCCGGCTGACCTGGGCAGAGGCCATGGCGAAAGGCCTGGTGTCGGCCAGCGGGGCGCGGGCGGACCTGTCGGAGCATCTGCCGCTCTAGCGGTTGCCGGTCATCCAGGGGAACTTCTGCTCGAAGCACCTGTCGGCGAGCTGGCCGGGCAACTGCGCGCATTCCTGGACGACGTTCCAGAACCAGATGGCCACGATCGCGAAGAGGACGAGCGAGAGCGCGCTGATCACGATGCCGGCTATGGCGCGGCCCTTGCCGGCGCGCTTGGCGAGCGCCACGCAGCCGAAGACGATCGACAGGATGGCGGTGATCAGTCCGGTGAAGCAGACGAACACCAGGAACGGGCTGGCCACGCCGAGCACCAGCGACGCGGTGGCCAGGCCGCTGCCGGGCTGTGCCTGCTGGTACGGGGCGCCGTAGGGCGCTCCCGCGGGTGGCGGGCCGTAGCCGGGCGGGCCGCCGTACGGGCTGGAGGGCATGGTGCCGGGGACGGTCGGCTGCTGGTCCTGTGGCGTGCCGTACGCGCCGTGGTACGGCTCTCCGCCGGGCATGCCCTGGCCGGGCGGCTGGCCTCCCCCTGGCGGCGGAGTGACGCCCCCGGGCGGGGTCGCCCCGGACGGCGCGCCTTGTCCCGGTGGGGTGCCTTGTCCCGGTGGGGTGAAGGACGGCTGCTCGCCCTCCTCGTAGCGCGACGGCGTCGGCTTGGCCGGCGGCTCCCCCTCGCCGGGGGCGCCTCCCCAGCCGGGGTACGCCGGCGTGGCCCCGGGGACCGGGAACGCCTGGGTCTTCTCGGCGTCGCCACCGACGGGCGGCGGGGTCTCGGGCGAAGTCGGCAGATCGGGATGGGCCGGCTCACCGCCCGGTCTCGGCTCGTGCGTCGGCGGCACGTCAGGCGGCGGGACCACGGGCGGCACGGGGGCGATCGGCTCCTCACCCTCCTCAGGGCGCTCTCCGCCCTGCCCAGGACGCTCGTCCTCAGCAGGCTCCCCCTCGCGCCACCAGTCAGGCGCGTGCTGGCCGGGCTCTTCCTCTTCCCGACGGCCTTCGCGCGGGTCCTGCCCCGGGCGGGGCTCGTTCGGGTCCCCAGATGTGGTCACGTCTGCGTCTCCCCGACGGGTCTGCATGCCGGATACTTCACCCTTTCGCGGAGGGGGTCGGCTAAACCAGGCGACACGGTAAAAGGCCGCCCATACTTCCGTCTCCATCCGCCAAAACGGCAGGCGACGGCCGTCCGCCTGTACCTGGGATCCGCCGCGAACCACAGCCGCTGATATCGCCCCCGGGTGTGCGAGCACAGAAGCCGTCAACCTAGACTGAGGCATGTGCTGAAGGGCGACGGCCGGCTCGGCCATGACCTGGACCCCCATGACCGCGCTCCCAAGGACGCCTGTGGCGTCTTCGGCGTCTGGGCTCCGGGCGAGGAAGTTTCCAAACTCACCTACTACGGGCTGTACGCGTTGCAGCACCGCGGCCAGGAGTCCGCGGGCATCGCGGTCAGCGAGGGCAGCCGTATTCTCGTCTACAAGGACATGGGCCTGGTCTCCCAGGTCTTCGACGAGTCGGTGCTCAGCACCCTGCGCGGCCACCTGGCCATCGGCCACTGCCGCTACTCCACCACCGGGTCGAGCGTGTGGGAGAACGCGCAGCCCACGCTGAGCTCCACCGAGGTCGGCGGGCTCGCGCTCGCCCACAACGGCAACCTCATCAACACCCCCGAGCTGGCCCAGCGCCTGGCTCCGGGCTCCATCCGCGCGACGACCGACACCGAGGTCCTGACCACGCTGCTCGCGCAGGACCGCAGCCGTTCCGTCGAGGACACGGCGGCGGAGCTGCTGCCGCAGGTCAAGGGTGCCTACTCGCTCGTGTTCATGGACGAGAAGACCCTCTACGCCGCCCGCGACCCGCAGGGCATCCGCCCGCTGGTCCTGGGCCGGTTGGAGCGGGGCTGGGTGGTGGCCTCCGAGACGGCCGCGCTCGACATCGTGGGCGCCACGTTCATCCGCGAGATCGAGCCGGGCGAGCTGCTCACCATCGACGAGAGCGGTGTCAGGTCGCGCAAGTTCGCCCTGGCCGAGCCGAAGGGCTGCCTCTTCGAGTACGTCTACCTCGCCCGCCCCGACACCACCATCGCCGGGCGTGGCGTGCAGGTCACCCGGGTCGAGGTCGGCCGCGTGCTGGCCCGCGAGCACCCGGTCGAGGCCGACCTGGTCATCCCCACGCCGGAGTCCGGCACCCCCGCCGCCGTGGGCTACGCCCAGGAGAGCGGGATCCCGTACGGGCAGGGGCTGGTCAAGAACTCCTACGTGGGCCGCACGTTCATCCAGCCCTCGCAGACCATCCGCCAGCTCGGCATCCGGCTGAAGCTCAACCCGCTGCGCGAGGTGGTCGAGGGCAAGCGGCTGGTGGTCGTGGACGACTCGATCGTGCGCGGCAACACGCAGCGGGCCATCGTCCGCATGCTGCGCGAGGCCGGCGCGCGGGAGGTGCACGTACGCATCTCCTCGCCGCCCGTGGCCTGGCCGTGCTTCTACGGCATCGACTTCGCCACCAGGGCGGAGCTGATCGCGGGGTCGCTGACCGTCGAGGAGATCCGGGCCTCGCTCGGCGCCGACACGCTCGGCTACATCTCCCTGGAGGGCCTGACCAAGGCCACCACCATCCCCGCGGAGCGCCTGTGCAGGGCCTGCTTCGACGGCTCCTACCCCATTCCCATCGACCAGGACAATGTGGGCAAGTTCGTGCTGGAGAGCAAAGCGTGAGTACCTATGAGGCCGCCGGAGTGGACATCGCCGCGGGCGAGCGCGCCGTCGACCTGATGAAGGACAAGGTGGCCGCCTCGCGGCGGCCCGAGGTCGTCGACGACGCCAGCGGGTTCGCCGGGCTGTTCGACGCCTCGGCGCTGCTGCTCTACCGGCGGCCGCTGCTCGCCACCTCCACCGACGGCGTGGGCACCAAGGTCATGATCGCCCAGCGGTACGGCAAGCACGACACGATCGGCATCGACCTGGTCGGCATGGTCCTCGACGACCTGGTGGTGTGCGGGGCCGAGCCGCTGTTCATGACCGACTACATCGCCTGCGGGAAGGTGGTGCCCGAGCGCGTCGCCGAGATCGTCGGCGGCGTGGCCGAGGGCTGCCGCCTGGCGGGAGCCGCGCTGGTGGGCGGCGAGACGGCCGAGCACCCGGGTGCGATGGGGCCGGACGAGTACGACCTGGCCGGGGCGGGCACGGGCGTGGTCGAGGCCGACGCCATGCTGGGGCCCTCGCGGGTCCAGGCGGGCGACGCCGTGCTGGGGCTGGCCTCCTCCGGGATCCACTCGAACGGCTACTCGCTGGTGCGCCACGTGCTGCGCGAGGCCTCGCTCTCCCTCGACGCGGTGCTGCCCGAGCTGGGCCGGCCGCTGGGCGAGGAGCTGCTCGAGCCCACCAGGATCTACTCGCTCCACTGCCTGGAGCTGGCCAAGGCCGTCGACGTGCACGCCTACGCGCACATCACGGGCGGCGGCATCGAGGGCAACCTGTCGCGTTCGCTGCCGGGGCATCTGGACGCCGTGCTGGACCGGTCCTCGTGGACGCCGCCGGCCGTCTTCGGCGTGCTGGCCGGGCACGGCGACATCGCGCAGGCGGACCTGGACCGCACGTTCAACCTCGGGGTGGGGATGGCCGCCGTGGTGGCCGCCGACTCCGCGGACGAGGCCGTCCGGGTGCTCGCGGCCCGGGGCGTGGACGCCTGGGTGATGGGTGAGATCGTCCCCGGGAACGGACGGGCGCGCTACCGGTAAAACGAGCTGAGCCCCCGGCCCATCGACGGGCGGGGGCTCAACGCGTGAAGAACGACCACGTGACGAAAGCCCCACGGTTGCCCGTGGGGCCCGACGAGCATGGGCGAAGATCCGGCGCGGCCCCGCGCCGGGCCTTCGTCACATCAACCAGAAGGACGGCTACCTACGACCGGAAGGACGGCCATCGTCGTCGTCTCCGGCGCCGTAGTCATCGGCGTAATCGGCATAGCGATCCGCCAGCTCATCGTTGAGGTCGTCGGCGTCGTCACTGCGGCTGGAGTCTCCGACCCCGAGTTCGTCGCGAAGACGGTCAAGATCCGTGCCACCGCTGTTGTACTTCAGCTGGCGAGCAACCTTGACCTGCTTGGCCTTTGCTCGGCCGCGCCCCATTGGCTCGACCCCCTCGTGTGGGGTCGTCCCCGACCCCTCGTCGCTAACGCACCACACACTGACGCCGCTCTCTTTGGGCGTCAGCCTATCGTTCGCCTATTACCGTACCTGTTTTGTGCCCAGCTCGGTACGCCGTATGGGCGCGGGGCGTCAGCGGCCCAGCCAAATGCCCCGAATACGCCCGACTTCCGACATTCTGCGCTCGGCTAGCCTATCCGCTGCGACGGCGGGAGGAACGCCCTCATCGGCCGCGATTCGGAAGATCTTCAGAGTCGTGTCATAGATCTGGGTCGCCTTCGACCTGGCTCTCTCCATGTCGAAGCCCTCGATCTCGTCCGCGACCTGGATCACACCCCCGGCGTTGACGACGTAGTCGGGCGCGTACAGGATGCCGCGCTCGGCGAGCTGCTTCTCCACGCCGGGATGGGCGAGCTGGTTGTTGGCCGCGCCGCAGACGATCTTCGCCCGGAGCCTGGCGACCATGGCGTCGTCGAGGACGCCCCCCAGCGCGCACGGCGAGAACACGTCGATGTCGGAAGCGGTCAGCTCCGCCACGTCGGCCACCACGTCCACCTCCGGCCTGCGCTGGCGCACCCGCTCGACCGCCCTGGGATCGACGTCGCAGATCACCACCTCGGCGCCGTCTTCGCGCAGGAGCTCGACCAGGCGGTGGCCCACCTTGCCGACCCCTTCGACGCCGACCCGCCTGCCGTGCAGCGACGGCGTGCCGTACGCGCGCTCGGCCGAGGCCCGCATGCCCTGGAACACACCGAAGGCCGTGAGGATGGAGGAATCACCCGCCCCGCCGTGCGCCAGGGTGCGGCCGGTCACGAAGCGGGACTCGCGCGCGACGACGTCCATGTCCTCGCTGTAGGTGCCCACGTCGCACGCTGTGATGTAACGGCCGCCGAGCGACTGCACGAACCGCCCGTACGCGCGCAGCAGCGCCTCGCTCTTGTCGCGTGCCGGGTCGCCGATGATGACGGCCTTGCCGCCGCCCAGGTCGAGGCCGGCCAGCGCGTTCTTGTAGGCCATGCCCTTGGCGAGGTTGAGCACGTCGGCCAGGGCCGCGCTCTCGCTCTCGTACGGGTAGAACCGCGTGCCTCCCAGGGCCGGGCCCAGCGCCGTGTTGTGGATGGCGATGATGGCACGCAGGCCGCTCTGCTCGTCGGCGCAGAACACGACCTGCTCGTGGACGTCCTTGTGGGACGAGCCGAAGACGTCGGTCACTGTGGTGACTCCCTGTCCGGTCCGCCGCACCTTTGCGGCGGAGATCACGTCTCAGCGTAGTAAGCCTCAACGGTGCACGCAGGTTCGCTTCGTGACACGATGCCTCCGTGCTGCCCTATGCCGCCTACCTCCGCGTCTATGAGCCACTGACCGCGTTCGCCGAGTCCGAGCGCAAGGTGTGGGCCGACTACGCCGACTCACGTGACCGCCCGCGACGCGCGAACGCGCTCAATGCGGAGCACGACGAGTCGGTGATGCGCCTTCTCGGCATGCCCCCTCAACCCGTTCCCGCCCAGGAGAGCCCCAACGCCTATCTGAGGCGCGTTGAGGACCGTCTATACGTATGCCCTTGGCAAACCCGTCTGCGCTCGTGGCTGGCCTTCTCAAGGCTGCGTGGCACCACTCCTGTGAAACTGATGGACCGCCTTGTGCCCAAGGCGATCGCGGACCAGACCGTGGACGACTTCGACCGGTACAAACGGCAGGCCGGTTCGTCCGCGTTGCGCACCCACATTCGCACCACGGCGTGGCATGTGCCGCCATCGTGGTTCGTGCCGTTTGATGGGAACGAGCGCTGGCTGGTGCTCGGCTCCTCCACTCCTGGACAGGACGTGACGACGACTACCGGACGTAACCTGATCTACGTCACCTCCATGGCACAGGCCAGGAGGCGGACGGCTCGCGCGCTCGGCGTGCTGCGCAGGCACCTGGGGGATGTCGCGGCCAACTTCGACGTGGAGGACGTCGCCAGGTGGCTGGAGGAGTTCCATCCCCACTCTCTGGTCGAGCTCGACTACGGCGGGCTCGTTCACCTCATGGACGACGACGCCCTGCAGGCGGACCAGTCGGTCGCCGAGCTGGCGGCCGCTCTGACGGGCCTGGACACGGGTCAAGAAGAACTTGCCTACGCCATGTACCAGAGGGTGATCCTCCGGTGGAAGTCAATGCAACAGCTGGAATCTGCCAACTGAGGCCCAATACGACCGTCTGACCTGCATGAGTAGGTCACGTCTCGCGGCTGCTCTCTTCTGCGAACTGAGTAGTTTGCCGTTTTCACTGCGATACCACGAACCGTGTCGCTAGAATCACCGAGCGTGACATCCCCATGGGGGCGGGCAGTTGGGTCAAAGAAGGGCTCGCCAATCGCTCTGCGTGGCGGTATGGTCACATCGGGTGATGCCGCATATGGCTCGGAAAAGCCGCACGCTCTGCGCCATAGGGGGACATCCGTGACACGCGCAAAGGCAGTCACAGGATCGCTAAGCCGGTCCACACGGAGGAGAGGCCGCACAAATGTCAGCTCGTACACCCGAGGCCGAGCCACTGCTCACGCCCGCCGAGGTCGCGACCATGTTCAGGGTCGACCCCAAGACCGTTACGCGGTGGGCAAAGGCGGGTAAGTTGACGTCGATTCGCACCCTCGGCGGTCATCGGCGTTACCGGGAGACCGAGGTCCGGGCACTGCTCGCGGGCATTCCGCAGCAGCGCTCGGAGTAAGTGAGGGGTCGTCACGAACCTCAGGGGGGTTTGGTGAGCCAGGCCGACGGCCTGGTCCACCACTGTGACGACAACGTCGCACGGGAGAGGTGGCGCCGCCCGCCCGGCGCCATTCTTCTCGCTACACCAAGCGTTCGAGCAGCCTGGACACGTCGCCGTCGTGCGCGGCGGCCACGCGGAGCAGCGCGACCATGTGATCGACGAGCAGCTTCTCCAGCGTCGGGCGTTCGATGTCGCGATGCTCGAGCCAGTCGAGGCCGGCAGTCTCCACTGAGGCGATCCACGACCGCACGGTCATGCGGAGCACCGGGCTCGGCTCGTCGACGCTCATCTGCTTCTGGATCAGGCGGAAGAGGCGCTGGCGCACCCCGTCGACGATCTCACCGACCTCGCCCGCCCTGTTGGCGGGACCGCCACGCAGCAACGCGGCGAAACCGGTCGCGTGCTCCTCGACGAAGTCGAAGTAGCGTCTGAGCCCCGAGGCCAGCTCGTCGAGCGGCCTGCCGCCCTCTTGAGGACGCAGCCGGGACTCCAGCTGCTCCGCCGCGCTCCTCAGCGCGGCCACATAGAGCTCCTGTTTGCCACCGAAGTAGTGGTAGACCAGGGCCCGCGAAGCTCCTGCCGCGGAGGCCACGTCGTCGATCGAGACGTCTTCCGCGTCGCGGGTGCTGAACAGCTCGAGCGCGGCCGCCATCAGCTCCTCGCGACGCCGGTCGACGCTGAGCCTGCGCCGCGCCGGCCGTGCCGTCTCGGCTGACTTCCCGGGTGTCACACCTGCACAGTAGCCGACGCCATGCCATCGGCTGACGTGTGGATATCCGGTCAATATCGGCATCCCTGAGTCAATCAGTGACGGAGGCCGTACCCTGCGGCTAACTCGATCGTTTGGTCAGACAGGTGCCCATATCCGCATCGCGGGGGAGACACATGTCAGGACCGCCCGTCAACACTTCAACCATTACTGAGCTCAGAGAGGTAGACACACTGCCTCGGCCCAGACCGACCATTCGCAACGTCGCCGAACGAGCCGGCGTCTCGAAATCGCTGGTCTCTCTCGTACTGCGCGGATCCCCGCACGTGAGCGAGCACCGGCGCCAGGCCGTGCTGCAGGCCGCCCGCGAACTCGGCTACCGGCCGAACGCGGTCGCGCGGAGCCTGGTGGAAGGCCGTACGCATCTGGTGGGCGCGCTCGTCGCCGACCTGCACAATCCGTTCTACGCCGAGTTCCTCGACGGCCTGCAGGAGAGCCTGCACGGCGACGGGCTGCGCATGCTCATCGGGAACAGCCAGTGGGACCCGGCCTTCGAGGACGAGGCCGTCGAGGCCTTCCTCGAGCTCCGGGTGGACGGGCTGGTCCTCCTGGGCATCGCGCCGACCAGCGAGACGCTGATCGAGGCCACCGCCTACACCCCGACCGTCGTCGTAGGGGAACGTGACATCGAGCTCGACGGCGTCGACATCGTGGTCGACGACGACCAGCTCGGCGCCCGACTGGCCATCGATCACCTGGTCGAGCTGGGCCACAAGCGCATCGCGCACATCGAGGGCCGCCGGTCGTCGCGCTGCGAGGGCTACCTCGTGGCGATGCGCAGGCACTCGCTGGCGCCGTACATCATGGTCGAGGCCGCGGACTCGACCGAGGAGAGCGGCAAGGAGGCGGCGCTCGCGCTGCTGACCCGCGATCCGAGGCCCACGGCGATCTTCGCCGCCAATGACGTGGTGGCGCTCGGCGTGCTGGCCGCCGCGGGCGAACTGGGCCTGAGCGTCCCGGGCGACCTCTCGGTCGTCGGCTACGACAACACGCACCTGGCGGCCTCGCATCACGTGTCGCTCACCTCCGTCGACCAGGCCCGCCGCTCCATGGGCAGGTCTGCGGCGGCGCTGCTGAGCGACCGGATCGGGGATCCCGCCAAGGTCTCCCGCATGCGGGAGATCCACCCCGAGCTGATCGTGCGACGGAGCACGGGCCCCGCCTGAGACGAATGAGAAATCTGCAAAGCTGACTGCCGCCGAGACGAGGATCACGCAAGCGACGGTAGGGCGGCAGTCTGCTGGGCAGGTTTCTTGTTCGCAGAGCCCCAAAGCTGGGTCAAGCCGCGCGGAGACCTGGCCGCGCGGCTGTTTACTCGTCAGGGTCATGCTAATTGTGGCCGGATTCACTCCGGTCACGATCTGATCCGGGGGAACAGTTATGCGTGATCCGGAACTGGTGTCTTGCGCCCAGCGCGCGGCGGCCGAGCTCGAGCGTGCCTGGGGGCACTGGCGGGCGGGAAGGGGCCGGGGCAACGACGGCACCGCGGAGTCGGTCGCCAGCTACGTCGCCCACTCCCTCGACCACCCATGGGGGCGGCCCCGCGTCGTCCTCGGGCTCGACGCCGAGGACGCACGGGAGCTGGCCGCCCTGCTGGAGCGGCAGGAGGTCGGCGAGCACGTCTGGTGAGGGCGTGCGCTCGCAGAGGACGTACGGCCCCCTCCACCCCGCCGTCATCGGCATAAAACGGGTTTGTGCGCCGGGCTTGTCGTAAGTTGGATGCCATGCGTGCTCTGCCAGCCTCAGTACTCGCCGCTTGCGGCCTGATCGCCTCCGCGTGTGGCGGCACCGGATCCGGTGGCGCCGCCGCAGGTCAGGCCGCTCCCGCGACCGTCGTGGAGCAGGCTCCCGCCAAGCAGGCCCCGCCAAGCGCCAAGCCGCTCGACGGCAAGGTCGTCGTGATCGACCCCGGCCACAACGGCGGCAACTACCGCGATCCGAAGGCCATCAACCGCAAGGTCAACGTGCTGACCCAGTGGAAGGCCTGCGACACGACGGGCACCCAGACCAACAGCGGCTACACCGAGGCCGCCTTCACGTGGGACGTCTCACAGCGGCTCGTCAAGATCCTCGAAGAGCGCGGGGCCAAGGTCAAGCTGACCAGGACCGGCAACGACGGCGTCGGCCCCTGCATCACCCAGCGGGCCGCGATCGGCAACAAGGCCGAGGCCGACGCGGCGATCTCCATTCACGGCGACGGGTCGGCCCCGGGCAACCGCGGCTTCCACATCATCATGCCGAAGAAGATCAACGGCCCTGTGGACAAGGTCGTGGGCGCCTCGAGCAGGCTGGGGATCGACGTACGAAACGCCTACGCCAAGGGCACCGGCATCCCGTACTCCAACTACATCGGCCGCAACGCGCTCGACTACCGCAACGACCTCGGCGGGCTCAACCTGTCCACGGTGCCGAAGATCTTCATCGAGTGCGGCAACATGCGCAACGCCGGCGACGCGGCCAAGATGCAGGATCCGAAGTTCCGGCAGAAGGTCGCGGTGGCGTTGGCGAACGGATTGCAGCACTATCTCAAAGCATGATTCCTCGCCCAGAGCTGCTCACCGAGCTTTCCGGTTCCTTCGAGCTGACCTCGGGCGCGACCGTGTCCGGCGACCTGGTCGACGCCGTACGCCTCGCGCTGCCCAGGCTGGACCTGCGTCCCGGCGACTCGGGTGAGATCGACGTACGACGGGATCCGGGGCTGGGCGAGGAGGCGTACCGGCTGACGGCCGGCTCGCGGGGCGTGGAGATCATGGCCGGCGGGCGTGCGGGGGCCTTCTACGCGGCGCAGTCACTGCACCAGTTGCTGCCCGGCGCCTCCTACCGCTTCTCCACCGCAGCCTCGTGGCCCGTGCCCGGGGTGCGGATCGAGGACGCGCCGCGGTTCGCCTGGCGCGGGCTGCACCTGGACGTGGCGCGGCATTTCTTCCCCAAGCGGGAGATACTCCGCCTGATCGACCTGATGGCGGTGCACAAGCTCAACCGCCTCCACCTCCATCTGGTGGACGACCAGGGGTGGCGGGTGGAGAGCCGGGCGTACCCGCTGCTGCACGAGGTCTCCTCGCACCGTCCGCGCACGATGACCAACTTCCACCGGGAGCCGGTGGCGTACGACGAGGTCCCGCACGGCGGCTACTACACGCTCGACGACCTGGCGGAGATCGGCGCCTACGCCCGCGCCCGCTGCGTCACGATCGTTCCCGAGATCGACGTGCCGGGGCACGCGTCGGCGATCCTGGCGGCGTACCCGGCGCTCGGGGCCACCGGGGAGCCGTACGACGTGCTCGACCGGTGGGGCATCTCCTCCGCGATCCTGTCGCCGCTGCCGCCGACCGTCGAGTTCCTGACCACGATCTTCGACGAGCTGATCGGGGCGCTCGGCGAGACGCCCTACGTGCACATCGGCGGCGACGAGGTCGTGCTGGACCACTGGAGCGAGTCGGCGGAGATCGTCGCGTACCGTGACTCGCTCGGGCTGGCTTCCTCCAACGACCTGCAGGCGTGGTTCCTGCGGCGGCTCGCGGACGCGCTGGCCGAGCGGGGCGCGCGGGCCGTGGTGTGGGACGAGGCGTTCGTCAGCGGCGGGCTGCGCCAGGACACCCTGGTCATGCCGTGGCGGGGCATGGGCGTGGGCCGGCGGGCCGCCGCGGCGGGTCACGACGTGGTGGCGACCCCGGTGTTCCCGCTGTACTTCGACTACGCCGAGTCGTCATCCGCCGACGAGCCGATGGCCATCGGGGACGCGATCACTGTCTCCGACGTGGCCGCCTTCGACCCCGCGCCCGCCTCGTGGACGGACAGGGAGCGTGCCCGGGTCGTGGGGATGCAGGCGCAGCTCTGGACCGAGCGCGTGCCGGACGCCCGTACGGTGGACTACCGCCTGTGGCCGCGGGCCTGCGCCCTGGCGGAGGTGGCCTGGGCGGGGTCGTCCTCTGACAGCTTCACCGGGCGGTTGGAGGAGCACCTGGGGCGGCTGGACGCGATCGGGGTGGAGTACCGGCCTCTCGCCGGGCCGCACCCGTGGCAGCGGCGGCGCCCGCACCGGCCCGGCGTGGTGAACGTCTCCGACGTGATGGCCCGCATCGACGCCATGACCCACGACGCGGAGTCGACCCGGCCGAGCCTGTGACTCAGGGTGCCGGGCGGTCGTTGAGAATGCGCTGGAAGAGGCGGTGGTCCTGCCACCTGCCGTCGATCGCGAGGTAGCGCTCCGCGGTGCCGTACGGCTCGAACCCGGCCTTGAGCAGCACGTTCTGCGAGGCCACGTTGTCCAGCAACGTGCTCGCCGCGATCCTGTGCAGCCCGAGCTCCTGGTCGGCGATGCGGCACACCTCCCGCACGGCCGCGGTGGCCAGGCCGCGGCCGGTGTAGTCGCCGTCGATCCAGTAGCCGAGGTCGGCGCTGAGCCAGGGGCCGCGGACGATGCCGCTGAGCGTCATGCGGCCCACGATCTTGTCGCCGTCCACGAGCACCCAGGGCATCGTGCGGCCCTCCGCCTGCTGCTCCAGCAGGTCCTTGAGCCGCATGGCCTGGCCCGGCAGGGTGAAGAAGTCCGCCGGCCTGCGGGGCTCCCATGGCTTCAGATGGTCACGGTTGCGGATGTAGGCGTGCAGGAGGGCCTCGGCGTCCTGCACGGCGGCAGGTCGCATGACGACGCCGTCCGAAAGTGGTACGTCTTCGATCACCTGCCTAGATTAGGCCGTGCGGCCGATGGCGTCGGTGATGGACTTCAGTCCGTGGCGGCGTACGCGTCTGGAGAGCTGGCGGTGGATGCGCGAGGCCCAGAGCGGGCCGCCGTAGATCCAGCCCGTGTAGCCCTGGACCAGGGTCGCCCCGGCCAGCAGGCGCTCCCAGACGTCGTCCACGTCCTCCACGCCGCCCACCGACACCAGCGTGAGGCGGTCGCCGACCTTGGCGCGCAGGCGCCTGAGCACCTCCAGCGAACGGCCCTTGAGCGGACGGCCCGACAGCCCGCCCGTCTCGCCGCCGTGCCTGATCGTGGTGTTGGTGGCGATGATCCCGTCCAGGCCCAGCTCCACCGCCAGGTCGGCGACCGCGTCCACGTCCTCGTCGGCGAGGTCGGGCGCGATCTTAACCAGCAGCGGCGTGGAGCGGGGCGTCGCGTCCGCGACCTCCTTGACCGCGGTGAGCAGCGGCCGCAGCAGCGAGACCGCCTGGAGGTCGCGCAGGCCCGGCGTGTTGGGCGAGCTGACGTTGACCACGAGGTAGTCGGCCAGCGGGGCGAGCTCCTTGGCGCTGGCCACGTAGTCGGCCACGGCCCCCGACTCGGGCACCACCTTGGTCTTGCCGATGTTCACCCCGACCACGACGGGGACGCCGCGGGCGCGGCGCAGCCTGCGGGCGGCGGCCGCGGCTCCGGCGTTGTTGAAGCCCATCCGGTTGATCAGGGCGCGCTCCCGCACCAGCCTGAACAGGCGCGGGCGCGGGTTTCCCGGCTGGGCGTGCGCGGTGATCGTGCCGACCTCGACGTGGCCGAAGCCGAGCGCGGCGATGGCCTCGGCACACGCGGCGTCCTTGTCGAAGCCGGCGGCCAGCCCGAGCGGGCCGGGGAAGTGCACGCCGAACGCGGTCACCCGCAGGGCCGGGTCGTGCGGGGCGAGCGCCCGGTGGAGCAGCCGCTTGAGCACGGGCAGCCGGGCGAGGAGCGCGAAGGCGCTCACGGTGAGATGGTGCACGGCCTCGGCGTCGAAACGCCGCAAGACCTGCGTGAACACGAGGCGATACATCACGGGTCAGGCTACCAACCCGGCCTCGTGGGCGATGATCGCGGCCTGCACGCGGTTGCGCACGTCGAGACCGGTGAGGATGGCGCTCACGTACGCCTTCACCGTGCCTTCGACGATGTGCAGCTCGCGGGCGATCTCGGCGTTGGACATGCCCGCGCCGAGCAGGGCGAGCACGTCGCGCTCGCGGTCGGTGAGCGCCTCGATGCGGTCGCGGGCCCTGGCGCCCTTGGCCATCCTGCCGCCGGCGAGCTGCGCGATCACCCGCTGCGCGACCTTCGGCGACAGGTACGCCGCCCCCTCGGCCACCGCGTGGATCCCGGCGATCAGCTCGCGCGGGTCGCCCGACTTGAGCAGGAACCCGCTCGCCCCCACGTCGAGCGCCTTGGCGATGTAGTCGTCCTCCCCGAATGTGGTCAGCATCACCACGGCCGTCCGCGGCGCGACCCTGCGCAGCTCCCCCGCCGCGGCCAGCCCGTCGAGCCTGGGCATGCGGATGTCGAGCAGCGCCACGTCGGGGCGGTGGCTGATGGCCAGATCGACGGCCTGCCTGCCGTCGCCCGCCTCGGCCACCACCTCCAGCGACGGGTCGGACTCGAGTATCGCCCTGACCCCGGCGCGGATCATGGCCTCGTCGTCGGCCAGGAGTATGCGGATCACGACCTCTATATTGGCCGATATGGCACAGGTGAAGGTGTACGGGCGCAGGGACGTGTGGGCAGGACGGCAGCGGGAGATCTCCGATCTGGTGCAGTCGTGCCTGGTGAGCGCGTGGGGTCTGCCGCCGGAGAAGCGGTTCCACCGGTTCCTGCTGCTGGACGGGGACGACTTCGTCTGCCCGGCGCGCAGTGACAATTACCTCATCATCGAGGTGATCTGCTTCACCGGGCGCAGCGACGACGCCAAGCGGGCGCTGATCCGGGAGATCTACGACAAATCCGGCTACGACCCGGAGGACGTGGAGATCACCATCATCGAGATGCCCAAGACGAACTGGGGCATCCGCGGGGTGCCCGCCGACGAGCTGACCCTCTCGTACAAGGTCGATGTCTAGCGGACGGTATGGTCCGACTCATGAGCACTCACTATGACGTCGTCGTCCTCGGCGCGGGTCCGGGAGGGTACACGGCCGCGGTCCGCGCCGCCCAGCTCGGACTGCGCACCGCGGTCGTCGAGGAGAAGTACTGGGGTGGCGTCTGCCTGAACGTGGGCTGCATCCCGTCCAAGGCGCTGCTGCGCAACGCCGAGCTGGCCCACATCTTCAACAACGAGGCCAAGACGTTCGGCATCAGCGGCCAGGTCAGCTTCGACTACGGGGCGGCCTTCCAGCGCAGCCGCAAGGTGGCCGACGGGCGGGTCAAGGGCGTTCACTACCTGATGAAGAAGAACGCCATCACGGAGTACGACGGGCGCGGCACGTTCCTGGACGCGAACACGATCCAGGTGAACGGCGAGACGATCACGTTCTCCCACTGCATCATCGCGGCGGGGGCGACCACTCGTCTGATCCCCGGCACGCAGTTGTCGGAGCGCGTGGTGACGTACGAGGAGCAGATCCTCACCGAGGAGCTGCCGCGCAGCATCATCATCGCGGGCGCCGGCGCGATCGGGGTGGAGTTCGCGTACGTGCTGCACAACTACGGCGTCAAGGTGACGATCGTGGAGTTCCTCGACCGGATCGTGCCGCTGGAGGACGAGGAGGTGTCGGCCGAGCTGGCCAAGCGCTACAAGCGGCTCGGCATCGAGGTGCTGACCTCGACCCGCGTGGACGCCATCGAGGACTCCGGCGCCTCCGTCAAGGTCACCGTCACCAGGGGCGACCAGACGCAGGTGCTCGAGGCCGACAAGGTGCTGCAGGCCATCGGGTTCCAGCCGCGCGTCGACGGCTACGGTCTGGAGAAGACCGGCGTGGCGCTGACCGACCGGGGCGCCATCGCGGTGGACGGGCGCTGCCGTACGAGCGTGCCGCACATCTTCGCCATCGG
Organism: Nonomuraea sp. NPDC049400; assembly: GCF_044466425.1. Classification (NCBI taxonomy): domain Bacteria; kingdom Bacillati; phylum Actinomycetota; class Actinomycetes; order Streptosporangiales; family Streptosporangiaceae; genus Nonomuraea; species Nonomuraea sp. NPDC049400. The sequence goes on from NZ_JBITMP010000043.1 coordinate 50,826, forward strand.
CGACGTGACCGCCAAGCTCATGCTGGCGCACGCCGCGGAGTCCATGGGCATCATCGCCGCCGAGACGATCGCCGACGCGGAGACCATGGAGCTCGACTACGTGATGATCCCGCGCGCGACGTACTGCCAGCCGCAGGTGGCGAGCTTCGGCTACACCGAGGCGCAGGCACGTGACCTGGGCTACGACGTGAAGGTGGCGAAGTTCCCGTTCACGGCGAACGGCAAGGCGCACGGGCTGGGCGACACGGCCGGGTTCGTCAAGATCATCAGCGACAACACGCACGGCGAGCTGCTCGGCGCCCACCTGATCGGACCCGAGGTCACCGAGCTGCTGCCGGAGCTGACGCTGGCCCAGCAGTGGGACCTTACGGTGCACGAGGTCGCGCGCAACGTGCACGCGCACCCCACGCTCGGGGAAGCCGTCAAGGAGGCGATCCACGGCCTGGCCGGCCACATGATCAACATGTAGCGGCCGGGAACACCGCCGGAGGTGGACAGGCATTTCCGGGTCTCGCCCGGCGATGCCTGTCCGGCACCACGGCGATCACTCCCAGAGGTAGAGCGCCGCGCCCAGGAGGGCCACGGCGAGTGCGCAGGCCCAGCCGCGGACGCTGTTCCAGCGGGTCCAGCGGGGCGAGTAGCCCGGCCAGTCCACGCTGCCCGCGTCGAGCGCGTTGTTCAACGGCACGTTGACCACGGCCGTCACCACGATCGAGCCGAGGAACCCGGCGACCGCGGCCGCGATGGCGAGGACGCCCGGCAGGCCGGCACCGGCCAGCAGCAGGAGGATCCCGGCGGCCAGCGCGACGACCGGCGACAGCGTGAACGTGGGCAGGAACCTCGGGTTGAGGATCTTCCTGTTGACGCTGCGCATGGCGGCGGCCGCCTGGTCCTTGTCGATGGCGTCGAGAGCCGGCGTCACCGCCGTCGAGAACGCGAAGTACAGGCCGGACATCAGGCCGTTGAGCACGAGGGCGAGGATCGCCACGATGGCCGCAAGTAAATCCATGCCGCAATGATCCTCCGCAGGCTTGATCACTTCCACGGAGTTTGGCATGGGCGCTTTCTCACGAGATCTTCAGAATTCGTACAGGAACCTCTGAAAGAGCCGGGAGAGCTTGGAGCCGACCGGAGATCCGCTCGCACCCGGATGGTGATCCCCGCATGGCCTCGACTTCGACCTCGACCACGCCAGAACTGGCTGCCCGCCCCAGCCTGGTCCGCCTCGGCCTCCTGGGACTGGTCGCGATCGGCATCCTGGGCGCCGCTCTCGAGCTCGCCTTCGAACGCCACTGGCAGAGCCCGGTGCAGCTGATCCCGTGGGCGGCTCTGGCGCTGCTCGGGCTCGCGCTCGCGCTGCTCGTCCTGCGTGACTCCCCTCGGACGACCACCGTGGTACGCGTGATCGCGCTGGCCGTCCTGCTCGCGTCCGCGTATGGCGTCTTCATGCACGTGTCCGTCAACCACGGCGCGGGCGCGGCCGATCCCGCGTGGGACACGCTCTCCCCGCTCACCCAATGGTGGTACGCGCTCACCAAGTCGGTCGGCCACGCGCCGCCGCTCGCGCCCGGCATGCTCGCCCAGAGCGCGCTCCTGCTCACGCTGGCCACGCTGACGTCCCGGCACCGTATGAACGGCCGTTGAACGCCCTTCTGCAAATTTCGGAACCTTTCCCGCATTTTTCGCGTCACACCCAAACAGGCGACTGTGACTTGTGAGGCTGGTGAGGTTCCAGTGACGTTAAGACGGATATTCATAGCGGCTGTGGCGATGGGCGCCACAGTGGTCAACGGGGCGGCGGCCGAGGCGGAGCCCCGCCCGGCGACTCCGGCGGTCACCGCGTCCACCCCCGCCGTCACCAGGCCGGCGGCGGTCGAGAAGGAGCCCGAGTGCCTTCGGCTCAAGGGCGCGGAGGCGTGCGTGGGCCCGGACGGGAGCGATCGGCCGGGCATCACGATCGAGGACACGGCGAACGACGACTTCCATCCCGCCGTCGAGTACTACCTCAACGGCTACCTGGGCACCAAGTACGTCATCCACAACCTGGGACGAGGGGGCGAGATCCGCGGTAACCGAGAAATCGGGAGGATCGTGACGTTCCGGGCGGCGCTTTACGAAGGGAATCATCGGGTCAAGTTCGGCCGGTGGAAAACCGTACGCAATATGACGAAATATCCGATTAAGCGGGAAACTCGGGTCACGCCCGCCGAGGCCCGGGCCCGATCCAAGACCTGCACCTCCACCAGGGGCGCCGCGACCGTGTGCTTCGGCGAGCAGAACACGTTCGTCTTCGCCTGCGACACGGGCGCCGACAAGTACCAGGCCCGCGCCCAATACTTCATCGCCGGAGACCCGAGCGCGCGTTTCGAGATCCACCAGCTGGCCGGGGTGAACACCTGCGGCAAGGCCGAGCACGGTGACCTGGCCGTCAGCATGTACCGCGCCTCGGTGTACAACCACAACCGGAGGGTCGCCACCAGGCTGTACAAGTACAACTAGGCGAAGGGCCTGATGATCTCGCGCACGACCGCGGCGCACTCAGGCGCGTTGTCGTCGTGCGCGATGCTGCTCAGCAGCTCGCGCAGGTGGAACACCGGCATGCGGTCCCGCCACCCGTCGGCCAGGCGCGCCGTGTCCGCGTACACCTCGAAGAACCGGTCCGCAGCAGGCGGGCGCGGCGAGAACCAGAGCATGCTGAGGTCGGCCTCCGCCCAGCTGTAGGAGACGGCCGGATCGATCAGCGCCGGGCCGCCGGTCCGGCCGCAGAGGATGTTCTCGAGCCACAGGTCGCCGTGCGTCAGCACCGGTGACTGTGGCGGGAGCAGCTCGGGGAGCGCGGCGCAGAGACGTTCGAGCGCCCGGCGCTCCTCGCGGTCGAAGGCCGCCTCCACCAGCGGCTCCGGCAGCCAGCGCAGGATCCTGCGCTGGGCGAAGAAGGCGTGCCCGTCCTCGTCCCAGGTGTTGTCCTGGTGCAGCCGCCCCAGCCAGCCGTCCCGGTGCCAGCCGAACCGGTCCGCCGTGGCGGTGTGGAGGGTGGCGACGGTGTGCGCCAGCCTCTCCCAGAAGCGCTCGTCGTCGTCGCGGCGCGGCGGCAGGGGTTCGAGCACGAGCAGATCGGCGGTGGCCGCCAGCACCTCGGGAGTGGTGGCGCCGCCCAGCTCGCGCAGCGCCCGCAGCCCTTCTGCCTCGACCTCGAACAGGTCCTGTACGGGCGTGCGCAGGGTCTTCGCGAACACGCGCGTTCCGTCGCGCAGGGTCGCGAGGCCCGCCAGCGCCACCACTCCCCCATTGGCCGTCTCCGCGGACACGGCGTCGAATCCGGCTTCCCGCAGCCGTACGAGTAGAAGATCCACAGCTGAAAGTTTCACCATTGTTTGACGGTTTGGCGAGACCCACTCATGATCATGGTGCCTCCTGGTCAGGAGGAGGCATCGAGTGAATTCCGCTGACCATGGCGAGGTACGCCGATGCCCCGAACGTTGTTACGAGCCGCGTCCGCCTTACTGCTGACGCTGACCGCACTGAACGCCCCCGTGGCGTACGCCGACGACGTCACCCCCGTCGCGGTGACCGTCAACACGCGCGCCGCTCTCGCGACCGTCCCCGAGACCGGCATCGGTTCCAACCATGCGATCTGGGACACGAACCTGGGCACTGACGAGACCGCCGACCGGCTCAAGGACGCGGGCGTGAAGCTCCTGCGTTACCCGGGCGGCTCCTACTCCGACATCTACCACTGGGCCGACCACACCGCTCCGGGCGGCTACGTGGCTCCCAACACCGACTTCGACACCTTCATGCGCGGGGTACGGCGTACCGGGGCGCAGGCGATGGTGACCGCCAACTACGGCACCGGCACCGCCGAGGAGGCGGCAGCCTGGGTGCGCCAGGCCAACGTCACCAAGGGCTACGGCATCAAGTACTGGGAGATCGGCAACGAGAACTACGGCAACGGCCACTACGGCGCCGCCTGGGAGGCCGACAACCACGCCGACAAGAGCCCGGCCGAGTACGCCCGCCACGTCGTGGCCTACGCGGACGCCATGAAGGCGGTCGATCCCACCATCAAGATCGGCGCGGTGCTGACCACGGCCGCCAACTGGCCCGACGCCATCGTCGCCGACGGCGACAGCGGCAGCTGGAACAAGGTCGTCCTGTCGACCGCCGGCCCGAAGATCGACTTCGTGATCGTGCACTGGTATCCGGGCGCCCTGGACAAGACCGGACATGTATCCGACATTGTCCAGCTCACCCGGCAGCAGATCGCGAAGTACGCGGGGACCGGCTCCGAGCGGATCGGCATCGCCATGACCGAGTTCAACACCGGGTCGAACAGCAACGGCACGAACACCCAGCCCGGCGCGCTGGCCGCCGCCGACTCGTACGCGACGCTGCTGGCGAACGGGGTGTTCACGGTCGACTGGTGGAACGTGCACAACGGCATCGGCACCGTCTCACAGGTCGAGGGGCACACCGACTACGGCGACTTCGGCCTGCTGTCCAGCGGGACGTGCACGTCCGACGGCAGCGTCTGCGAGCCGGCGCTCAACACGCCCTTCGCGCCGTACTACGCGCTCCAGATGGTGAGCAAGTTCGCCCGCCCGGGTGACCAGTTCGTCCGGGCCGCGACCGACCAGGCGAAGGTCAGCGCGCACGCCGCCCGCCGGCCCAACGGCGACCTGGCGGTCATGCTGATCAACACCTCGTCGGACACGTCATACCCCGTCGCGATCGACTACACGGGCTACAGCCCGGCCTCGGGGGCGCCCACCGTACTGACGCACACCAACGGCGCCACCGCCATCACCACCTCGAGCACCGGCAGCGCGACGAGCCAGACGCTCCCGCCGCTCTCCCTGACCACGCTCATCCTGCGCCCCGCCACACCCCAGAGCGGCGGCCCGGGCGCGCCAGGGCAGCCCACGGCCGCTCAGGTGACCGACAAGACCGCCACGATCTCCTGGCCCGCCGCCTCCCCCGGCTCCCGCCCGATCGCCAAGTACGAGCTCCACCGCCAGAACGGAGCCGTCAGCGAGCAGCTCGGGGAGACCACCGGGACCTCGTTCACGGTGCACAACCTCAAGCCGGGCACCCGCTACACGCTCAACGTGATCGCCAGGGACAGCGGCGGCGGCCTCTCCTGGGCCTCGCCACCGCTGACGTTCACCACCGGCACGCCCGCGGCCAGTTCCTGCTCGGTACGGCTCACCGTACAGACCGACTGGGCCAGCGGCTACGTCGGCGCCATCGACATCACCAACAACGGCGCCCCGATCAACGGCTGGACCCTGAACTTCAGCTGGCCCAGGACGTGGCAGAGCCTGGGCAGCGGCTGGAGCGCCGTCTGGACGCAGAACGGGCCGGACGTCAAGGTCGTCAACGAGTCCGGCAACGGCTCCCTCGCCACGGGGGCGTCCACCACGATCGGCTTCGTCGGCAACTACACCGGTCCGAACGTCCTGCCCGACGTCTTCACCCTCAACGGCACCGTCTGCACGACCCGGTAGCCAAGCGACCGTGGGGCCGCTCCTCGAGGAGCGACCCCACGGGTCCTCAACCAGAGTGCCTGGCGGATGATGTCCCGCTCATGAAGAACTTGATCTCGCTGACGGCCGCCAGAGCGGAATCGGGGGCGTCCACGCGAAGGCTCCACGTGGTGAAGGGCATGGGACGCACACCCTCCAGCCGTGAGTCGTAGATGACCTTCTTGCCCTCGTACTCGAAGGTGATGGCGTAGAGCTGACCGGAGAAGGCCCGCAGTCCGCCACCTGGTGCCCGGTCCTGGAAGCCCCCGCCGGCGTGCAGTTCGACCGAGACCTGGCTTTCCCCCGTGCCCACCAGCCACACGCGGACGCGGCTCAGGCGGACGAGGTCGTGTTTGGCCAAGACCGGCTCCGCCGGCTCCAGAGTGAACTTCCCCTCCTTCCTCGACACCAGGTCGGCGAAGAGCTCCTTGTGGTCCGCCTTTTTCAGGACCAGCGTCCGCTCGAAGTCGCCGATCACCGGCGGCCTGACCTCTGAGATCGCCCGCTCGACATCCGTCAGGGCTTCGCTCATCTGCGCGGCATCGGTCGGGACGGCCACCGGGGGCATACCCGGCGGCCAGGCCAGATGTTCGCAGAAGTACGCGGCCCGGTATCTGTGGAGGGCGGTGAAGAAGGACTGCCTCAGCTCGTAGAGCCGTGCGTCGCGGAGCGAGCGCAGCAGCTCGACCGCCTCGTCCTTCCGGGTCAGATCGTTGCGGAGCGCGGCGAGCGTGGCCTTCTTCTTCTGGATGCCGTCCTTGCGGATGAGCAGGGTCCCGAGCGCGCGCACCTGCTGGGCGAGCAACGCCTGCTGCTCGCAGAAGGCCCGCTGGTAGATCGAGTACTTCTGCACCGTGGTTCGATACGCGAGCACCGCGTCGACGACCGACGTGGTCGCCTCGGGATCACGGGTGATCTTCTCGAACTCCGCACCGGTCTCTGCGTCGAAGCTGTCCCACACGGCTTTGGACTCGATGACGGTGGGTACGCCCGCGGTCTGGCTGACCAGTTCCCCGATCTTCTCCACTGTGTTCAGCGGCTGGTTCACCTTCATGAGGGTTTTCGCGGCCGAGAGGATCCTCGTCGCTGCGGGCCCCATCGACTTCATGCTGTCCTGGAGTGCCTTCTTGTCGTCGTCGCTCCCGGACTCGTAGCCCCGGTACAGCCAGTACGGCGACGCGTAGAGGATCATGACTGTCGGCAACAGCTTGCCCGTGAGCTTCGCCGCTTGTCCGAACTTCGACATGGTGTTGAGGAAGGTCGCCGGATTCGCGGAGGCCACCGCCCCCGCCGCGGCCGGGTTGCCGACCACGCCACTGATCGCGACCCCGATCTGGACGACGCCCATCACGATCTCGAACGTCGCCTTCGTGATCTTGATGATCCGGTCCTGCGCCAGCTCACCCTCGAGCCGGATGCCCTTCAGCTTCGCGTCGAAGGCCTGGTTCTCCAGTTCCTTCGACACTCTTTCCAGGGTCGCGGTGGATTCGCCGATGAGTCTTCGTGCTTCGTCGATCTGTTGGTCGATGTCCTGGAGATCAACATCGTCCCGGCCCATCCACGCGCCCACGACCTCCGACACCACCTTGTGCAGGTCGTCCCGGACGCCGTCGAAGCCGCGGTCGAGCTCGTACTTCTTCGCGGTTTCGTACTGAGCGCGGGCCAGTCTCAGGTACCGGTCCGAGGTGAGAACCGGAAGGCTGTGGGTGGTGTGGCCGTCCCGAGTGACGGGAAGCAGCCGGCTCAGCGTGTCGGCGTCCTGGAAAAGCCTCGTGAGGTACGGCGACGGATACGCGGCCCAGCGGACGATCCAGCTCAGGATGGAACGCGCGAGTTCCTGTTCCTCCGGCCGCGGCACGTGTGCGCGCATGAGCCCCGCGGCCAGGTCGAAGCTCGCCGTGAGCACCTGACGGAGCGGGCTGGAGACGTCGAGCAGGTCGATCGCCAGCCTTCCCTGCCGCTCCACCAGGCCGTCGGCGTCGCAGGTGTACGACCGGTAGCGAAGCGGCTCCTCCCCCGGAGGTGCGATCACGCGCTTTTCGTCTTGCGTCCCGTATGCCCGTACCGTAAACGTCCCCGTGACCTCGTGGGCGAGAATGCGGAGCACAGGTTGCCGGGCCTTTTCCTTGTCGTACTTCAGGATCAGACCGGCGCCGTCTCCCTCGATCTCGATGGATCTGGCCACGATGCTGAGCAGGCCGAGGTCCTCACCCAGTAGTCGTCGTTTGAACGACGCGGGGATCCGGACTGTGTCGGCGAAGACGACGAGCGCGGTCGCCTTTTTCTCCTCGGCCTCCGCATAGACGGTCTCGAGATCGACGCACAGGTTTGCGGCTGTCAAGCGGCCGACGACTTTCGAATAACCCGGGCTCGTGATCGGGAACAACCGGTTCTCTTTCTCGAGCATCGACGTCACCCGGGCGTGGACGTCCGATGCGGTGGTGGATGCCGCCATTGCTTCCCCTCCTACGCCGCGACCTTGATGCCCGAGGTCAGTTCCTCTGCGGTCTCCACCTCCTTGGCGACAGCGAAGTTGCGATAGCGGTCGGCCTGCTGTTCCAGTGCGCGCCACGTCTTCCGGGCGGTCTCCAGGTCCAGCGAAGCGAGGTCCCACTCCTCGGCCAGCGCGTTCCCCTCCGCGTCCTTGAGCAGCTCCTGGCTCAGGTCCTTCAGGTCGCTGGTGAGCGTGTTCCACGCTGCGGCGATCTTCGCGACGAGCGGCTGCACAATGGTGAGGTCCTCCTTGGTCTTCTGGGTCAGGTCCATCCCTGTCTTGTACTCGGCGAAGAACTTCTGCTCGATGCCGAGCTTGCTCCGCACGGCCTCGAGTTTTTTGACCTTCTCCTTGATTCTTTCGACCTGGAGGCCCAGATCGATTCCGACTCCGATCAGCACCCCGGCCATGATGAACGGGCCGAAAGCGGGAATGACGAGATATACCGGAGCCGTGGCCAGGACAATGCGCTCGTCCTTGTCCTTCTTCCGCGCGCCGGCCAGGTCCTGGTCGAGCAGCGCGATCTCGCCCTTGATCCTCTCGACTTCCTTCTCGGCGTCGCCATATCTCGCCCGGTACCGAGTCAGGTGAGTTTCGAACTCCCCGGACGAACGTTCGAGGGCGGCCTTGAAGGCTTTCATCTTCTCGTTGAGCTCAAGGGCCCTCTTGGCCCTCTCTTCGGCATCCTTGAGTAGCCGTTCCACGTATTTCTGGAACTTCACCTTGATTTCCGCCGACTCTGGAGACGGTGCGCCTGCGCCCCACTGCTTCTCCAGCTCAATCAGTTTCGCAGCGATGTCGCGACCAGACTCGTAATCCTCGAGGAGCCGGATGAGACGCTCGTACACCGTGTCCACCCGGCGCTGGTACTGGACGATGTCGCTGGCCAGGTCCACGGTTTTCGGCTGGATCTCGTCCTTGAAGACGGCGCAGTCGGCCTTCAGGGAGGCATAGATCCCGACCGTGTCCTTGAAGTCCTCCTTCAGCGCGTCGCCGGACTTGAGACCCAGCATCGTCCGCATGGCCTCTTCGGTCGCCGGGTTCTTGTTTACGGCCATGTCCGCGAACGCCTGCAACTTGCGCCATTCATCGGTGTTCAGAACGCCGATTCCCGTATCGAGCCCTTTCCGCGCGGACAAAGTGCTGTTGATGTCCCTTACAGTCTCGTCACCCATGAGCTGCTCCCTTCCGGTAAGCACGCCGAATCAGACGTATCGGCAAACCGGGCCGGCGGTTTATGGATACGTCATTACTCAGCGCTGTTTGGGATCTCCCCTCCGTATCCCCCTGCCTGGAGCATGCACCGAGAAAACATCGTCAACAAGGGCAAGAGACCAAGAAATTAACCTCGGCCAAAATGAGTAGAATTATCACGATATTAGGGGAATTAGGCGGATAAGTCCGCTCTACCGCGCCGTAACGCGCACACCCGCTCGGCGACGAAGCGGCACTCTCGGCGGGCTCGCTCCAGCACACCGACCCCAGGGCGCAGACACCAGGAGCCGCAACCGCTCCGTCCGCCACGACACTCGTCATGAATCCGGACAAATCGGACAATGATGGTAGGCCGAGCGCAGTGACGAGCTTACACACGGTTGACTATCGTGACTAAACGGGAATACTGGTTTTCCCGTTTGGCCGTCGTTCCATTGAGACCGAGGATGCCCATGTCGCTTGGCCCCGCCGTGCCTCAGGCAGAACCGCACCAGGCACGCAGCCGTGCCGGCGGCGCGGATGGGCGCGTGCCACGCCGACGCGGTCCCCGCCGGCCGCCGTGTGAGACCGGCACGCGCCGATAGCGGGCTCTTCGGCGGTCGACATCTCCCCCGCCGGCTCCCCCCGACCCCAGGACTGTCATGCCGCCAGACTCCTTCAGTGTCCCGATAGTGATCGGCGCCGCCGTTCTCGCTCTCGCCCTCGCGGGCGTCCTGATCCTCCACTCGCGCGTACGCCGCGACCTCGCCCAGGTCCGTGGGCAGCTCGTTCAGGCCCGTCAGGCGCACGAGCACCTCACGCGCGAGACCAGCGCCAGGAACCAGCGGCAGATGCAGGCGGAGCGCCAGGCCCAGGAAGGCGCGGAGCTGCTGCGCGAGGCACGCGCCCAGCAGGACCTCCTGCGGGCAGAGACCGAGCACCTGATCTCGAAGCGGATCCCCGCCCTGCTGTCCCACCTGCGCGCCCCGCACGTGATCGTGCCCGGCGTGCAGAACCCGGCGCTCGCCGGCACGGACATCGACAGGCAGCACCGCGCCATCCTCGAGGCGCTCACCCGCGGCGTCCGCGAGGAAGGCGAGCGCATCGACGAGGTGGCCCAGGCAGTCGTCAGGGGCGCGATGTCCCGCGTCCAGACCCAGGCACTGCGCGCCCAGGACCTGCTCGCCGGTGTGCAGCAGCGCTACAGCGGCGACGAGCACACGGCGCTGCTGCGCGAGGTGCTCGGACTCGACATGTTCAACGAGCTGATCATCCGCCGCGTGCAGGTCACCGGCATCGCCTGCGGCGCCACGCCCGGCCTGTCGCGTGACGACACCTATCTGGTGGACCTGGTGGTGGGCGCCATCTCCCGGGTGGAGAACTTCGAGCAGCGCGTCGAGGGCCCGGCCAACCACCTGCGCCGCCGGATCGGGGTCGCGGCCCGCGCCGCGGAGTCGATCCTGTTCATCACCGCCGAGCTGCTGGCCAACGCGGTGCACCACTCGCACGGCACGCTCAAGGTGACCATCGCCGTGCACGAGACCAACAACGGCGCCGCCATCGTCATCGACGACGCCGGTGTCGGCCTCAACGAGGACCAGTACGCCCGCGCGACCCGCCTGCTGAGCGGCACCCACCCGGTCCGCCTGATCGACCTGGGCAACCCGCCCCACACCGGCTGGGCCGCGATCGGCCGCCAGGCCGCGCACTACGGCATGCAGGTCACGGTCAAGAAGAGCGCCTTCGGCGGCGTCCAGGCCGTGCTGAGCATCCCCAACGCCCTGCTGGTGGAGATGCCGGAGGACAGCCGTCCGTCGGTGCTGGCGCCCGAGCCGGTCCGCGCCGCCGTCCCCACCTCCGGGATGTCCCTCCGGCCTGAGCCCGTGGCCGCCGTCCCCACGCCCGTAGCCGCCGTCCCGACCACCTCCGACATGCCCCTCGGGTCGGAGCCGGTCGCCTCCTCCGTACGGCCCGAGCCCGCCGCGGAGCTCCGCCCTGAGCCCGCGACGGCCCCCGAGCAGCGGCGTGCCCCCGCGGAGGAGCTCGCACCGCTGCCGCAGCGCCGCCGCCAGCCGCCGTCTGCCACGTCCGGCACCAGGCCCAACCGCGTACCGGGCGGCTCCGGCGGCCCTGACGGATCGGGCGACAAGTTGCTCACCACCCCGGAGGAGGCCCAGAAGCGGTGGGGCGACTTCCAGGTCGGAGCCGAAGCGGGCCGCCGCGAAGCGCTCCCGCCGCAGCAGCACGACATCACCGAAGGGAATTGACCGCTCCATGGACACTCACAGCGCTTCAGGCCGTGTTCAGACCAAAGGTCGCCCGTTGTCCCTCGACGTGTCCTGGGTCCTGTCGCCCCTGCTGGCACTGCCCGGTGTCGCCCGCGGCGTGGTGCTGAGCCGTGACGGGCTCATCCTCGGTGGTTCGGCTGACGTGACCGCCGAGAGCGGCGAGCGCGCCGCCGCGATGACGAGCTCAGTGCTGGGGGCCGCCCGCGCCCTGTGCGACGGACTCAGCAACGGCGCCGACGGCGAGGTGGTGGACATCGTCATATCCGCCGGCAGCGGCTACTACTACATCGCCCCGGCAGGCGACCGCGCCGCCATCGTCGTCGCCGCCACCGGGTCGGTCAACATCGGCTCGCTGGCCTACGAGGTGCAGCTCCAGGTGCAGAAGCTGATCAAGGCTCTCGACGAGGCCAGCGCGGCCAGGGTGCCGGGCGTCCGGCCATGACCTCCGGACGGCAGCGGCGGCGGGTCGTCCCGGACTACATGGCCGCCGCGAGGCTGACCGTGCCCGAGCACATCAACGTCGAGCGCACGACCCTGGTCTACATCGCACCTGACGCCGCCACCAACGGGCTGGACCCTCCGGGGTCGCATCTGCTGGCGCTGCTGCAGGAGGGTCCGTTGTCGGTGTACGAGTGCGCCGCGCACCTGGGCCTGCCGTACTGCGTGGTGCGGTTGCTGGTCGCCGGGCTGGTCGGCGGCGGAACGCTGCTGACCCGCGATCCGCCGGCCGCCGACCTGCCCGACATCGAGATCTTGGAGTTGGTGCTCAGTGGCCTCCGCGCTCTCTGACAGCCGTATCAGTACCGAACACATCCCGGTCAAGCTGGTCATCGCCGGGCCGTTCGGCGTGGGCAAGACGACCATCGTGAGCGCCCTCTCGGAGATCAAGCCCCTCAACACCGAGGAGGTGCTCACCCAGGCGGGCACACTGGTCGACGACCTCAGCGGCGTGAACGAGAAGACGACCACGACCACCGCCATCGACTTCGGCCGCCTCACCCTGCCGGGCGTGGTGCTCTACCTGTTCGGGGCCCCTGGGCAGACCCGGTTCCAGGTCCTGTGGAACGAGCTCGTCCGCGGCGCGCTGGGAGTGCTGGTGCTGGCCGACACCCGCCGCATCGACGACAGCTTCGCCGTCCTCGACCTGGTGGAGAACGCCGGCATCCGGTACGCGGTGGCCGTCAACCACTTCCCCGACTCGCCGGACTATCCGCCCGATGCCCTGCGCAAGGCGCTCGACCTGGACCCGCGCACGCCGCTGGTGGTGTGCGACGCCCGCGACCCAGCCTCCGCCCGCGCCTCGCTGATCGCGCTGGTGGAGCACATCAGAGAGCTGGTGCTGTCATGACCATGCGCTATCTGCCCGACGCCGGGCGCCTGTACGGGCCCGAGTACGCCAGGGACCCGCAGGCGATCTACGCGGAGCTGCGCCGGCGGCACGGCGCGGTCGCGCCCGTCGAGATCGCCCCCGGCATCGAGGCCCACCTGGTGATCGGCTACCAGGCCGCCGTGGACGTGCTCACGAACGCCGGCGGCGTCTGGCGCAAGAACCCCAGCGACTGGGAGAAGCGGCTCCCCGACACCCCGGAGGCGGCGGGGATGATCGCCATGCTCGGCCACCGGCCCAACGCGCTGTTCTCCGACGGAGCCGATCACGCCCGCTACCGGAAGGTGATCTCCGACTGCTTCCAGCTGGTCCAGCCGCACAAGCTGCGCCAGATGGTGAGCGAGGTGTCCGACTCGCTCATCGCTCAGTTCGCCGCGAAGGGCGAGGCCGACCTGGTCGCCGAGTTCGCCGCGCAGATCCCGGCGCGCGTCTTCAACCTGCTCTTCGGGCGGCCCGACGCCGACAGCGCCGGCTTGATCCAGGCCCTGGCGGACCTGATGGAGGCCGACGGCGAGACCGCCGCGCGGGGCAGCGAGGCGTTCACCCGTTACATCGGCGAGCTGATCCAGGCCAAGTACGCCCACCGGGGCGACGACCTGACCTCCTGGTTCATCGACCATCCTGCCGGGCTGCAGCCCGACGAGCTGGCGCAGAACATCGTGCTCGTGATGGCCGCCAGCTACGAGCCCACGGCCAACCTGATCTCCAACACGATCTCGCGGATGGTCAGCGACGACCGCTACTACAGCTCGCTCACCAACGGCGCCCTCAGCACGTACGACGCCCTGATGGAAGCTCTGCGCGCCGAGCCCGCCATGTCGAACTACGGCCCGTACTTCGTGCGCCAGCCCGTGCACTTCCACGGCACCTGGATCCAGCCGGCCGAGCTGGTCCTCGTCTCCTACGCCGCGGCCAACACCGAGCCCACCAACGTGCCCGAGGAGCTGCGCTCCGACGGCGGCGCGTACCTGGGCTTCGGCGCCGGGCCGCACCGCTGCCCGGCCAGCGACCCGGCCGTGCTCATCGCCATGACCGCGATCGAGCGCCTGACCTCTCACCTGTGCGACCTGGAACTGACCGTGCCGCGCGACGAGCTCCTGTGGCGGCCCGGCCCGTTCCACCGTGCGCTGGCACACCTGCCGGTGCGCTTCACCCCCATCCGCCCCGATCAGCCAGGAGAATCCCCTTGGGCAGTACAGCCCCCGTCGCCCTCGACCCCTTCGGAGCAGACCTCCCCGGTGAGGTCCGTCGGCTACGTGACCTCGGCCCCCTGGTCCTCGTAGAGCTCGCGGGAGGCATCCCTGCCTGGGCCGTCACCCGGCACGACCTGCTCAAGCAGCTGATCCTCGACCCGATGGTGAGCAAGGACAAGCGGCACTGGCGGCTGCTGCCTCAGGCGCTCACCGAGCCCGGCTGGACCTGGATCATGACCTGGATCGGCGTGTCGAACATGCTCAGCGCCTATGGCGAGGAGCACCGCCGGCTGCGCAAGCTGATCGCCCCGAGCTTCACCGCGCGCCGCACCAAGGCCATGCAGCCGATCGTCGAGGGGATCGTCGCGGAGCTGCTGGACGCCATGGCCGCGGTGCCGCCGGGCCAGGTCGTCGACCTGCGCAGCGCCTACGCCCACCCGCTGCCGATGCGGGTGATCTGCGAGCTGTTCGGCGTCCCCGCGGACATGCGGGTGGAGATGGCCCAGATGATGGAGGCCATCATGGACACCACCGCCACGCCGGAGCAGGCGGCGGCCACTGCGGCCCAGATCGCCACCGTGCTGCCCGCCTTCGTCGCCTACAAGCGCGAGCACCCGGGCGACGACCTGACCACCGAGCTGATCAACGTCCGTGACGGCGGCGACTCCCTCAGCGACGACGAGCTCCGCGACACCCTGCTGCTCCTCATCGCGGCCGGGCACGAGACCACCGTCAACCTGATCGGCAACGCCGTGCAAGCCCTGCTCACCCATCCGGACCACCTCCGGCGTGTCCTGGCGGGAGAGATCTCCTGGGAGGCGGTGACCGAGGAGACGCTGCGCTGGGCGCCGTCGATCGCCAACCTGCCGCTGCGGTTCGCCATCGAGCCGATCGAGATCGCCGGCGTACGGATCGAGGCGGGCGACGCGATCATCGCCAGCTACATGGCTGCCGGGCACGACCCGGACCAGCACGGCGCGGACGCCGACCGGTTCGACCCGACCCAGCAACGCGACGAGCACCTGGCCTTCGGCATCGGCGTGCACCGCTGCATCGGGGCTCCGCTCGCCCGCCAGGAGGCGCTCACCGCCCTGCCCGCGCTGTTCGCCCGGTTCCCTGACCTCCGGCTGGCCGTGGACGAGACCGCGCTGCCGCACGTCCCGTCCTTCATCGCGCACGGCTGGAGCCGGCTGCCGCTCCTGCTGCACCGCTGACCCGTACGCCCCTGCCGGTCCCCGGGCTTGTCGATCAACGCCTGCACCCGGGGAACCGTACCGCTCGCCGTACGGCTCAGCGCAGCTCCTGGATGCGGACCTGGTTGCCCGCGGGATCGCGGAAGGCGCAGTCGCGAACCCCGTACGGCTGCTCGATCGGCTCCTGCATGACCTCGGCGCCGCTGGCCTGCACCCGCTCGAAGGTGCCGTCGAGGTCGGCGGTGGCCAGGAGGATGCCGGCGTAGGTGCCCTTGGCCATCATCTCGGCGATGGTGTGGCGCTCGTCCTCGGTGACGCCGGGGTCGGCCGCCGGCGGCTGCAGGACGATGGACGTGCCAGGCTGGTCAGCGGGGCCGACCGTGATCCAGCGCATCCCGCCGTAACCCACGTCGTTGCGGACCTCGAACCCGAGGGTGTCGCGGTAGAAGGCCAGGGCGGCGTCCGGGTCGTCATGCGGGAGGAAGCACGAGTGAATGGTGATGTCCATGCCGGTCAGGCTAGGGGCGGCTCGCTGAGCGGTGCTTCTCGATTCCTGATCGGTCTGGTCACCTGCTTCGCCACGCACGACGGCATCCCCGCCGTCGCCCGTGCCGCCTCGCGCCGATAGACGCTGGGCGGCACGCCGACCAACTCGGTGAAGCGAGTGCTGAAGGTGCCCAGCGACGAGCAACCGACCGCGAAACAGACCTCGGTGACGCTGAGGTCGCCACGACGCAGCAGCGCCATCGCGCGCTCGATCCGCCGTGTCATCAGGTAGCCGTACGGCGACTCGCCATAGGCGAGCCGGAACTGGCGGCTGAGGTGCCCGGCGGACATGTTCACGCCGCGGGCGAGCGCCTCGACGTCCAGCGGCTGTTCGTACTCCCGGTCGATCCGGTCGCGAACACGGCGCAGCCGCGCGAGGTCGCGCAGGTGCTGCGCCTTGGCGGGACTGCTGGTCACCTGTGAAAGGGTGCCACGTCGCATCGCAGTTGCCAAACGCCGCCGAGGCGTGGGGCGCGGCGTACGATGCTCGAGCTCATCGCGGCCCGGCATCGGACATCACGGCCACGAGTCCGACGGCGCGCGGATCTCGATCACGATGGGCCGCACCTGGCATGGCCCACGACCTTCGCCTGGCACTCGCCCCCGTCCTACTGGTCTTCGCGGATGAATTCAGCTTCGTCCAACGCCTGCCTTGCCTCCTTCTCACGGCCCAGCTCCGAGAGGCTCACGGCGAGGTTGTTCAGTGCGTCGGCGAGCTCGAGGCGGTAGCGATCGGGGTCGGACGCGGCCAGTTGCCTGCGGATGGTGACGGCCTCCCGCTCGGCGGTCAGGGCGTCACCCGACCTGCCGAGCTCCGAGAAGGTCACGCCGAGGTGGGTCAGGGCTTTGGCGAGACTGGGGCGATGGCGGTCGGGGTCGGTGGCGGCCAGTTGCCTGAAGAGACTGGCGGCTTCTTGTTCGGCGGTCATGGCCTCGGCCCAGCGGTCAGCTGTCGACAGGGTCGCACCGAGGCTGATCAGCGCTGCGGCGAGGCCGGGGAGGTGACTTTCCGGGTCGGTCGCCACCAGTTGCCGGAACACGGTGACGGACTCTTGCCCGACGTTCGGGGCTTCGGCGGTGCGGCCGAGATCCGCGAGCCTCATACCGAGGGTCTCCAGGGACGTGGCGAGGTGGGAGCCGTGCTGGCCGAAGTCGGTCGCGGCCAGTTGCCGGCGGACGGCGACGGCTTCCCGCTCCACGTGCAAGGCGTCGGCGGGGCGATCGAGTGCCGCGAAGGTCAGGCCGAGGTTGGTCAGTACGCCCGCGAGGTCGGCGCTGTACTGGTCAGGGTCGGCCGCGGCCAGTTCCCGGCGGATGGCGACGGCCTCTTGCTCCGCGCGCAGGGCTTCGGCTGGGCGGTCGAGCTCCGTAAACCGCACGCCGACGTTGACCAGTGCTGTTGCGAGATCGGCACGGTAAAGGTCGGGGTCGGTGGCGGCCAGTTGCCGGAAGAGGGTCGCGGCTTCCTTCTCGGCGTCCAGAGCCTCGGCAAGGCGGTCAAGCTCCCCGAAGGTCACACCGACGCCGGCCAGGGCTTTGGCGAGGTCGGGAAGGTGGCTCTGCGGGTCGGCCGCGGTCAGCTGCCAGAAGAGGTTGACGGCCTCCTCCTCGACGGCCAGAGCTTCGGTCCAGCGGTCGAGCGCCGACAGGGTCGCACCGAGGCTGGCGAGGGCTTTGGCGAGGCCGGGGAGGTGGCTCTGAGAGTCGGCCGCGGCGAGTTGGCGGCGGATGTCGATGCCTTCTTGCTCGACGGTCAGGGCCTCGGCCCAGCGGTCGAGTGCCGACAAGGTCACACCGAGATTGGTCAGCGAATCGGCGAGATCGGAACGGTGAAGGTCGGGGTCGGCTGTGGCCAGTCGCCGGTAGAGGGCGACGGCCTCCTGCTCGACGACCAGGGCGTCAGCCGGGCGGTCAAGCTCCGAGAGCCTCACGCCGAGGTTCGTCAGGGCGTCGGCGAGGTCGGCACCGTGGGTGTCGGGGTCGGTCGCGGCCAGTCGCCGGTAGAGGGTGACAGCCTCCTGCTCCGCGACCAAGGCGTCGGCAGGGCGATCGAGCGCCGAGAGGGTCGACCCCAGGCTGGCGAGGCATTTGGCGAGGTCGGGATGGTGGCGTTCGGGGTCGGTCGCGACCAGTCGCCGGTAGAGGGCGACGGCCTCCTGCTCGACGGCCAGGGCGTCGGCCGGGCGATCCAGTTTCGACAGGCTCACGCCGACATTGAGCAGCGTGTCGGCGAGGTCGGGAAGGTGGGTGCCGGGGTCGGACGCGGCCAGTTGACGGCGGATGGCGACGGACTCCTGCTCCGCGACCATGGCGTCCGCTGGGCGGTCGAGCTCGGACAAGGTCACGCCGAGGCTGAACAAGCAGTCGGCGAGGTCGGCATTGTGGGTGTCGGGGTCGGTCGCGGCCAGTTGACGGCGGATGGCGACGGACTCCTGCTCCGCGACCAAGGCGTCGGCAGGACGGTCGAGCGCCGACAGGGTCACGCCGACATTGCTCAGGGCCTTGGCGAGGCCGGGGAGGTGACGGTCGGGATCGGCCGCGGCCAGGTGCCGGTAGAGGGCGATGGCCTCCTGTTCGACGGTCAGGGCGTCGGCTGGGCGATCCAGCTCCGCGAGCCGTACGCCTCGTTCAAGCAGTGCCCGAGCTCGCTCGCTCATGACGGCCTCATCCGGGGCCATGGCCACGGTCCACCTCTCCATTGACTTCAGGCAGCAACCGCTGCGCTATCACCATGGCTTCGCCGCCTGCTCCGTCATGCGGAATCCGGAAACAGGCCGCCGGCATTCTCCAGCAGCCGCGATGGACGCGGCGATAGGAAGAGCTGCCAATTATTCGCCGATTTCCTGCCATATCCGAATTCAGGGCAGCTCCCTCAGTCGCAGGAGGGCGCGCAGGCGCAGGTCTGGGTGGGATCGGCCATCGGTGGCGTCGACGATCACCGCGGCGCCGATCCACGTCGCGCCGCTGTCCTCGACGATCCGGCGCGCGGTCTGGGCGGTGGCTGCGGTCTCCACCCAGTCGTCCACGAACAGCACCCGGTGGCCGGGATACAGTAATCGCCGCTGCACCACCCAATCCAGGGTCCGGTCGGCGTAGTCGGGCGGCGTGCTGCGAACCATGACCCGGTGCTGGACGAGAACCTCGTCACCGTAGTCATCATTGGCACGGCCTTTTCGCATCTCAACGAATCCGGCATCCGCCGCGACGGCTGTGAGCGGCCCGATGATGAAGCCGCGGGCTTCCGGCGCGATCACCACGCTGGGGCGGGCATGCGGGTGAAGGCGCGCCAGAGCCGGACCAAGGCCCGAGAGCACATCGGCGTGCGCCCACCAGCCCTCCATCCGCGCGCCTCCATTTCGCCAGCTGAACACCGTGCGAAGACGCGCGACGAGCGTGCCGGTCTCCTGCCTCACATCCATGCGCAGATCATTCGCGGGAGCCAGGCCAGTCGTCCAATTGTTTTTCGGCTATTTTTCGGCGGGCCGACTTATTTCGAGTCAGTAGGGCCGTCGGCCTGCACCGGCTGCCCTCCCGACTTACGCGTACGCAGCTGATCAAAAGCTGAGACCACCGGCGGTTCCACCAGAGCGGCAACGATCAGCTTGGCGATGTCCGCCGGCCCCTGAACGGAGGTGTCCACCTCCAGGTCATAGCAGCCATGCGCATGAACCGGCTCGTCAAGTTGCGGCGCCGAAGTCATCCTGTCGGTTCGCCCCGATCGCGCCGTTCCACCTCCGCCAAGGGACACCGAATCCCGGGCTCTGATGAGTCCTTGATCGCAAGGACAGGCCTGTCAGCGAGATGCCGCCCTGCCCAGGAGGTGATCGCAGCACGGCGACACGTGATCGCGTGTGACGGTGCTGCTGCAGGACGTGCTGTACAGCGCCCTTGACCTTCTTGATCCCGCGTGCACTTGCGCAGGCACTATGAGCTCTTCCCGCTCACTCCGGAACCGTAGTCACGCAGTCAGACACGCAGGCACAAATATGTTCCGTCCATGTGATCACGGGCCGGGGCATTCGTGCTGGCAAAAAATGGCGGTCAGGGGCAGGGTCGAACTGCCGACCTTCCGCTTTTCAGGCAAGCCGAGCACCCGCTCTCGCTGGGCTCATGACGGCGCTGACCAGGCTCAGCCATCCCCAAGCGTCCCGTCAACGTCCGCGATCCTCTGCCGCGGTTGTCACTCAGTCACTCCACCAGAGAGGGTAAGCATTCACCGCCTGACGTTCCGGGGCCGGTCGTACCGTTGCACACCTCTGATCGATCACACAGCACGATCAACAGAACCCGAAACGTACAGGCCGTGAATGCTGCCCCATGGTGACCAGTTTGCCGTGTCACCGCGACACCCTCGCCTCTATTTCAGCGTTTCGTAAATCCCCTTCGCCGTCATAGACGGCACCGGCCGACCGGACGCCGCCTCAGCGGCGAAATCAAACCTGCTCAGCTCCGCAGTTCCCGTCCCCGCCTGGTAAGACAGCAGATAACACTTACCGTACAGCTCGAACGGAGCGAGCGTCGTCCACCCCGTCGCCCAGTTCTGCTGCCACACATTGCTGTACGAGCCGTCCTGGTCGAACTTGTCAAGACTCGCTTCGCCCGACCCGTTCTTGTACGACAGGAGGTAATACTCGCCGTACGCCTTGAAGGGGACGAGCGTCGTCCACCCCGTCGTCCACCTCTGCTGCCATATCCCGCTGTATGAGCCGTCCTTGTGGAATTTACTGAGGTCCGCGTTTCCCGACCCGTTCTTGTACGACAGGAGGTACGGCTCGCCGTATAGCTCGAACGGAGTGAGTGTCGTCCACCCCGTCGTCCACCCCTGCTGCCACACCCCGCTGTATGAGCCGTCCCTGCCGAACTTGTCAAGACTCGCTTCGCCCGACCCGTTCTTGTACGACAGGAGGTAATACTCGCCGTACGCCTTGAAGGGGACGAGCGTCGTCCACCCCGTCGTCCACCCCTGCTGCCATATCCCGCCGTATGAGCCGTCCTTGTGGAATTTACTGAGGTCCGCATTTCCCGAACCGTTCTTGTACGACAGGAGGTACGGCTCTCCGTATAGCTCGAACGGAGCGAGTGTCGTCCACCCCGTCGTCCACCCCTGCTGCCATACCCCGCTGTATGAGCCGTCCTTGTGAAACTTGCTGAGGTCCGCGTTTCCCGAACCGTTCTTGTACGACAGGAGATAATACTCGCCGTATAGCTCAAACGGAGTGAGCGTCGTCCAGCCTGTCGTCCACTGTTCTTCCCAAACTTGGGTTATTTGCATAATGGGAGTCTTACTTGATGGTCGTACGGGTGTCAACCGGCATGAGCGATCAGCATGATCCGCCTTTCCCGGTCGAGTGAATCCGATGTAAGCATTCACGTGGTGCACAGGCCCGCGGAGGAGGTCTCTGATTCCCCAACGCCACGCGGCCGTGCTCACCAGTTGTGATCACGACCGGGTGGCCTGACAGCAGTCTTGCAGGCTCCCCAGGTCACAGCAGGTGACCTGGGCCCAGCGCAGACACGAGTTTCGGTCAGGACATTCGGGGATGAGTCCGGCGGTCGCGGCCGTGACAACGTTGTGGGGCGCGTTTTCCCACGTCGCGTTGCCCGCTGAGTGCTTTATGTCAAGCCGTCCCGGAGCTCCCGGTCACGCACTGTCGCTTTGGGCCGTGTGCCTTGATTCTTACCGGCCCCCCTTCTCGTGGGCGTGCGCTTGGCGTAGGCGGTCCGAACCGGCCAGTTCCACGACCCCTTGACATTGAGAAACGGGCATCTGAGAGAACTTCTAAGCGCTCCGAGGAGCTTTGCGGACGGGTCAGGCGGCAGATCTAGCCACAGGGGTCCACTCTAGTGATCAGTATCCGGCGTTGATCAGTTCGTCGGCAAGAGACTCGACGACGGGAATCGATTCCGCCATTTGGAGTGGGGCGTCATACTCGGCGACGATGATGCACTGTTTCGTCTGCACCACGATCGCACCGGCGTGTTTGGGATCGTAGTTGATGGAGTGCGTGGTCTTGAGGAAAAGGGAGCGCTCGTCGCCCCCGGCGGTGAGGAACTTGTTGCCGGCCAGCACAAGACCACCGACCTGGTCCTCTCCGCCGCTGAACACGGCCCTGCACTCCTTGCTGAGCTGACTCTGCTCGGCGGCACTGAGCTTATATCCCTCGGAAGCAGCCAAGATTCCGCCGTCCAGCCTGACGATTGCCGCCCGGTTGACCTTACCGGAGCCGATCAGATTGTCGTCCACATAGCGCTGCCACTCGCCCATGCACAGTCCCCCCAGTTGCAGCCCGGCCTATGCCAGGCGATCCAGTATTTGTCATCGTCTAGTAGCACGAACGCGTGATCAAGGCCCTCCGCTCGGGCCAGTGCGATGAGCCGCACTGCGTCGAACAGCAAAGCGCGTCTCGTCATACTGCGGACTGTCCGGGTGTAAACCTGCTGCAACACCGGGGGGAGCCCCGGGGTGACGAGCGAACGCCCATCTCACCTACGCCTGGTCGCATGTGACGCGGTCCACGTGCCCAGCGACCAAGGAGCCGCACCAACACCGTTCCGCACCTCGTGGACCGCAGACGAACTGATGTCCGTGACCTTCCCACCGACCAAGTGGGCCGTGCCCGGCGTGATCGCCGAAGGGCTCAACCTGCTCGCCGGTCCGCCCAAGGTCGGCAAGTCCTGGCTGTCACTCGCCACGGCCGTCGCCGTCGCCGTCGCCGGAGGAGGGAAAGCCCTGGAAGCTATAAAGGTAGAGCCCGGCCCGGTGCTGTACCTGGCGCTGGAGGACACACCGCGCCGTCTCCAATCCCGCATGAGCAAGGTCTTGGGAGACAACCCCGCACCACGCGGCCTCACCTTGGCCACCGCGTGCGAGACCCTGCCAAGAGGCGGAGACCAGGCCATCGCCCGATGGCTGGAACGCAACCCCGGCGCGCGCATGGTCGTCATCGACGTGTTCGCCAAGATCCGGGTCACCACTCCGCCCGGCCTGTCCGCCTACGACGCCGACTACACCGCCATGAGCCGCGCCAAGAACCAGGCCGACACCTACGGCGTGGCAGTCGTCCTGGTCCATCACGTTCGCAAGATGGGCTCTGACGCCACCCGAAAGTCCTGGCAGGCCGTAACCGACGTCGGCTGGGAGCATGACCAGTTCGCCATCTACGTGTGGCGTTCTGTACGGAAGTCCGGCGATACCAAGACCGTCAAATCGCGCCGTTCCCTGCGGATTCCGGTTCGCTGCGTGACAGCGCTCAAGGCGCTGCTCGACGAGCGGGCCAATGGCGAGAGCGTCGGCAAACTCAGCGAGAATCGAGTGTTCGGCACCAGGAACGAGACCGCCATGACCGCCGAGAACGTTCGGCGTGACCTCCGAATTGCTCTCAAAAGCGCCGAAGGCATCAACCCGGCGGAATGGACACCCCGGGAGCTGCGGCACAGCTTCGTCTCGCTGCTCTCAGCTCATGACGTCCCGATCGAGCACATCTCACGGCTGGTCGGCCACACGAACACCCTCGTGACCGAGATGGTCTACCGCAAGCAGATCCGACCCGTCATGCAGGAAGGCGCGACGGTGATGGACGAGATCTTCCCGCTCGCTCCGGAACCGTAGTCACGCAGTCAGACACGCAGACACAAATATGCCCCGTCCATGTGATCATGGGCGGGGCATTCGTGCTGGTAAATAATGGTGGTCAGGGGCAGGGTCGAACTGCCGACCTTCCGCTTTTCAGGCGGACGCTCGTACCAACTGAGCTACCTGACCCAGAGCGGTCCTGACGGGACTTGAACCCGCGACCTCCACCTTGACAGGGTGGCGAGCACTCCAAACTGCTCTACAGGACCTTGCGTTTCTTGCGGTTTGCGCTCGCTTAGCTTACCAGGTCTTCGGTGGTCTTCGACCAGCCGTTTTCCGGTGCGCCAAGCGCTCGCAGTGCCCCCAACGGGATTCGAACCCGTGCCGCCGCCTTGAAAGGGCGGTGTCCTAGGCCGCTAGACGATGGGGGCTCAGGATTCCCTGTCGCCTTCCGTCGGAGACCTCTGAAGCATAGGGGACGATTGCCCTTGATGCCAAAGCGGCGGACCGTTGGTCGGCGTTTGTGTGCCAGTGACCGATCCCGTTGGCGACGGGGCGCTCGTTGGCTCCGGAGAAATCATACGTTGTGGGTTGGGCTCCACGTGACGCTGGATGTACACCGACTGCTCCCCCAGGCCGCCCAGCGTGATGTCGTCCCATGCCTGCATGCGCTTGGTCTCCCTGTCGAAGTACAGGACCGAGGCCTGCATGGGTGTGGGCTGGGCGTGTTCGAGGGCGCGCAGGCCGGCGCCGCCGGTCGAGCCCTGGATGAGCATGCGGGTGCCCGAAGGGAGCAGGGTCGTCTTGCGGACGTGGGTGTGGCCGGCGAGGATCATGGGCGCCGCGCCGGAGAAGCCCTTGCCGACGTCCGGGTCGTGTACGGCGATCATGTCCGGCCGGTCGACCTTGGCGAGGCGGGAGCGGGCGAACTCGCCGAGTGCGGCGGGATCTGAGTTGACCGCTACGGATTTGTCCGGGGTGAAGCGAGGATCCCCCAGGCCGTAGATCTTCAGGCCCGCCACCGTCTCCGTCTTGTCGTCGAGGACAATGGTGTTCTTCTGCTTCTCGACCGCCTTCTGAGTGATCATCGAGTCGTGGTTGCCGCGTACGTACACGTACGGCACCCCAAGACGGCCGATCTCGTCCATGAACTTGTTCTCGGCCTTGGTGCCATGGTCGGAAATGTCGCCCGTGTCGATGATCATGTCCACCCCGAACTGGTCCTTGAGGGAGCGGATGACGTTCCAGGCGATGGGGTTTATGTGGATATCGGAGACATGGAGGACTCGGATGGTCTTGGGGTCGGTGTCGTACAAGGGCAAGGTGGAGACGGTGTCGTAGAGCTTGGAGACGTTCGTGACGAGCTTGGTGAGTTGCGCCCTGTACGACTCGAAGCGGGTCACGATCGACTCGGCGCTGCCCACCAGTGACGGCGCGGCGGCGACGAGCCCCGAGTAGCGGGGCTCGACGAGCGAGCTCGGACGGAACGTGAGGGCGGCGAGCGCTCCCGTGCCCGCCAGGCCCACAGCGGCGGCCAGGAGGCCCAGGAAGGCCACTCTGGGGCGCCTGAAGACCATCAGGACCGCGATCAGTGCCCCCGCCCCCGCGCACAGGAGAGAGCGGATCACAAGCGCGCGCACGCCGTCCAGCAGGTCGCTCTCGATGAGGCCGGGCAGGCGGTCGGCCAGACGCGGGTCCTCTATGAAGGCTTTGGCCCGCTCCTGGTCGATGTTCTCGAGCGTGATGCGCAACCGCAGCGGCGCGTCGTGCGTGTGGAACGTGAGCGTGCCGAGCGGGCTGGCGTCCACGACCGTCTCGCCGTTCCAGGCCGGGCGGAGCGACATTCCGGTCTCCACCGGACCGACCTGGGCGCGTACGGTGCCGCTGAGGAAGATCCCCATCCAGGCACCCACGGCCGCGACGAGGAGCACCGCCGCCGCTCTCGCCGTCCTGGAGTTGATGATTGCCTTTGTCCTGTGAGTGAACTTCATACAGTCTCTTGCCTACCTGGGTGACGAGGCAGAATGGCAAGCGTGATCGAGGTTACGCGGGAGAAGTTCGAAGAGCTCGTGTCCGAGGCGTTGGACACGATTCCTCCTGACCTCACCCGCGCCATGAGCAATGTCGTCGTAACGGTCGTCGATGACCCGCCGGAGCCCCACCTGCTCGGCCTGTACACCGGTGTCCCCCTCACCGAACGCGGCGACTGGTACTCAGCAGTCCTGCCCGACCGGATCGAGATCTACCGCAACGCGATATGCCAGATTTGCGATACGGAGGAGGACGTGGTCGACGAAGTGCGCATCACGGTCATCCACGAGGTCGGGCACCACTTCGGCATCGACGACGCGAGACTTCACGAGCTCGGCTGGTAACCCTTTGCTTTTGGTTCGCTGCTTTGGGTTGCGGCTTGCCATAATGATCGGGCACCTTAGGTAACACACCGAGCACCGTAAGTCAGGCACAGCGGAGTCCAATGGGGGCCATGCGGGCGCGACGGCCGCAGGGACGGCATCGCCGTGCCGAGGACCAAGCCACATACCGAGAAGTCATCGCCATCAGGGAGTTCAGGGCGCTCTGGTACGGCCAGGGCCTTTCGCTGCTGGGCGACCAGCTCGCGCAGGTGGCACTCGCCGTACTCGTCTACGAGCGCACGCGCTCCCCGCTGGCCACGGCCGCGGTGTACGCGCTGACGTACCTCCCGTCGATCGTGGGCGGGCCGCTGCTGGCCGGCCTGGCGGACCGGTTCGCGCGCAGGGGCGTCATGCTCACGTGCGACCTGATCAGGGCCGTGCTGGTGGGCGTGATGGCGGTGCCCGGCATGCCGTTCTGGGCCCTGTGCGCGCTGGTGTTCCTGGTGGTGCTGCTCAGCGCGCCGTTCTCGGCCGCGCGCGCCGCGCTGCTGCCCGAAGTGCTCGAAGGCGACCGGTACGTCATCGGCTCGGCCCTCCAGAACATGACGAACCAGGCCGTACAGATGCTCGGTTTCGCGGCCGGCGGAGCGGTCATCGCGACCTTGGGCCCCTACCGGGCGCTCGCTCTGGACGCCGCGACGTTCCTCGGCTCCGCGTTGATCCTGATCTCAGGGGTACGGCGCCGCCCCGCCGCCAACCACGAGGGCACGAAACCGTCCATGTGGACCATGACCATGGCGGGAGCCCGGCTCGTGTTCGGGTCGCGGCAACTGCGGACGCTTGTCCTGTTCGCGTGGTTGTGCGGCTTCTACATCCTGCCTGAGGGCATCGCGGTGCCGTACGCGGCCAAGCTCGCCACGGGCACGCTGCCGGTTCCTGTGATCACCGGGCTGCTGATGGCGGCGATGCCGACCGGAACGGTCGTGGGGGCGTTCCTTTTCAGCAGGTTCGTCGGGCCGGAGCGGCGGATGCGGCTCATGGGGTGGATGGCCATGCTGAGCTGCGCGCCGCTGATCGTGACGGCGCTCCGGCCGCCGCTCGCCGTGGTGCTCGCCGCGTGGGTTCTGTCGGGGATCGGTGGGGCGTACCAGCTCGCGGCCAATGCCGCCTTCGTCCAGAACGTTCCGGCCGAACGGCGCGGCCAGGCGTTCGGCCTCGTGCAGTCGGGCCTGATGGCCGTACAGGGGATCGGGATCTTGGTCGGCGGGTTCGCGGCGGAGAGACTCGGTCCAGAGCCGGTGGTCGCACTGGCCGGGATAACCGGGGTGATCTGCGCGGCCGTGCTCGCCCTGGTCTGGACCGGGTCCCGGGAACGCGTGCCCGCCGCGGCCTGATCACGGCTGCGGCTTGTGCTCGCCGCTCCAGTCCGTTCTGCTGCGGTCCTGCTGCTTGTTGATCAGGTCCTGCACGATCGAGGTGTTGCTGTCCTCGTCGGGCATGAGGAGCCAGCCGATCGCGTACACGCCGACGCCCAGTCCGCCGAAGAGCGTCGCGATCGCCAGCGCGATACGCACCAGGTTGGCGTCGATCCCGACGTACTCGCCGATGCCGGAGCAGACGCCCGCGACAATCCTGCCCTTTTGAGTCCGACGCAGCTTCTTGACGTTGTATTCGCTCATGTCCCCAGACTGCCCGTCCGCCCGGTGTTCGCACATCAGGATTCCCCCTGGTAGAACCCTGGTAGCCCCCTATGTGAGGAAGGGACCCGCGATGGACGACCTGCTTCGCCTGGACGACCGGCTCGACGCCGACCAGCGGCTTATCCGCGACACGGTCAAATCGTTCGTTTCCGACCGCATCCTGCCGTACGTGGGCGACTGGTTCGAGAAGGCTGTCTTCCCGGCGCGCGAGCTCGCGCCCGAGCTCGGCTCGCTCGGCCTGCTGGGGATGCACCTGGAGGGATACGGCTGCGCGGGCACGGACGCGGTGTCGTACGGGGTGGCCTGCCGCGAGCTGGAGGCCGGCGACTCGGGCCTGCGCTCCTTCGTGTCGGTCCAGGGCTCGCTGGCCATGTTCCCCATCTGGCGATATGGCTCGGATGAGCAGAAGGAGGAGTGGCTGCCCCGGATGTCCGCCGGGACGGCGATCGGCTGCTTCGGCCTGACGGAGCCGGACCATGGCTCCGATCCCGCCAACATGCGGACTTATGCCAAGAAAGACGGATCCGACTGGATCCTGAACGGCTCCAAGATGTGGATCACCAACGGCTCCATCGCCGACGTGGCCGTGGTGTGGGCGCAGACCGACGAAGGCATCCGCGGCTTCGTCGTACCGACCTCCACCCCCGGCTTCTCCGCCCCTGAGATCCACAAGAAGCTGTCCCTGAGGGCGTCGGTCACCTCGTCCCTCTACTTCGACGACGTCCGCCTGCCCGCCTCCGCCGCCCTCCCGGGCGTCGTCGGCCTCCGCGGTCCGCTCTCCTGCCTCTCGGAGGCCCGCTTCGGCATCGTCTGGGGCGTCGTGGGCGCCGCCCGCGCCTGCCTGGAGGCGGCGGTGGAGTACGCGAAGACGCGCGTCCAGTTCGACAAGCCGATCGGGGCGTTCCAGCTGACCCAGGAGAAGCTCGCCTGGATGTACGTCGGCGCCGCCCAGGCGGGACTCACCGCCCTCCATCTGGGTGCGCTGAAGGACGCGGGGCAACTGGAGCCGCGGCAGATCAGCTTCGGCAAGCTGGCCAACGTACGCGCCGCCCTGGACATCGCCCGCCAGGCCCGCTCCATCTTGGGCGGGAACGGGATCACGCTGGAGTACCCTGTGATCAGGCACATGAACAACCTGGAGTCGGTGCTAACGTACGAGGGGACGCAGGAGATCCACACGCTGGTGCTGGGGGAGGCGCTGACGGGACTGGCCGCTTACCGGTGATTTAGGCGTCGCGGGCAGGGCGGTAATCTCTGTACCCTTGCTGTTGCGAGGGGCGTTAGCTCAATTGGCAGAGCTGCGGACTTTTAATCCGTAGGTTCCGGGTTCGAGCCCCGGGCGCCCTACCACTTCTCAGCCCTTTGACCAGGGGCTTTACCTCTCCCCCGAAATCCGTAGGGCCATTTGAACCCTTGTGGGAGACCGAGGGGAGACCGCCAGTTTCGGACGCCCCCCGCGGGACGATCGCTGCGAGCGCCTCGGCCATCTCGTGCGCCAGCTCCGGCAGAACCGTCGTGTAGGTGTTCTCGGTGATGTTGGTCGAGCTGTGCCGCAGCATCGTGGAGACCATCTTGGTGTCGCCGCCAGCCGCGTACGCTAGCGTCGCCGCGCAGTGGCGAAGGTCGTGCAATCGGATCGGCGGCACGCCCGCCTTGTACGCCAGGATCGAGAACTGCTCGCTGACCCATGCCGGGTGCAGCTCCGAGCCGTCTTCGTGGGTGAAGATGCGCCCGGTGTTCTGCCACCCCTCGCCCCACTCCAGGCGCTCGGCGTTCTGCCGCGTCCGGTGCTCCTTCAGCACCGCCACGGTTCCCATGTCGAGGGTGATCGAGGAACTTCCCGAGCTGGACCGGCGTCCACGCCATCACCGGTGACGGCCGCAACTCCGCCGCCTCCCAAACCCGCACGGCGCTGACCTTCTTGCCGCCCTCCTGAGCCCGCTTCCCCGGGCTGGCCGACCTCACCGGCGCCCGCGTGCTCGCCGAACTCGGCGACGACCGCACTCGCTTCGCCGACGCCCGCGCGCTGAAGGCCTACGCCGGATCGGCACCCATCACTCGCGCCTCGGGCAAGAGCCTGGTCGTCCACCACCGTAAGGTGAAGAACCAGCGCCTGGCGGCTGCCGGCTACGTCTGGGCCTTCGCTTCCCTGCGAGCGCCCGGCCCCAGAGCCCACTACGATCACCGACGCGCCAAAGGCGACCGACACTCCAGCGCGCTGCGCAACACCTTCAACCGCATGCTCGGCTGCCTGCACCACTGCCTCCAGAAACGGAAGCACTACGACGAACTCACCGCTTTCCCGCATCGTCTGGAGGCCGCGGCTTGACGCCATGGGCAGATCGGATGTCTCTGTAGGTAGCCCCGGGCCGAGTTAGTACTCCAGTTGGAGTTCGCTTCGTGAGCTGCGGTGATACCGGGTGGGGACGAGCGACGGCCGCCGTTGATCATTGTTGTTGTGACGCAACAAGAGAACACGGCGGCCGTCGAGGCCATGGTATCGGTCGAACGGTCGCGCGCAGGGCTGGATGCGCTGCTGGGGCGGTGCGCACCGCACTTCCGCAGGATCGAGTCCCGATCTGCGGGCGAAATCGTTGGTGGAGGCGATGATGGCGCACGCGACGCGCCGGAACTGCTGGACGCTCGCCGAGGCAGCGGGGGAGCCGAACCCGTACCGGTTCCAGCACCTGTTCTCCCGCGCGAGGTGGGATGACGCTGCGGTGCGCGCCGAGGTGCGCTCCGCGGTCTGGGAGGGGCTCTCGACCGGGAACGGCGTGAACGTCCTGGTCGTCGACGACGACAAGGGTGCGACCGAAGAACTTGACGGCGGGCGCCTCGATCGCTACCTTAGCCGATCAACACGCGTAACGCTTCGTTTTAGTTTTTCCACCTCATCAAAGAAAATCGGTGCACCTCCTATCCACAGGATCGGCTCCGGCCAGACAGGGCCGACGCCGAGCCCGCTGACTTCCGTCCACTCGGCCGGTCGCTGCGGGCCGCACCAGCCCCCGCGACTGTGGCGGGCACCGACGTGCCCGCCGAAGACGTCGCAGTCAGCCTGTGCGACCCGGCCCACGACACCCGGCTGCTGCGCCAGTGGACTCCTGAAGGCGCCGCCACACGCGGCATCGAAACCCTGATCAACACGCTCCCCTCGTAAGGCACAAGCAGTGAGAACACCCGTCATGCCCTCGACCGGTACCCTGCAGCCGTTGGGAATGGACGAAGTCCGAATAAACGGCGGCCATTGGAGCAAGCGGCAGACGGTCAACGCCGAAGGAACCATTCAGCACTGCCTGCACTGGCTCGAGGCGCTCGGCTGGACCGCCAACTTCGACCGCGCCGCCGAAGGAAGGAGTTCGAGCGGACCGGCCCCCAATTCTCCGACTCCGAGGTCTATAAGCTCGCCGAGGCCATGGCCTGGGAGATCGGGCGCACCGGAGACGCGGGCCTCGAAGCGCGGTTCGTCAAGTTGACAGCACGCATCAGCGCTGCGCAGCACGAGGACGGCTACCTCAACACCGCCTTCGGCAACCCCGGCCAACCGCCCCGCTACTCGGACCT
Organism: Nonomuraea sp. NPDC049400; assembly: GCF_044466425.1. Taxonomy (NCBI): domain Bacteria; kingdom Bacillati; phylum Actinomycetota; class Actinomycetes; order Streptosporangiales; family Streptosporangiaceae; genus Nonomuraea; species Nonomuraea sp. NPDC049400. Next base: position 81,837 of record NZ_JBITMP010000043.1, read on the forward strand.
CGAATGGGGCCACGAGCTGTACTGCTTCGGCCACCTTCTCCAGGCCGCCGTCGCACGGCTGCGCAACCACGGTGAAGACGCGTTCACGGCGATTGCCCGCCGCGCCGCCGACCACGTGTGCAATGTGTTCGGGCCCGGCGGCGACGAACGCTTTTGCGGCCACACCGAAATCGAAGTGGCCCTGGCCGAATTCGGGCGCGCCACCGGCGAAGCCCGCTACCTCGAGCAGGCCCGGCTCTTCATCGAGCGCCACGGCCGGAAGACTCTCCCGGAGAAGGGCGTTTTCTACCAGGACGACGTGCCGGTGCGCGAGGCCGAAGTGCTGCGCGGCCACGCCGTGCGGGCCCTATACCTCGCCTCGGGCGCGATCGACGTAGCCATCGAGGCTGGCGACGCCGACCTCCTCGATGCCGTGCGGGGCCAATGGGACCGCGCCGTCGCCCGCCGAACGCACCTCACCGGCGGCATGGGTTCCCAGTACGCGGACGAGGCATTTGGCCGCGACTTCGCGCTCAACCCCGCCGAGGCCTACTCCGAGTCGTGCGCCGGCGTCGCCGCGGTCATGACCGCATGGCGCCTGCTCCTCGCCACCGGCGACACCCGCCACGGCGACATGATCGAGCGGATCGCCTGGAATGTCCTCTCCGGCGCGGTCGACCCCGACGGGAAGTCGTTCTTCTACGCCAACCCGCTCCACCAGGTCACCGCCGACCCCGAACCGCCGCGCGACGGCGCCCTCCCGCACCTCAGCGCGGGCGGCCGCCGCGGCCACTGGTTCGAAGTCTCCTGCTGCCCGACCAACCTCGCTCGCACCTTCGCCCAGTTCGCCGCCTACATCGCCACCGCCGACGACCGCGGCGTCCAACTCCACCAGTACGCCCCTGCCGCGATCGACACGGTCGTGGCCGGCTCGCGCTTCGCGCTCACCATGACGACCGCCTACCCGGACGACGGGACGGTCATCGTCCGAGTGGAGGCCAACGACGGCGGCGAGCGCACCGTGTCGTTCCGAGTGCCGCACTGGGCCGAAGGCGCCACGGTAACCAGCCCAGACGGCACGGCCCGCCCCGCGGCTGCCGGCGAGCTCGCCGACGTCACCGCCGCATTCGCTCACGGCGACGAGATCCGCCTCGACCTGCCGCTCGCGCCGCGCTGGACCTATCCGGACCCGCGCATCGACGGTTTGCGCGGCTGTGCCGCAGTCGAACGCGGGCCCGAGGTGTGGTGCGTCGAGAGCGTCGACCTCCCCGAAGGAGCCGACCTCGCGGACCTTGCCGTCGACACCACTGCGCCGCTGACAGTGCGCGACGGACGCGTCAAAGTCCGCGGCCGCATCAACGACCGCGCCGCCGAGTGGCCGTACGGGACGGCCGCGCCTCGACCCGAGGGCGAACCCGTCGAGATATCGCTGGTGCCGTTCCGGTCGAGGGACACGAGAGGCGCGGCCGCCATGAGGGTCTGGATGCCCATCAGCTGATCGAGTAGGAAGCCGGTGCGGCCGACACTGCGGGCGCACCCGCCTCTTGTCGATCCGGGCCGGTCCGGACGGAAGTCCAGAGACGAGTGTCTCCGGGTCGTGTTGTAGCCGCGGATCCAGGGTTCGACCTGGAACCGAGCCTCCGAGGATGTCCCGAGGTTCGTGGAACTTGATTGGCGGTCCCGCTGTTAGGCGACGTTCTCGTTGTAGCAGTTCGAGGTCGGTTTCTGGGCTGCGACGTGCCGGTCAAGCGCGGTGCGGAGTTTGGGCAGGTGCAGGAAGCCGTTGACGCGGCGGAACTGCTTGGTGGCCTCGGCCATGCCGGCCGCGCACCAGCGCAGCGCCATCATGCCGTCCTTCCAGTTCTTGACGTTGGCGGCGTGGTCGCGGCAGATCGAGATCATCGACTCGATGGGATTGGTCGAGCGCAGCGAGCGGACCAGGGTCGGCGGCACGTCCAGTCGCAGGACGGTCAGCGTCTCGTCCATCCCCTCCCGCAGCGAGGCGGCCGCACCGGGTACTTCTTGTCCAGCTTGGCGGCCAGGGCGGTGAGCTTGGCCTCGGCGACGAGCGAAGTGTCGGCGTGGTAGGCCTCGCGCATCCGCTTCTCAGCCACCGGGCGCAGTTTCTCGGGAAGCTTGTCCCGGACATTTCTGATCTTGTGGAGCTGGCAGCGCTGAATCACCGGGTGGTCGAACACATCCAGCACCGCCCGCCGCAGCGCCTTGGAGCCGTCCAGCACGACCAGGATGGGGCGCGTGACGTCCAGGCCGCGCTCACGCAGGCCGACGATCAGTTCACGGGCCAGCGTGGCGTTTTCGGTGGAGCCCTCGACCAGCGCGAGGGGGTGTTTGGTGCCGTCGATGCCGATCCCGAGCGCCACGATGCAGGTGTGCCCGCCGAAGTGCACCCCGTCCAGCATCAGCGCGGCCAATTCAAGATGTGACAGGTCAGCCGACATCATCTCTGCCAGGGCGCGCTCGGTGGCGGCGACGAACCGTCGGGAGATCGCTGACTTGGAGGTTCCGGTGGAGGCGTGCTCGACGGTGGCGCCGACCGGTTCCAGGCCCAGCTGGTAGCGGCGGGTGGACAGCTTGCCGAGCATCTTGCCCAGCGCCATCTCATCGAGGATCTCGGTGGAAGAGAACAGCTCATAGGCCGGGATGGCGACCTCGCCGGTGCCGTCGGCGGTGCGAACCCGTGGGCTGCGGATCGGCAACTTGCGGCCGCCCAGCACCACCGATCCGGTGTCGCTGCCGTGGCGGACTGCGGTTCGGTCGGGGTCGTGCTTGCCTCGTGGGCCGCACAGGGAGGTGACGTCTTCTTCGAGTATTGCGAACATCACCGCCAGGCCGGACTGAACAGCCAGCGCGAGCAGGCCGTCCTTCATCGAGGCAGCGATCTGCTCCATCGCCACACTCACACTCGTCGGCACGGTCACCTCTTCGGCGACTTGCCGGGCGCGGCGGCGCTTGTTCTGGTAGGTCTTGCTCACGGTCCCCGTCTCCTTACTCGGAGTGCGGAGCTGGACGTCGGGGATGCGGCCGGAGGCATCGGGTCCGACGTTGAGCAGCAGCCGGCCACCACGGGAGACCACGTCCGCGTAGTGCTTCGCCAGCTCGCGGGGGCTGAGGGTGAGCGATTCGTCCTCCACACGGTTGTAGCCGAAGGAGGATCCGAGTCCGCGGTTATGCTCCCAGCCGGTGCCGGTCTCGTGGTCTGCGTGCATCGAGTACTCACTCGTGCGGTAGTCCCAGACGTCGGCGCCCCATCGGTCGTTCACGATCCCGTCGGGGACCGCATCGCGGTAGTAGGCGATCAGGTCGACGAGCGAGCCGTCTTCCTTGCCTGCCTCGGGCCATTCGATGTCGTTCCAGAGCACGGAGGGCGCGTAGCGGTCGATCAGGTCCCGGACGTGCGCGGTGGCGTAGGCGGCGTAGGCTGCGTCGTTGGGGCGGAATCGCCAGATGTCGTCGACCTCCACGATCGGCGGGTTGTCGGTGATCGACCAGTCGAGGCCGCCGGAGTAGTAGACGCCGAAGCGCATACCCTCCGCACGCACGGCCTCCGCGAGCGGGCCGAGCAGGTCGCGCTTCGGGCCGCGGTCGACGGTGTTGAAGCCTTCGCTGCCGGGGGCGTCCCACAGTGTCACCCCGTCGTGGTGCTTCGTGACGGGCACGACGTAGTGCGCCCCGAGTGCCCGGAACAGCCGCGCCCATGCGGCGGGGTCGTAAGCTTCGGCCTTCCACTGGTCGAGGAAGTCCTCGTAAGGCGCCGACCCGTAGACCTCGGCATGGTGCGCCGCCGCCGGCGACCCTTCGATGCGGATCGTGTTCGCGTACCACTCGGCATAGGAGGAGTGCTTGAACCACCCGCCTTCGGGCTCGGGCTCGCCTGCCACGTGTTCCGGCTCGGCCCAGGCGGGAACCGCGTACGGTCCCCAGTGGATGAAAATGCCCAGGCTCGCCTCCTTCGCCCATCCGGGCAGGCTCTCGCGGTGGGTTCCGGTCATGATCGGCTCTCCCTAACGTGGTATTCAATCCAGTCAGGCCGAATGTGGCCGCTGGCGCCGGCCTTCGGCTTGGAGGCCGCCCCGCGTCGCGCGGGGCGGCCTGCTTCGTCAGTCGGCGATGTCGCCGTAGATCACGCCGCGTGCTGACAGATAGACGCGGCCGAAGATGTGCGGGTCGCCGGTGATAGCGGATCCCGCCCAGGCCCACTGGTGGTCGTCGTCGTTGATGCGCACCCAAGTGGCGCCGCCGTCGGTTGAGCGGAAGATGCCGTCCTGCCCTGCGACCGTGGCCGAGGTGTAGATCGCCGGGTAGCCCCGCGCTTCGCCTCATGCCGTGAACCGCGCGCGGCCTTGCCGAAGCCGACACCGATCGCCAAGTCGATCGCGCTGATGCGCTCCCAGGTCACGCCGCCGTCCGCGGAGCGCCACAAGCCGGTTGCGATCTCCGCTTTGTCGCTGCGCCCGGCGAGCCAGACGTGGCCCTCGCGGCCTGGGACGACTCTGAAGTCGTCGACGCCTTCGGCGGGCAGGCCGGGCGCCCCGGTGTCGGAGAACGTCGCGCCAGCGTCGGTGCTGCGGTAGAACGTGCCGCCGGCGAAGGCGTACAGGACCGACGGGTTGACACGGTCGGACCGGATCCTGGCCCCTGCCGGGAGTCCGTGGACCGGGTTCCAGGTCGCGCCCAGGTCGGTGCTGTAGACCGGGGTGATGTCGGTGTTGTTGGGGGACCACAGGAGTGCGGCTGCGTCGGCGGTGATCGCGACGACGCCGGAGCCGCCGCCCGGGACGCCTGCGAGTCGCGCTGCGGACTTCCAGGTCTTGCCGCGGTCGGTGGAGAGGATGCCGCCTTCGGCCTGGTCAGCGGGGATGCGGTCGGCGGCGCAGGTGACCTTGCCGTAGCGCTGGCGGGAGAAGCACACGTGGTGGCGGTATCGCTTGGTCCAGCCGTGGGCGGCGACGCCGATGTAGGCCTTGCCGCAGTGCTGACAGCGGATGAGTCAGGACAGCAGACAGTCGGACTCGGTGATGACCGTCGCACGGCTAACCCGTCGGCCGTCAGGGTGACGCCGTCTTCGCGTCGCTTCCAGGTGATCGTTTCCATGCACGTGGCTCCCATTCAGGTGAAGAGGAACGTCGCGAGCCGGACATCGCCCAGCAGCGTGATCCGCAGGTCGTGGACGCCCGCCAGGGGTGAGCCCAGGTCGCCTGCGACGCTCACCCAGGCGTACCGGCCCCCGGTCGGCGGGAGCGGGATCTCCGCCAGCAGCACCTCGCCGGCCCAGACCTCCAGCCGCCCCTCGCCCAGGGTGGCGACCTAGGTTTCGACCCGGACCGCGCCCGTCAGATCGCAGGAGCGGAACAGCAGCGTCGCGGGATGGTCGTGGCGTGCGGGCGCGACCGCCTCTCCGGTGGTACGGTCGGCGTCGACCAGGGTGATGCCCGTGTAGTCGTCGAAGTCCGCGGCCGAGGTGCGCCGGCCGACGACAGCGCGGGGCCCGGAGACGGAACCGTCCACGGCGATCGTCGTCCCTAGCACCAGCTCACCGGCGGAGCGGCCCACCAGCACTTCGTAGTCGCCGGGGTCCACGGCGAAATCGCCGGTGGCCACGTCCCAATGAGCCAAGTGCTCGGCTGACAGCCGGAAGATGAGTTCGCGGCTCTCGCCGGGAGACAGCGAGACCTTGCGGAAGTCGGCGAGCCGCAGCCGGGGCGCTTCGTAGCGGGCGTTCAACGCGCGGACGTAGAGCTGCGCCACTTCCGATCCCGGCCTGCTCCCGGTGTTCGTCAGCCTCACCGAGACCTCCTCGGAGGAGACCCGCAGGTCGCTGTAGGCGAACTCGGTGTAGGAGAGCCCGTGGCCGAAGGGATACAGCGGGTCGGCCCGGTGGTACTGGTAGGTCCAGCCCGCCTTGATGATGTCGTAGTCCAGGGGATCGGGAAGCTCGCCTCGGTACCACGTCTGCGGCAGCCGCCCGCCCGGGTCGGCCGCGCCGAGCAGGACGGCGGCCAGCGCCCTGCCGGTCTCCTGCCCGCCGTGGGAGGTCCACACCACGGCGGGCAGGTGCTCATCGGCCCAGTCCGCGGCGTAGGGGTAGCTGCTCATGACCACGAGCGCGGTCTCGGGGCGGACCTCGGCGACCGCGCGCAGCAGAGCCTCCTGCCCCTCGGGCAGCGCGAGGTCCCGGCGGTCCTCGGTCTCGCGGCCGTTGATCAGCGGGTGATTGCCCAGCACCACGACGGCCACGTCGGCGGCAGCGGCGGCGGCGCGGGCCTGGGCCGTACCGTCGTGGAGCAGTTCGCGCTCGTAGCACTCGGCGTCGGCGGTGGATGAGGCGGTGAAGCGGCCGTCGGCCGCGGCGTAGCGGCCGGTGCGGACGTTGCGGAGCAGCACGCCGCCTGGAGCGGGTTCGAGGTGGAAGGTCTCGTTGACGAACCAGCTCTTGATCACCTCCCGGTCGGCGGCCAGGGAGCCGTCCTCCTGGAGGCTGTAGTAGCGGCCGGTGTCGGGATTGCGCAAAGTCAGCATCCCGGCGCCCCAGTCGGTGACATCGGCGACCAGTTCGGCGCCCGAGCGCGAGCGCAGCGCGATCCGGTCGCAGCCCTCCACGCGGACGACCTCGCCGAGCGCCTCCTCCAGTCCGGCGGCGACGCTGATCTGGTACGGCATGGTGCCGCTGTACCAGTCCTCGAACAGGGTGTCTCCCAGGGGCCCGATGACGGCCACGCGAGGGGTGCCGGCCATGGGCAGCAGGCCGTCGTTCTTGAGCAGCACCACCGACTCGGTCGCGGCGCGCAGGGCCAGAGCCCGGTGCTCGGCGCAGTCGATCACCTCGGGACCGATGTCCGCATACGGGTCGAGATCGGGGTCGAACTCCCCGAGCCGGAATCGCAGCGCAAGTTGCCGTCGCACGGCGCGGTCGATGTCGTCCTCGTCGATCAGCCCGCGTTCCAGTGCCTCCCGCAGCCGTCCGATCACCACCTCGCTCTCCTCGCCGTGGTCGGTGAAGCTGTCGATGCCGGCCTTGAGCGCGGCGGCGTGGGATTCGGCGTGGTCGTCGAAGTAGTGCTCCAGCTCGACCAGGTTGGAGGGTGCCTCGGCGTCGCTGACCACGAAGAGGTCCGGGTTCAGGCGCCTCAGCTCGGTCTCGATGAGCGGGCTGACGTGGCAGGGACGGCCGTTGACCAGGTTGTAGGCGGCCATCACGCCGGTGGCCAGGCCCGCGGCCACGATCGGCAGGAATGCCGCCAGGTCGTATTCCCGCAGCACCCGGGGGCGCAGGCCGGAGGAGGTGACGCACCGGTCGTCCTCGTTGTTGTAGGCCAGGAAGTGCTTGAGCACCGGCGCGGCGCGCAGGTAGGACGGGTGGTCGCCGGCCAGTCCCCGGCAGTAGGCAGCACCGAGCCGCGCGGTGTGCACCGGGTCCTCGGAGTAGCCCTCCTCGTTGCGTCCCCAGCGCGGGTCGCGCAGCAGGTTCACCACGGGCGCCCACGCCTGCAGGCTGTTGGCGCCGGAACCGATCGCGGGCGGGCGGTGGCGGTGGAAGGCGCGCAGCTCGACGGAGACGGCCTCGGCGACCAGCCGTACCAGATCCTCATCCCACGTCGCCCCCAGGCCCACTGCCTGCGGGAACACCGTCGCCACACCCAGCCATCCCACGCCGTGCAGGGTTTCGGTGCCGGTGCGGAAGGGGGCCACGCCCAGACGGGGTATGGCGGGCGCGTACTGATGCAGCATCGCGATTCTTTCGTCGAGCGTCAACCGCCCGAGTAGGTCGTCGACGCGCATGCTCATCGGCAGCATCGGATCGTTGAAAGGAAAGGTATCGCTCACAGGGAAAGCTCACAGGCAGGGAGGTAAAAGAGATCGAAGCGCATCGACGCTGACACATCCGCGAAACGATGTCAACGCTAACAGGATGGAAAGTTTCTCTTAACGCTTGCCCTTGCGTCTTCCGAAACAGGTCATTAGTCTCGCGGCAACATTGAAGCGCTTCGAAGGGCAACCCCCCATGTTGAACCGCAGAGGCTTCCTCGGCGCAGCCGCGATGACCCCCCTGCTCGTCGCCTGCAGCAGCAACACTCCCCAGTCGGCGCAGAAGGTCGGCGCAAACTCCAAGGCCGGGCTCAAGGCGGCGCTCCCGTCCTACGTGCCGAGCGCCGCCGTCAAGCCGGACATCGCCTCCGTCGCCGGCTCGGGCGGGGCCATGACCGATCCGGGCTTCCTGAGCTACCCGGCCAACCCGGTCGCCACCGTCACCGGCGTGCCGGGCAAGGGCGGCAGCTACACCGCGATCACCCCGCTCTGGGGCACGGTTCCGCCCGCGAACAACTCCTTCTACCAGGCCATGAACAAGGCCCTGGGCGCCACCCTCACCATGAAGCCGGCGGACGGCGCCAACTACGACACCATCGTCACGCCGATGGCGGCGGCCAAGAAGCTGCCCGACTGGATCCAGCTGCCGAGCTGGTGGAACGCCAAGTTCGGTACCGACCGGCTGGTCGGCACCCAGCTCGCCGACCTCACCCCCTACCTGGCGGGCGACAAGGTCAAGAAGTATCCCAACCTCGCCGCCATCCCCACCGGCGCCTGGCAGGCCGGCGTGTGGGGCGACAAGCTCTACGGCATCCCCGGCTCGGCCTACAACTTCTCCGTCGCCGGCGCCATCTTCTACCGGCGCGACATCCTGGAGGCCAAGGGCATCACCGCAGACCAGGTCAAATCCGTGGCCGACTACCTGAGCCTGGGCAAGGAGCTGACCGACGCCAAGCGCGGCGTGTGGGCCTTCGGCGACGTCTGGACCTACCTCGCCTTCTCCTGGGACCTGCCGCCCAACTGGAAGGTCGAGGGCGGCAAGCTGCTGCACAAGTACGAGCTGCCGCAGCTGCTGGAGGCGCTCGAATGGCACTACCAGCTGGCCAAGTCGGGCTACGTGCACCCGGACGCCCTGGCCGGCCAGAACGCCAACAGCAACGCCCGCTTCTACTCGGGCAAGGAGCTGATCCAGGGCGGCGGCACCGGCGCTTGGAACCTGGGCGACTACCAGTCGGGGGTCGCGGCCGAGAAGAACTACCGGCGCGGCGCGTTCAACTACATCTCCCACGACGGTCAGAGCCCCGCGCGGATGTTCCTGGGCCCCACGACCAGCATCGTGAGCTATCTCAACATCAAGCTGAAGCCGGAGCAGATCGAGGAATGCCTGGCGATCGCCAACTACCTGGCGGCGCCGTACGGCTCGGCGGAGTACGAGCTGATCACCTTCGGGGTGGAGGGCGTCCACTACACGATGAAGAACGGGGTGCCGGCGGCCACGGAGGACGGCAAGAAGTTCGTCCAGGCGGCGACCTTCCCCTTCCTCGCCGGACCCACCGGGGTGATCAGCAACCTCGGAGCCGACCAGGTCACCAAGGACTACGCCGCCTGGCAGGCCGCCAATGTCAACGCCCTCTACAAGCCGGCGTTCTGGAGCATGAACATCAGCATGCCGCAGCAGATCTCCCTGCTGAACACCTCGCAGGCCATCGACGACGCCATCGTCAGCTGCGTCCGCGGCAAGAAGACGGTCGCCGAGGTCAAGTCGGCCATCGACTCCTGGAAGAAGAGCGGACTCGACCGGCTCAAGGGGTGGATGACCGAGAACGTGCTCAACAAGTACGGCACGGGCCAGTGAAAGAAAGGCTTCTCCGCGACCGATCACTGCTGATCATGGTCGTGCCCGCGGTCGTCCTGCTTCTGATCTTCAACTACGTCCCGATGGTCGGCGTCATCACCGCCTTCCAGTACTACGACCCGCTGATCGGGATCTGGGGCAGCGACTGGGCCGGCCTCGACCAGTTCCAGCAGCTCTTCGCCGACTCGCGCTTCTGGGACGCGCTGGCGAACACGCTCTACCTGAGCTTCGTCCAGCTCATCCTGTTCTTCCCGATCCCGATCGCGCTGGCGATGCTGCTCAACTCGGTGCTCAGCGAGCGGGTGCGCAACTTCATCCAGTCCGTGGTCTACCTGCCGCACTTCTTCTCGTGGGTGCTGGTCATCACGATCTTCCAGCAGATGCTGGGCGGAGCGGGCGCGCTCAACCAGTTCCTGCGCTCGCACAACCTCGGTACCTGGGACGTGATGACCAATCCGGACACCTTCGCGCTCCTGGTCACCTTCCAGGGCGTGTGGAAGGAGGCGGGCTGGGGGATCATCGTCTTCCTGGCCGCGCTGGCCGCCATCAACCCCGGCCTGTACGAGGCGGCGGCCGCCGACGGCGCCGGACCCTTCCGGCGGATGTGGCACATCACCCTGCCGGGCCTGCGCGGGGTGATCGTGCTCATGCTGGTGCTCCGCCTGGGCGGAGCGCTGTCCGTCGGCTTCGAGCAGTTCCTCATCCAGCGTGAGGCGGTCGGCCACGACGCCGCCGAGGTGCTCGACACCTACGCCTTCTACTACGGCATCGCCACGACGAACTACAGCTTCGGCGCGGCGGCGGGGCTCTTCAAGAGCGTGATCTCGCTCCTGCTCATCTGGGGCGCCAACAAGCTGGCGCACTCCTTCGGCGAGGACGGGTTGTACCGGAAATGACGCAACGACCAAGTTGGCAGGAGCCACCGACCCTGGCCGGCCAGTCGGCCAAGGGCCTCACCCTCGGCGGGGTGCTGCTCATGGTGCTGGTCCCGCTCTGGATCGTCGTGCTGACCAGCCTGTCGACCAAGGGCGCCATCAACCGGGCCGGCGGCCTGGTGATCTGGCCCGACGGGATCACCTTCGAGGCCTACGAGGAGATGCTGACCGACTCCACTGTCCGCACCGCCCTGCTGGTGAGCTTCGGCATCACTATTGTCGGCACGGCGATCTCGATGGTGGTCTCGATCCTGTGCGCCTACGGCCTGTCGCGGTCGGACTCGTTCGGGCACCGGTTCATCCTGGTCCTGCTGATCATCACGATGTTCGTCAGCGGCGGCCTCATCCCGACCTTCCTGGTGGTGACCGGGCTGGGCGGGTATGGCCAATGGTGGGCGCTGATCCTGCCTGGCGCGGTCTCGGTCTTCAACATCCTGATCCTGCGTTCCTTCTACTCCAGCACCGCGGCCGAGCTGATCGACGCGGCCCGGATCGACGGCGGCAGCGAGTGGCGGATCCTCTGGTCGATCGTCCTTCCCACCTCGCGGGCGGTGACCGCGGTGATCGCGCTGTTCTACGCGGTCGGCTACTGGAACTCCTTCTTCAACGTCATGCTCTACATGCCGACGGAGAGCGAGAAGTGGCCGCTGCAGTACGTGCTGCTGACCTACGTCAACCGCGGCGTCGGCATGCCCGGCTCGGTCAACTCCGGCTTCGGCATGGAGCACGCGCAGACCGCCCCGCTTTCGCTGCAGATGGCCGTGGTGGTCCTGACTCTGGTGCCCCTCGTGATCGTCTACCCGTTCGTCCAGAAACACTTCCGCACCGGCGTCCTGACCGGCGCCATCAAGGGCTGAGGCATGGCGACCGAGCGCAGCGAGGGCGCCCAATCAGCACAGCGACCTGGTCGCCGGCCCGACGGAGGAGGGCTGGCGACCATCGCAGACGTGGCGAAGGCCGCGGGCGTCTCCCCGAGCACGGTCAGCTACACGCTCAGCCGCAAGCGCCCCGTATCCGCCGAGACCCGGCGGCGGGTCGAGCAGGCGGTGGTCGCGCTCGGCTATCACCCCAACGCGGGCGCCCGCGCCCTGGCCGGCAGGCGATCGCACATCCTCGCGCTGGCCGTGCCGCTCCGCACCGACGTGTACGTGCCGGTCATGATGGACATCGCCACCTCCGTCGCCGTGGCCGCCCGCAAGCGGGGCTACGACGTCCTGCTGATCACCAACGACGAGGGCCCCGACGGAATCCGCCGGCTGGCCGCGAGCGGCCTGGCCGAGGGCGTCATCCTCATGGACGTCGAACTCGACGACAGGCGCATCCCGACACTGGGAGATCTCCAGGCGGCCCTGATCGGCATGCCTCGCGATCCCCGCGGGCTGTCCTGCGTCGACAACGACTTCCAGGCCGCGGGCGCGCTCTGCGCGGATCACCTGGCCGACCTGGGGCACCGGGAGATCGCCTTCATCGGCTACGCCCCCGGCACCTACCAGCGCCACGCCGGATACGCCGAGCGCACCCTCGCGGGCTTCGCCGCGCGGGCGAAGGAGCGCGGTCTGCGTTTCCTGCACCGCCCGTGCGAGGGAACCTATGAGGGTACGGCGGGCGCGCTCGGCCGCATCCTGTCCGACAGACCCGACACCACCGGCTTCGTCGTGCAGAACGAAGGAGCCATCGGCCCGCTGCTCAGCCTCCTGCGCACCAGCGGACGGACGGTCCCCGAGGACGCCTCGGTGATCGCCCTGTGCCCCGAGCGCGTGGCCGAACAGTACACCCCGGCCCTCACCGCGGTCACCGGCTCGGCGATGGAGCTCGGCCGTATCGCGGTCGAGCAGGTCGTTTCCCGGATCTCCGCATCCGCGCGCGGCGAGCAGCCCGCCAACGAACTCGTGCTGCTCACCCCCACCCTGACCATCCGTGAGAGCACCGGCCCCATCTAGGAGCACCTCCATGTACTTTCGCGACCTCGGCGACGCACTGGAATGGCGCGCCAAGGGCGAGACCTTGCGCGTCGAGCCGTGGGGCCCGGACGCCGTCCGGGTCCGGGCCACGCCAGGCGGGCCCCTGCTCGACGACCTGCCGGGAGCGCTGCTCGACGCGCCGCCTCCAGGGGCCCTGCTGGGCCCCGACCTCCTCGTCGCCCCGGTTACCGAGGCCGGAGCCCGCGCGCGAGCCGTACACCTGCCCGCCGGAGCCCGCTGGACCGGCGCGTGGACCGGCGAGGAGCATCCCGGCGGTCAGACGATCACCGTCGCCGCGCCGCTGGAGCGCATCCCGCTTCTCCTGCGCGACGACGCTCACCTGGAGGTGTGATGTTGTTCTTCGGCGGCGACTATAACCCCGAGCAGTGGAACGAGGCCGTCTGGAAGGAAGACGACGCGCTGATGCGTCGGGCTCACGTCAACCTGGCGACCGTCGGCGTCTTCTCCTGGGCGCTGCTGGAGCCGGAGGAGGGCCGCTACGATTTCGCCTGGCTGGATGCCCACCTCGACCGGCTGCACGCCAACGGCGTCGCGGTGGACCTGGCCACCCCCACCGCCTCCCCACCACCGTGGTTCACCCTGGCCCACCCGGACGCTCTCCCGGTCGGGCCGGACGGCACCCAGCTCGTCCACGGCAGCCGCGACACCTACTGCCTGGCCGCCCCCGCCTACCGCACCGCCGCACGGAACATCGCCACAGCTCTGGCCGAGAGGTACGGCGCGCATCCGGGCGTCGCGATGTGGCACGTGCACAACGAGTACACGACGCTCTGCTGGTGTGATCACACCGCGGCCGCGTTCCGGGAGTGGCTCCAGCAGCGCCACGGCTCGCTGGAGGCGCTCAACGAGGCCTGGGGCACGGAGTTCTGGAGCCAGCGTTACGGCGCATGGGAGCAGGTGCTGCCGCCGCGGGCCACCCAATGGCACAAGAACCCGGGCCAGCACCTGGACTTCCGGCGCTTCTGGTCGGACACGGTCTTGGCCGCGTACCGGGAGCAGCGCGACGCCATCCGCGCGCACAGCGACCGGCCGGTGACCACCAACATGATGCTTCCCGCCTACCAGAACGTGGACCTGTGGGCCCTGGGCCGGGAGGTCGATCTGGTCACCATCGACCACTACCCGGACGCGCCCGGCCTGGACGCCGCCGCCGACACCGCCTTCGCCGCCGACCGCGCCCGCTCGTTCGCCGGCGGACGCCCCTGGCTGCTGATGGAACAGGGCACGAACACCGTCTACTCCGGCGGCCGGGTCCTGGGCAAAGAGCCCGGGGAGATCCTGCGCCACACCCTCGGCCACATCGCCCGCGGTTCGGAGGGCGCCCTGTTCTTCCAATGGCGGCAGTCCCGGGCCGGATCCGAGACCTGGCACTCGGCGATGATCCCGCACGCGGGTGCCGACAGCCGGATCTTCCGCGAAATCCAGCAGGCCGGCGAGATCGTCGCGCGACTGGGTGAGGTCGCGGGTTCGACGGTCACCGCGAAGGTGGCCGTGCTGCACGACGCGGACGCCTGGTGGGCCATGGAGGTCGACGGCCTGCCCTCGAAGGACCTCGACTACCACGATGCGCTCCGCCGGGCCCATCGCGCGCTGTGGGATGCCGGGATCACGGCCGACTTCGCCCACCCCGAGCACGACCTGAGCCACTACCGGTTCGTGGTGGCTCCGTCCCTGTTCCTGCTCTCCGACGCCGGGGCGGAGAACCTGCGCGACTACGTCGCCGGCGGTGGGAGGCTGCTCGTCCAGTACTACAGCGGCGTCGTCGACGACCGCCTCCACGCCCGGCTCGGCGGCTACCCGGCGCTGCCGCTGCGCGAAGCGCTCGGCATCCGCGTCGAGGAACACCGGCCGCTCCGCCGGGACGAGGTGATCGCCCTGTCAGACGGCACGCGGGCCACGGTCTGGAGCGAGTCCCTGCGCGCCGACGGTGAAGCGCTCGTCACCTACACCCACGGCATGCTCGCCGGGAAACCCGCGCTCACCTGGCACCGCTTCGGCGCTGGGGAGGGCTGGTATCTCTCCACGCGGCTCGACGATTCCGGTTACGCCGCCCTGATCACCCAGATCGTCGGCTCCGAGACGCCCGGCCTCGAATCAGTCACACGGCACGCCCAGGACGGCACGCGGTGGCAGTTCTTCCTCAACCACGACGTCGATCCCGTGAGCCTGCCCGAGCCCGGCCTCGACCTGCTGACGGGAGCCCACGTGTCCGAGCTGCCGGCGGGCGGCTGTGCCGTACTGCGTAAAAGGAGAACACCGTGATCGACGCCCTGCGACTCGAGCTGCTCGAGTCGGGACTGCCTCTCGTCGAGGTGACCGCGACCGGGCACGGCCACCACTGGTCGAGCCATCGGCTCATCGACACCAGCATCGGCGCGCGGATGCTCCGCCGGCGGCAGCACGTCACCGACGACGAGCTCACCGTCGAGCTCCACGACCCGGAGACCGGTCTCACCGCAGAGGTGCGGCACCGGTCGCCGGACGGCCTGCCCGTGCTCCGTAGCGAGGTGCTTCTCCGCAACGAAGGCGAGCACCCGCTGATCCTGGAGTCGGTCACCTCGCTCGTGGCCGGCGGCTTCCCGGCAGGCAGCGCGGACCTGATGTGGGCCGAGAACGACTGGCTGGCCGAATACCGGTGGCGGCGCAGCCCGCTGCGGCTCACCTCCCCCCAGCTCAGCGACCGGGTCAGGTACGGCAACGGCAAGGACTGCTTCACCCTGGCCGGGCAGGGCGTCTGGTCGAGCTGCGGCCACCTGCCGATGGGAGGCCTGTACGACCGCGAGAGCGGCCGAACGTGGCTGTGGCAGATCGAGCACAACGGCGGCGGCTGGCGCTGGGAGTGCGGCGAGCGCGAAGGCACGGCCTACGTGGCGCTGTCCGGACCCAGCGACGGCCGGCACGGCTGGCGTCATCGCCTCAACCCCGGCGAGACCTTCCGCACCGTGCCCGTCGCGCTCGCGGTGGGCGAGCACGACGAGGCGTTCGCCGTGCTGACCCGCTACCGCCGTACCATCCGCCGCCCGCACCACGACCACGAGCGGCTGCCGGTCATCTTCAACGACTACATGAACTGCCTGATGGGCGACCCGACCACGGACAAGCTGCTTCCCCTGATCGACGCGGCAGCGGAGGCCGGGGCGGAGTACTTCGTCATCGACGCGGGCTGGTACGCCGACCTCGACGCGAGCTGGTGGGACACCGTCGGCGCCTGGGAGCCGTCCGCCTCGCGCTTTCCCGGAGGCATCGGCGAAGTCCTGGACCGGATCCGGGAGCGCGGCATGATCCCCGGCCTGTGGCTGGAACCGGAAGTGATCGGCGTGCACAGCCCCCTGGCCACCTCCCTGCCCGACGAGGCGTTCTTCCGCCGCGACGGCATCCGCGTCGTCGAGAACCACCGCCACCACCTGGACCTGCGCCACCCGGCCGCCCGCGCCCACCTCGACGGGGTCGTCGACCGCCTCGCCGGACAGTGGGGCGTCGGCTACCTCAAGCTGGATCACAACATCGATCCCGGCTCCGGCACGAGCAGCCACCCCGGCGAGGCTCCCGCGGCCGGGCTGCTCGGTCACAACCGTGCCCACCTCGACTGGCTCGACGGCGTCCTGGACCGGTACCCGCACCTGGTGATCGAGAACTGCGCCTCGGGAGGCATGCGCTCCGACTACGGCCTGCTCTCCCGCTTGCAGCTGCAGTCGACCAGCGACCAGCAGAACCTCCGGCTCTACGCGCCCATCGCCGCCTCCGCTCCCACCGCGGTCCCGCCCGAGCAGGGAGCGGTCTGGGCCTACCCGCAGCCGGAGGACTCCCCGGACGAGGTGGCCTTCACCATGGTCAGCGCGCTCCTCGGGCGGATCCACCTCTCAGGTCCGCTTCCGGAGCTCGATTCAGGTGCCCGCGCCCTCGTCCACGAGGCCGTGGCGGTCTACAAGCACATCCGGGCCGATCTGCCGCGGGCCGTGCCCTCGTGGCCGCTCGGCCTCCCTGCCTGGGATGACCCGTGGATCGCGCTGTCCCTGCGCGCCCCGGCGGCCACCTATCTCGCCCTCTGGCGGCGGGGCGGCGAAGAAACGATCCACGTGCCCCGCGCGGAGCTGCTCTATCCCGCCGACAGCAAGGCCCGCCTGACAGAGCACACCTTGACCCTGCCCACCGCCCCATCAGCGGTGCTGCTCCGTCTCCGATGAAAGGACCCCGAGGGGTGTCACACCATCCCATCGTCCCCGGCTTCCACCCCGACCCCAGCATCTGCCGGGTCGGCGATGACTACTACCTCGCCTGCTCCAGCTTCGAGTACTTCCCGGGCATACCGATCTTCCACAGCCGCGATCTCGTGCGGTGGACTCAGCTCGGCAACGCCTTGGAGCGGCCGAGCCAGCTACCCCTCACCACGGAAACCCCCTCATCGGGCGGGGTCTACGCGCCCACGCTCCGCCACCACGACGGCCGGTTCTGGCTGATCGTCACCGTCGTGGCCGCAGGCGGCAACGTGCTGTTCACCGCCACCGACCCGGCCGGGCCCTGGTCCGACCCGATCCCGCTGCCCGGCGTCCACGGCATCGACCCCGACCTGGCCTGGGACGACGACGGTACCTGCTGGGTCACGACTGCCGGAGGCGCGCAGGTGCGCCTGGAACCGCGGACGGGACAGACTCTCGGCGAGCCGCACCAGGTCTGGTCGGGAACGCGGGGGGCGCTCGCGCCGGAAGCGCCGCACCTCTACAAGATCGGCGATCATTGGTACCTCATGATCGCCGAGGGCGGCACCGAACGGGGTCACGCCGTCTCGATCGCCCGCGGGCCCGCGCCCGACGGGCCGTTCGAGCCGTGCCCGGCCAACCCGATCCTGACCCACCGCGGCACCCTCCACCCCGTCCAGAACACCGGCCACGCCGATCTCGTCCAGGCCCCTGACGGGGCCTGGTGGATGGTCTTTCTCGGGGTACGGCCCGGCGGGGGCACCCCCGGCTGGCACGTCCTGGGCCGCGAGACCTTCCTCGCCCCGGTGAGCTGGGAGGGCGGCTGGCCGGTCGTCGGCGAGATCGTCTCCGGTACTCCGGCGGGACCGTTCATGGACGACTTCGACCTGCCCAGGTTCGACACCTCATGGATCTCGGTGCGCAGCCGCCAAGCCACCACGAAGGAGCGCGCCGGATGGCTCACCCTCCACGCTCGCGGCGCCTCGCTGGACGAGCGGGACGTGACCTTCCTCGGCCGCCGCGCTCAGCACCTGAGGTGGCACGCCCGCACTTTGATCGACCCCTCGCAGGGGCGCGGCGGGCTGGCGGTCCGGCTGGACGAGGACCACCACTACGAGATCGAAGCGGGCGAGGGCCGGGTCCGGGTGATCGCGCGCATCGGGTCGGTGCGGACCGTGGTGGCTGAGCAGGAGGTTTCGGCGGGTCCGATGGTGCTCTCCGTCCAGACCGGCGAGCCGCGGCGGCCGGGTGATCCGTGCTCCGGGCCCGACACGCTGGCGTTCGGTATCGAGGGTTTGCCCGCGCTCGCCACGCTTGACGGCCGCTACCTGTCCACCGAGGTGGCGGGCGGCTTCACCGGCCGGGTGGTCGGCATGTACGCCGCGACCGGCACCGTCCACTTCGACTGGTTCGACTACGAGGTCACGCCATGAACTGCCGGCGCCGGCCTCCTGCCTGATCCTCATCCACCGCATCCACCCCACGGCGCAGCAGGCGCGGTGGCGACTCATGGAAGGGAAGAAATGAGGAAACCCCCCCTCTCACGCGCGGCGAGCCTCCTCATCGCACTGATCACCGTAGTGGGGCTGGTCAGCAGCCCCACCGCGGCCTCGGCCGACAAGGGCGTCCGCAGCGCGATGGACGTCGTGGCGGCGATGCAGCCCGGCTGGAACCTGGGCAACACGCTGGACGCGTTCCCCGACGAGACCTCATGGGGCAACCCGCCGGCCACCAAGGCTCTGTTCGAAACCGTCCGTGCCCAGGGCTTCCGTAGCGTCCGCATCCCCGTCACCTGGACCGACCACCAGTCCGCCACCGCGCCGTACACTATCGACGCGAAGTGGATGAACCGGGTCAAGGAGGTCGTCGACCTGGCGCTCGCCTCCGACCTCTACGTCCTGATCAACGTCCACCACGACTCGTGGCAGTGGATCTCCAAGATGGCCACCAACCGCGACGAGGTGGTGGCCCGCTTCAACGCCTCGTGGACCCAGATCGCCGGAGCGTTCCGTGACGCGCCGAGCAAGGTGCTCTTCGAGAGC
>NZ_JBITMP010000044.1:0-95912 GCF_044466425.1 Nonomuraea sp. NPDC049400
TCAAAACCGGCACGCTCTACGACGAAGCGACCGCTTGGTCGCATCACGTCCAGAGTGCCACGGCTTGACATTAAAACTCCTGGGATGTCTTTCAGCGCTCGCGCTGGTGGCGGCGTCCGCGGCGCAGCCGGTGGGTACGGCGGGCGCGGCCACCGCCTCGGACGGGCCCGCCGCGTCTGCCACTGGGGCTCCCCGCTGGGAGACGCGGTGGAGTCCCAGCCCGTGGCGCGACGGCGTCAACGCGTTCGAGGCGCTCGAGGACGACCGGCGCGGCTCGCACCCGGAGGGACTGCCGCACGTGCACGCCGAGAAGGGCGTGTGGCGCTTCGACGCCCATCTCGCGGACCGCGACGGCTCCGACCGCATGCGCAACGAGGTACGCGGCATGCGCGCCTCCGACGGCAACCCGCTGGAGATCCGCAAGGATGAGACCTGGCGGATCACGTACCAGATGTACATCCCGGACACCCTCGACGCGACCACGAGCTTCACCCACATCTGGCAGCTGAAGAACTCCGACGTCGGCACCCCGATCGCGCAGATCTCGCTGCCGGTCGTGAACGGCGTGCAGAAGATCGCGGCCCGCTACTGGACGCTGGCGGACAACAAGTCACACGACTTCGCCACGGCAGACCTGGAGCCGATCCAGAACAAGTGGGTCACGACCACCATCGAGTTCAGGTCCGGAGACGCGGGCTACATGCGGTGGGTGCTGCGCGACGGGCTCCGGACGATCGTGGACCAGCGGGTCGGCGACATCGACCTCTGGTGGACGCAGGAGCAGTACAACCGGCCCAAGTGGGGCATCTACCGCAGCATCAAGAGCGCCGGGCTGCAGGAGACGTACCTGCTGGTCAAGGACCTGAAGGCGGAGCAGCTCGGGTCCGCGACGCCGCCGGTGAAGCTACCGCCGCCGGACCGGAGCCCGGGGACGTACGAGGCCGAGCGGGCCGGGAACGTCTTCGAGGGCGCGGCCGAGCCCGCCTACTGCACCGTCTGCTCCGGCGGGCGGAAGGTGATCCTCGTGGGCGGCAACATCTACGACTACGCCGTCGTCAGGGGCGTGCTGTCGGAGACCACCGGGACCCGGCAGATGACCGTGCACGCGCTGGTGGACGGCTCGCAGACGTTCTCGGTCAGCGTCAACGGCGGCGACGCCGTCCAGGTGCCGATGACCGGCGCCAAGGACACGGTGACGACCGCGACGGTGCCGGTCGACCTGGTGGCCGGGGTCAACACGATCCGGTTCTTCGGCCTCACCGCCCGCGGGCCCGAGCTCGACAAGATCGTCATCAAGTAGGTGAACCATGGCACATGACCTCAGCAGACGGGCGATGCTCGCCGCGGGCGGCGCTCTTGCGCTGGCCGCCGCAGGTGCAGGACCCGCGAGCGCCGCCACGCTCTGGCAGTCTCGCCTTGTGCGCTACGACCGGCGGGGACGGCTCGTGTACGAGCAGGACGGGGAGGGCAACCGGATCCCGGACTTCAGCCACGCCGGCTACCGCAACGGCGAACGGCCGATCCCCCACGTGCCGGTCGTCAAGACGATCCGCCCGGTGGCGGGCGACAACACGGCCCACATCCAGTCGGCCCTCGACGAGGTGGCCGCGCTGCCCCGCGAGCGGCGCGGCGCCCTGCTCCTGCTGCCCGGGCTCTACCCGGTGGCGGGCACCCTGTACGTACGGGCCAGCGGCATGGTGCTGCGCGGCACCGGCGACGGCGATGACCCGGCGAGCAACACGATCATCAAGGCCACCGGCAACTCGCCCGAGGACCGCGACGTGATCGTGGCCGGCGGAAGCGCGGGCGGCGGCTGGGCGGGCGAGGTCCCCGGCACCCGCACCGAGATCACCACCGACTTCGTGCAGGTGGGATCGCGGGAGTTCGAGGTGGCGAGTCCCGGCGCGCTGCGGCCCGGCGACAACATCGTGATCACCCACCCCTGCACCGAGGAGTGGCTGAAGGCCATCGACTACGGCGGCCACGACGTGGGACCGGCCTGGAAGGTGGGCGAGCAGCCCATCATCTACAACCGGTACGTACGCGAAGTCTCCGGAAATGTCGTGAAGATCGACGTTCCGGTCTTCAACCACCTCAACCGCGCGTTATCCCCGTCCTTCCTCTACAGGTGGGACAGGGCGGGGCTCGTCACCCAGGTGGGCGTGGAGCGGCTGCGCGTGGGCATCGAGTATCACGGCGACCCGGAGCAGGACGAGGAGCACGCTTACAACGCGATCGTCCTGCTGCGCACCGAGGACTCGTGGGTGCGCGACTGCACCCTGCTCCACTTCACCCAGGCCGGGGTCGCCACCCAGGAGACCACCCGCGCCACGGTCGAGAACTGCCGCGCCATCGATCCGGTCAGCATCGTGACGGGGAGCAGGCGCTACAACTTCAACACCTACGTCTACTCCCAGCAGGTGCTCTTCCGCGACTGCTACGCGTACAAGGCCCGGCACGCGTTCGTCTCCAACGGCCACAGCACGGTCTCGGGGGTCGTCTTCCTGCGGGGCACGTCGGAGTACGCCCTGAACTCCAGCGAGGGCCACCGCCGCTGGTCGCAGGGCCTGCTGTTCGACGGGCACAAGGACATCGACCCGCACTACGACTACACGCTCGGCCTCTACAACAGAGGCCGCTACGGCACCTCGCACGGGTGGTCGGCGGCCCACTCGGTGGCCTGGAACTGCGACGTGTCGACCAGCAAGCTGATCGTGCAGAAGCCGCCGACCGCCCAGAACTACGCGATCGGCTGCAGTGGCACGATCACGGGCGACGGGCCGTTCCAGCAGCCGGCCGGATACATCGAGGGCGCGAACCAGCCCGGGCTCTTCCCGCCCTCGCTCTACCAGGCGCAACTCGCCGACCGCCGCCACCCCTGAACGGGACCGGGCGCAGCCGCTGACCCCCGGGCGCTCGAGCGGCTGCGCCTCCCCGCCTGGCGAGCGGTTCCGGCTGTGCGCACGCCGCATCGACGCAGCGCCGCCACCGCGTCCGGCCCGGTGGACGGAGGACGCATGGCGCCGGTCCGGTGGCCGGACGCGGCGTCAGCGCTCCAGCTGGAGCAGGCCGCCCTCAGGGACGGTGACCTGGGTGACGCCGGGGCGCAGGGTGAGGGTGCTCTCGCTGACAATCCGGCCCCGGCAGTCATGGATGGTGGCGCGGGCCGTACCGGCGTCGAAGACCTGGAGGAGCACGTCGGCGGAGGCGTCGCCGTTGGCCAGCCACAGCGTGCCGGTGGCGGGGACCGCCACGGGCACCGGCGCGTAGCGGGCGGTGATGACAGTGCCCTCCGCCTGGGCCGTCACCTGCGGATAGGCCAGATCGGGCCGGGCGGGACGGAAGGAGCCCCGCTGCAGCACCTCCGCGTGCTCGCGGAAGAAGCCCAGCCAGAAACGCAGCACCTCGGCCTGCTCGGGCGTCTGGGAGTTCAGGTCCACCGAGATCTGCGGCACCGCGAAGAGCACGTTGATGAGCTGGACGGCCACGCGCGAGGGCCGCTCGCCGGGATGCCACATCAGCATGTCCGCGTGCACGGCCAGCGGCCCGGCGATCAGCCGCAGGTCCACGGTGCGCTGCCGGTTGTGCGCCGGGCTGAGCGGGCAGTCCGAGGCCCGGACCATCGTGGCGAACGGCCACAGCCCGGGGCTCACGTACGGCTGGCGCAGCTCGACCAGGCAGTCGCGGGGCACCTGGGCCAGCAGCCTGCGCACCCCCTCGTTCACCGTCTCGCAGTCCGCCTCGGGACCGGGCGGCGGCGGGTCCGCCACGGCGAACTGGTCGATGAAGTCGATCTTGAGCCCGTCCATGCCCCACTCCGTGACCGCCCGGGTGAGGTGGCCCGCCAAGAGGTCGCGGATGTGCGGGTAGCGGGGATCGACGATGGCCGCGTTCATGTGCTCCTTGTACGCCAGCGTGTACGGCTCCACGCGATCCCAGAGCGCCGTGTGGCGGCCGACGAACGGCAGGGCGTACCAGAGCAGGTAAGCCAGCCCCTCACCCCGGACCTTGGCCACGTGTCCGGAAATATCGGGAAAAGTGGTCGGGGACGGCTCCCACTCGCCGACGTAGCCGTAGCCCCGCCCCCGGTCGTCGCTGTGCCAGCCGTCGTCCACGATGATCGCCTCGCAGCCCAGCTGGGCCGCCGGCCCCGCCTGCCGCTCCACGCTCTCGGCGCTGACGTGCTGCTGCATGGCGTACCAGGTCGAGTAGGCGGGCATCCGCGCCGCCCTCGGCACGTCGGCGACGGGGCCGTGCAGCGCGCGCCACCAGTCCGCCACGCCGGCCAGCGTCGCCGCGAAGTGCCGCCGGGTGAGGTCGAGCCGCAGCAGCAGCCCCGTCTCCGGCGTGGCCTCGTACTCCACCCAGAACCCGAACTCGCCGCTCTCCTCCACCACCCCGGTGCGCGTCCGTACCGGGCTGACGACCTCGCCCCCGGCGAACGTGCAGATGGCCACGTCACCGGCCCCCACCAGGCAGCCGACGGGCGCGTTCTTCTCCAGCGCCGCCGTGCGGGGACGGCGCCAGAACGGCGGCAGCCCCCGGTGCTCGCCGCCGTCGGCGGCCCAGAAGGCGGTCGCGTCCACACACGGCACCCGCCAGGCCACCCGCACCTCGGCCCTCCTGTCGGGGGTGACGCGGAGCTCGAGGAGACCGGGGGACGGCTCAGTGGCCGCCCAGGTGAGCGCGGCAGCGGCCGTGCACTCGAACTCGAGCCCCGCCGCCGCGAACCGCACCTCCTCCGGCTGCTCGAACGCTCGATCGTGGGGCTGCCAGATGCCGGGTGCCGCGGTCACTCATCCCTCCCGAAGGGTGAACTGCTGCTGGATGGCGACCGCGGCGGCGCCGCGGGCCCACTGCTCGAAGGACCTCGGGCGCAGCAGCAGGCGGCAGTCGGCCGCCGCCCCGAACGCCTGGGCCGTGAACGACCGGTTGAGCTGCTCCTCGAACAGCTCGTACGACAGCAGCCCGGGCACGTCACCGGTCACGATGATCCGCTCGGGCCCGAACAGGTTGGCCATCGCCGCCATGGCCAGGCCGATCGCGTGCGCCGCCCGGGCGAACACCTCCCGCACCGCCGCGTCCCCCGCGTGGGCGGCGCCGATGGCCGCGTCCACGGTCAGCGACCCGTCGCCGGACGCCGCGCGTGCGGCGGCCAGCAGGGGCGCGGTCCCGGCGATGGCCTCGACACAGCCGCGCCCGCCGCAGTGGCACTCGGGCTCGTCGCCTCCGACGGGAACGTGGCCGATCTCCCCGGCCACGCCGTGCGAACCGGCCACCACCCGGTCGTTCACCACCAGGCCGCAGCCGATCCCCACCCCCACGGTGACCAGCGCGAACGACGACGCGCCCACCCCGTCGCCGAACCACTGCTCGGCCACGGCGAGCGACTTGACGTCGTTCTCGATCGTGACGGTCAGGCCCGTCGCCTCGGCGGCCAGCCGGGCCAGCGGCACCTGACGCCAGTGCAGGAAAGGCGAGTAACGCACCATCCCGTGGGCCTTGTCGACGTCGCCCGACACGGCCAGGCCCAGCGCGTGGCAGCGCTCGCCGTACGCGGGGTCCGCGGCCAGCAGCTCGGACACCAGCTCGGCCAGCGCCGACACCACGCCCTCCGCCGACGTCGTGTCCAGCGGGCGGTGCGCCGAAATGAGCGGCTGGGCCCGCAGGTCGGTGACCACGCCGATGAGCTCCTCATGGGTGATCTTCATGCCGCAGAAGAACTCCCGGTCCGGCCGGATGGACAGGGGACTGGCCGGTCGCCCCGCACCCGGTGCCGTACGCTCGGTGGCCTCGAGCTCCTCCAGGTAGCCTGCCTCGATGAACGGCCGGGCGGCCTTGGTGACGGCGGCGGACGACAGCCCGCTCCGCCTGGCGATCTCCACCCGGGAGACCGGCCCCTGTGTCAGCACCATGGTGAACACGGTGGCCGCCGCCGGAGTCGTGGTGAGCCGAGCGTGCATGAGTGCAATAGTAGCAGTAATTAACTTCGTCAAGAATTGAATTCGGGAAGGGGCGTGCTTAGGCTCGCGGCATGCGATCGGTGACCTTCGACGCCTCCAGCCGCAGGTGGTTGCTGCGTACCCCGGCCACGAGCTACGTCGTCGCCCTTGCGGACGACGACGCCCCGCGCTGCCTGCACTGGGGGCCGGTGCTGACCGCCGAGCAGGTCGCCGCCCTGCCCGCGCCCGCCGCGTTCGGGGCCAGCAGCTTCGACAGCACGGCGGGGGAGGAAGAGCTGGCCACCGAGGCGGGTGCGCGCTTCGAGACGCCGTCGCTGCAGGTCGTCTTCCCCGGCGGGGACCGGGGGATCGAGTGGCGGTACGAGGGCCACGACATCGACGGTGGCCATCTCACGCTGCGCTTCTCCGACCGCCGCCAGCCGTTCCTGATCGAGCTGCACTACCGGGTGCACGAGGACAGCGACGTGATCGAGCGCTGGACGGCGCTGCGCTCGCAGGTGCCGGTGAGCGTGCTGCGGTGCGACTCGGCGGCCTGGAGCGTTCCGATGCTGGGCGGCTACCGGCTCAGCCACGTCACAGGCGGCTGGAGCTCCGAGCACGCGCTGAGCCGTACCGAGCTGGTGGTGGGGGAGACGACGCTCACCAGCAGGCGCGGGCTGAGCAGCCACCACGCGAACCCCTGGCTCATGATCGACGGAGGTGACGCGGGCGAGCGGCACGGCGAGGTGTGGAGCTGCGCCCTGGCCTGGAGCGGGAGCTGGCGCGTCACGCTCACCCGCACGCCGTCCGGACGGGCGAGCTGGACCGGCGGGTTCGGCCACGAGGGCCTCACCTGGCGGCTGGAGCCGGGCGAGGAGTGGGTGACGCCGGTGTTCGCCGGCGTGTACGCGCCCGACGGGTACGGCGAGGCCAGCCGCCGCTGGCACGACCATGTCGCCAGGCACGTGCTGCCCGAGCCGGACGAGCTGCGCCCGGTCGTCTACAACGCCTGGGAGGCCGTCGGGTTCGACGTGAACGAGGCCAACCAGAAGGACCTCGCGCGGCTGGCAGCCCGGGCGGGCGTGGAGCTGTTCGTGATGGACGACGCCTGGTTCGGCGGGCGCACCGGCGACGGCGCGGGGCTCGGCGACTGGTGGGTCAACGAGGACCGATTCCCCGACGGGCTGAACCCGCTCATCGAGGAGGTGCACCGGCTCGGCATGCGCTTCGGCCTGTGGGTCGAGCCCGAGATGGTCAACCCCGACAGCGACCTCTACCGCGCCAAACCGGACTGGGTCCTGCACATGCCGGGCCGCGCACGCACCCTGCTGCGCAACCAGCTCGTGCTGAACTTCGCCCGGCCCGACGTCGCCGACTGGGCGCACAAGTGGCTGCACCGGCTGGTCTCCGAGCACGCCGTCGACTTCCTGAAGTGGGACTTCAACCGCGCCTTCACCGAGGCGGGCCGGCCCGGCGAACCGGACCAGGACCGGCTCTGGATCGACCACGTCAGGGCCGTCTACTCGATCATGGACCGGCTCCGCGCCGACCACCCGCACCTGCGCATCGAGGCGTGCGCGGGCGGCGGCGGCCGTACCGACCTGGGCATCCTGGCCCGCACCGACCAGGTGTGGACCTCCGACAACACCGACGCCCACGACCGCATCGCGATCCAGCGCGGCTTCAGCCAGATCTACCCGGCCCGCGTCATGGCCGCCTGGGTGACCGACAGCCCCAACCCGCTCACCGGCCGGTCCGTCCCGCTGCGCTTCCGCTTCCACGTGGCGATGGCCGGGGCACTCGGGCTCGGCGGCGACCTCACCCGCTGGAGCGAGGCCGAACTGTCCGAGGCCGCCGAGCTGGTCGCCGTATACCAGGACATCCGGCCGGTCGTGCAGCTCGGCCGGCTGTGGCGGCTCCCGTACGGGGTGCAGTACGTCCACGGCGACCGGATCGTCGTGCTCGCCTGGCACGGTCCCGCCGCCTTCGGCACGCCACTGCCTCCGCTGCGGCCGGCCGGGCTCGACCCGCTGGCCCGTTACCGCGACGAGGACACGGGCGCGGTGCACCACGGCGCGCTGCTCATGTCCCGCGGCCTGCCGCTCGACCTGCGCGGCGACTACGCCAGCGCCCTGGTCCGCCTGCGCGCCTGCTGAGGCCCCGCCCGCTCCTGGAACAGGTAGAACAGGTGGATGGGATTCGGCGTACGGGAGTTCGAGCTGTCCTTGATGCACCGGATGCGTGACCTCAACCCCGAGCGGGTGGAGGAGGCGCTGGGCGACATGGGCGCGTCCAGGGCGGAGCTGCGCGCCGCCCACGCCCAGTGGACGCGGATGCTCCACTCGCCTCGGCCCCCGAAGGGACTGCGCAGGCTGCTCGGCCCCCCGTCGTACGCCGGCACGACCGCCATGGGCAGCCTGACCTGTGACGTGGCCCGCTGGGCCCTGCCCGCCTGGCCGGGGCTGGAGTTCGAGGTCCTGACCGGCCCCGGCGGGGAGATGTGGAACCAGTGGTTCGTCCGCCCCGCGGGCCCAAGGGCGTTCTCCTTCGACGAGCTGACTCCCTGGGGATGCGTCGTCGGCGACGTCGGCGCGAGCTTCCCCGGCGCCGTCCACCTCGAAGGTCAGGCCCCGCACCACTGGGCGGTCGACTTCACCCACGACGGCGCGACCTACCGCGCCCGCTTCGTCTACGGCCTCTGCCAGCGCGTCGACGTCCTGTAGACAGCTGGCGGGGCCGGATGATCGATCGCATGATGATGTTGCGAACCCGCCGTCCCGGCCCCACGGGGGCGGGACGCTTTCATGCCCCGGTCAGGAAGGTGACGAGCATGCCCCCCAAGCCAGAGTCCCGTCTTCCCCGCTGCCTCGCCGTCGTGGCGGCCGTGATCTCGGGAGTCCTCGCGTTC
Organism: Nonomuraea sp. NPDC049400; assembly: GCF_044466425.1. Classification (NCBI taxonomy): domain Bacteria; kingdom Bacillati; phylum Actinomycetota; class Actinomycetes; order Streptosporangiales; family Streptosporangiaceae; genus Nonomuraea; species Nonomuraea sp. NPDC049400. The sequence goes on from NZ_JBITMP010000044.1 coordinate 8,851, forward strand.
TGGGGACTGTCCCCGGCCGCCTCCGCGCAGGAGGACCTCGTCTGCGCGCCCGAGGCGACGGTCTGCCAGGAGATCCGGGGAGTCCCCGCCGACTACCGCTATTGGTTCATGATCCGGCCCGCGCCGGTGACGGCCACCTTCTCCTTCACCGTCAACGACGTCCCCACCCCTGGCTCCCTGGACACGACCGTCGCCGGCACGGCGTTCGAAGGGGACTTCCGGCCTGCCGTGGTGCTGGTCAGCGGGGACCGGGTGTGCATGCGCCACAGCGGCGGCACCGGCGAGTACTGCGCCACCACGCCATAGCCGTTCTTTACTGACCTGTACAGAATGAGCTAGCCTCCTGCCATGGGCAGGCCGCGTGAGTTCAGCGATGAGGCAGTCGTCGACGCCGCGATGGCGGTGTTCTGGGAGAAGGGGTACGAAGCGACCAGCACTCAGGATCTGTGCGAGCGCACCGGTCTCGGCCGCGGCAGCCTCTACAACGCCTTCGGCAGCAAGCACCGCCTGTACGAGGAGGCGATCCGCCGCTACGCCGAGACCAAGGCCGAGGCGCAGCTGGCGATGCTGGCCGAGACCGGGTCGGTGCGCGAGCGGCTCAGGGATCTCATGCTCGGCGTGATCGACGCCGACATGGCCGACCCCGGGCGGCGCGGGTGCCTGGCGCTCAACGCCGCCACCGAGTCCAGCGGGCGCACCACGGCCGTCGCGGGGCTGGTGCGGCGCCAGTTCGCCGACCTGGAGCAGGCACTGTGCCGGCTGGTGGAGATCGGCCAGAGCACGGGCGAGCTGTCATCTGAGCGGGCGCCGCTCCAGGTGGCGCGCGCGTTCCAGTGCGCCTACTACGGCCTGCGCGTGCTCGCCAAGGTCACCGACGACAGGAACGCCCTCCTGGACGTCGTCGAGGGGGCCATCGCCGCCCTGTAGAGATCCGGCCGCGGTCCGTCGAGCCGCGGCCATTTTTTGCGCCCTCATTTTGTACTGATCTGTAAAGAAGGAGAGAGTGACAGGCTGATGAGACCCACCGTGCCGTCCCTGATGCTGTGCGTCTTCGGGATCACGACTGGCGAGTTCGTCATCGCCGGGATCCTCCCGGACATCGCCGCCGACCTGGCCGTCTCGATCCCGGCCGCAGGGCTGCTGGTGACGGCGTACGCCATCGGGATGATCGTCGGCGGGCCCGTGCTGACGGCGCTCACCGCCCGCTTTCCGCGCAAGCCGCTCATTCTGGTCATGCTCGGGATCACCGTCGCCGGCAACCTCGCCTCCGCGCTCGCGCCCACGTACGGCGTGCTCTTCGCGGCCCGGATCGTCACGTCGCTGGTGACGTCCACGTTCTTCGCGAACGCGATCGTCATCGCGGTGTCCACCGCCCCGCCCGGCAAGCAGGCCTCCACGGTCTCCAAGCTCGTCTTCGGGATGAACCTGTCGATGATCCTCGGCGCGCCCATCGGCACGTTCATCGGCGCCGACCATGGCTGGCGGGCCACGTTCCTGGCCGTCGCGGCGTGCTGCGCGGCCGGGTTCCTACTGGTGTGGCGGGTGGTGCCGGACGTGCGCGACGCGGTGGCCGGGACGTCGGCCGTGGCCGAGCTGCGGGTGTTCCGCGCCCGCGACGTGCAGCTCGCCATCGCGGTCACGGCCGTGGGCAACGCGGGGCTGTTGATGGTGTTCACCTTCTTCGCGCCCCTGGTCACGGACGTCACGGGCTTCCCGGCCGCGGCGGTGGCCGTCCTGCTGCTGGCGTACGGGGTCGGCGCGGCCGCCGGCAATTTCGCCGGCGGCCGGCTGGCGGATCGGGCGCCGATGCGGTCGCAGCTCGGGCTGCTGGGTGTGCTCGCGGCGGCACTCGTCCTCATGTGGGCGGTCAGCGGCAGCATGGTGATCACCGCGGTGATGGTGTTCGTGCTCGGCGCGGTGGGGTTCGCGGTCATTCCCGGCATGCAGGCGCGCGTCCTGTCCACGGCCTCGGCGGCGCCGACCCTGGCCATGGCGGTGAACGCCTCCGCGTACCAGCTCGCCGCGGCCTTCGCCGCCTGGCTCGGCGGCCGTGTCATCGACGGCGGGCTCGGGTTGCGCTCCCTCTACGTCGTGGGGGCCGCCGTCACGCTCGTGGGCATCGCGGTGAGCGCGTACGCCTGGCGCCGCGCCCGCGTCCCGGCCTGACCGCACCCGCGCGGCGCTGGCCTGATGGCGCCCCGCGCCCGATCAAGGTGTGCGGAAGGCCGCCTGCACCGCGTCGGCGATCTGGCGCTGGATCGGGTCCGCGTCCGGGCCGAACAGGAGCTCGTCCACCCCGGCCACCGCCTGTTGCGCCGCCTCGAGCAGCCGCGCGCCCTCGGGCGTCACCTCGATCGTCGAGGCCGACCCGGCGCGGGCCGTGCTGTCGCGCACCAGCCCCGCGCCGGCGAGCGCCTTGACCGCGGTGTGCACGCTCTGCACCGTCGTCCCCGACATCCGCGCCAGCTCGCTGAACGACACCCCTGGCACGCCGGAGATGTGACCGAGCAGCGCCAGCCGGCTGACCGTGAGATCGAGCGGGGCCAGCGCGGCGCCCAGCTCGGTCTCGATCCGGCGTGCCAGCGTGAGCAGGATGATGGAGGTGCTGGTCACGGGCGGGCCGGGGCGATCGTCGTTCTCGATGGTCACCCCGCTAGTCTCCCGCACCGGCGGCTCGCGGCCACACCACCTGGTGTTTCCGGAAATGTTTCGGCGGTGGGCATCACTGAGATGGGGCCACGTACGCGGGAGAACGCGAATGACCGATTCGGCAATGGTGCGGCATTACAGGGACAACGGTTACCTGCTGGTCAAAGGGCTGCTCGGCAAGGGTGAGGCGCGGACGTACCGGGAGGAGTGCCACGGGGTGCTCGCGCGGTTGCGCCCGACGGACCCGACCTGGGGGAGCGCGCGGCAGCTCGGCGGGGGCGCGACCGAGCTGCGGCACTGCCACGACGCGCAGTTCTACTCGGCGGCGTTCGCCCGGCTCATGGTCGATCCGCGCTTCACCGACGTGGCGGCGGCCCTGATGGGCTCGGAGAACGTCCAGCTCCACCACACCAAGATCTTCGTGAAGCCCGCCGAGAAGGGCTCGCCGTTCCCCATGCACCAGGACGCCGCCCACTTCCCGCACACCCGCCACACCATGGGCGCGGCCATCTTCCACTTCGACGACGCGCCCGAGGAGAAGGGGTGCGTGCGGGTGGTGCCGGGGAGCCACAGGAACGGGCCGCTGCCGCACATCGAGGAGGGCGGATGGCACCTGCCGCTGTCGGAATGGCCGCTGGAGTCGGCTGTCCCGGTCGAGGCCGAGGCGGGCGACGTGCTGTTCCTCAGCTACCTCACCGTGCACGGGTCTGGCGTCAACCGGGCGGACGAGGCCCGTACGACCCTGCTCATCCAGTACCGCGACCCGCAGGACCTGCCCGCCGACGGCGTGCACCGCTCCAGGGGGCAAGGGATGATGCTGCGCGGGGTCGATCCGGCGCGCTACGCCTGAGCTCAACGCGCGCCTAGACATGGCGCACTTATTGCGAGCTTCTTGCAATAGCGAGATATGCGCCTTAAGGTCGCCTGCATGAGGCGAAGATCGGCCCTGTTCGGGGTAATTGTCCTGGCGTTGACGGCGTGCTCAGCTCCCTCGCAGCCCGTGGCGGCGCCCGCGCAGGACACGGCCGTGCTGGGGCTGGGGTCCGAGCCCGACTCGCTCAACCCGGTGCTCGGTTACGCCCCGGACGGCGGGGCGCTGGTCTTCGACGGCCTGGTCCGCCGTACGCCCGACCTGGAGCTGGAGCCCGCGCTGGCCGAGTCGCTGCCTCCGGTGGACGGCGAGAAGGTCACCTTCACGCTGCGCCAGGGTGTCACGTTCCACGACGGCAAAGCGCTGACCAGCGCCGACGTCGTCTACACCTACGAGCAGGTGTTGAAGCCCGCCAACAACTCGCCGATCAGGGGCGACTACGCCGCCATCGAGAAGGTGGAGGCGCCCGACCCGCGCACCGTCGTCTTCCACCTCAAACACCCCTACGCCCCCATCCTCCAGCGGGCCACGCTCGGCATCGTCCCCGACGGCTCCGCCCTGTCCGGCACGCCCGTCGGCACCGGACCCTACGCGTTCGTGTCCTGGACCAAGGGCGACAAGATCACGCTCAAGGCCAACGAGCGCTACTGGGGCGACGCCCCGGCGATCAAGAACCTGGTCCTCGCGTACACCTCCGACGACAACGCGCGGGCGACCAGGATGGCGGCGGGCGAGTTCACCGCCACCGAGCTGCCGCCCAAGGCGGTCGCCCGGTTCAGGAACCAGCAGGGGATGACCGTCCACGAGGTGCCGACCGCCGACTACAGAGGGGTGATGTTCCCGCTCGAGCAGCCCGTGACCGGCGACCTGGCCGTCCGCAAGGCGCTCGGACTGGCCGTGGACCGCGCCGCGATGGTGTCGGCGATCCTGGCCGGCGCGGGCAGGCCGGCGTTCGGGCCCGTCGCGCCCGATACGAGCTGGCACAACCCCGCCGTGGCCGGCTCGCCCGCTCCCGACCGGGCCAGGGCCGTGGCCACGCTGGAGCAGGCCGGATGGAAGGCGGGCGCGGACGGCATCAGGGTGAAGGACGGCACGGCGGCCAGGTTCACGCTCATGTACCCGGCGGGTGACTCGCTGCGCAAGGAGCTCGCGCTGGCCGTGGCCTCGGACGCCAAGCAGGTCGGCATCGACGTGCGGCTCGCCGGGCTCGACTGGGACGCCATCGACCAGCGGCTGTCGAAGGACGCGCTGATCATGGGCTGGGGCAGCCCGTTCGACCCCGACTACACCAACTACGAGCTGTTCCACTCGTCCTTCTCCGGCCAGGGCTACTTCAACCCCGGCCACTACAAGAACCCCGACGTGGACCGCCTGCTCGACACGGGCCGCCGCTCCTCCGACCAGACCGCCCGCAAGAAGGCCTACGACGAGGTGCAGAGGCGCATCAGCGACGACGCCGTCTGGCTGTACCTGGTCTACCTCAAGCACACCTATGTCGTACGCGGGAACTGGACCGGCCTCACGCCAGGCGTCGAGGCGCACGAGCACGCCACCGGCGGCCTGCTCGGCACGGTCGTGAGCTGGAAGCCCGCCTCGTGACCTGGGTCAGGATCGTGGCCTGGCGGCTGGCGTTCGCCGTGCCGCTGCTGCTGGCGGTGACGTTCGGGATGTTCGCGCTGGCCAAGGCGTCCCCGTTCGACCCCGTACGGCAGTACCTGGGCGAGCGGGCGATGGTCACGAGCCCGCAGATCATGGCCGAGATCAGGGCGAACTGGGGCCTCGACCAGCCCCTCGTCGAGCAGTACGTCACCTGGCTCGGCAACCTGCTCGGCGGCGACCTCGGCGAGTCCCGGTCGCTGCGGCTGCCGGTCGCCCAGGTGATCGGCGAGCGGCTGGGCTGGACGCTGCTGGTCGTCGGCTGCGCGCTCGTGGTGATGCTGGCCGCCGGCCTGGTCGTGGGCACGCTGGCCGCCTGGCGGCGCGACTCGTGGCTGGACCGGCTCGTCACCGGGACGGCGTTCACCAACGAGGCGGCGCCGGTCTTCTGGGTCGGGCTGCTGGCGATCTGGGTGTTCTCCGTGACGCTGGGCTGGCTGCCCGCCGGCGGGCTCACCGACGCCGCCTCCGCCACCGTCACCCTGCCGGACCTGCTGCGGCACATGGTGCTGCCGGTGGCCGTGCTGGCGTTCTCGCAGTCGTCGTGGCTGCTGCTGTTCGTGCGGGAGTCGGTCATCGGCGTGCTGCGGGAGGACTTCGTGACCGGGGCCAGGGCGCGTGGGCTGCGCGAGCGCACCGTGCTGCTGCGGCACGCGCTGCGCTCGGCGCTGCTGCCGTTCATCACGATCGTCGGGGCCCGGGTGCCCGAGCTGGTGACCGGGGCGATCCTGGTGGAGTCGGTGTTCTCCTGGCCGGGGGTGGCGGGGACCACGATCAAGGCGGCGCTGGCGGTGGACTTCCCGCTGCTGGCGGCGCTCACGCTGCTGGCCACGGTCGCGGTGGTGGCCGGGAACCTGCTGGCCGACCTGGCCTACACGGTGGCCGATCCGCGCGTACGCGTGCTGGGGGTGGGCTGATGACGCCGGGTCGCCGTCTCGCCGTGGGGACGATCGCCGTGCTGGTCCTGGCCGTGGTGCTGGTGCCGCTGGCCGTACGGCTCGACCAGCAGCTGGTGGACCTGCGGTCCGCCGGGCTGTCGCCTGCCCCCGCCCATCCCTTCGGCACCGACGAGGTCGGCAGGGACGTGCTGGTCCGCTCGATCTACGGGCTGCAGGTCTCGCTCCTGGTGGGGCTGGTGGCCGCCGTGGCGAGCGTGACGATCGGCGGGCTGGTCGGGCTGGTGGCGGGCGCGGCGGGCGGGTTCGCGGACCGCCTGCTGATGCGGGTGGTGGACGGGTTCAACTCGCTGCCGCACCTGCTGTTCGGGATCTTCATCGTGGCGCTGTTCGCGCCCAGCACCACCGCCGTGGTCGTGTCCGTGGCCGTCACTCATTGGACGACGGCCGCCCGGATCGTCCGCTCCGAGGTGCTGTCGCTGCGTGGCCGGCCGTTCGTGGACGCGGCGATCTCCGGCGGGTCGAGCCGCCTGCGGATGGTGCTCCGGCACTTCCTGCCCAACCTGGCGCCGCAACTGCTGCTGGCGACCGTGCTGATGATCCCGCACGCGATCTGGCACGAGACGGCGCTCAGCTTCCTCGGGCTGGGACTGCCCGCCCACCTGGCCTCCCTCGGGAACATGATCAACGACGGCCGGCGGTCGCTGCTGGCGGGCGACTGGTGGTCCAGCCTCTTCCCCGGGCTGCTGATCCTGGTGCCCACGCTGGCGGTGTCGGGGCTGGCGCAGCACATACGGGACCGCGCGAACCCGCGCTGGAGATCGGAGCTGGCGCTGTGAACCTGCGCGTGGACGGGCTGTCGGTACGTTTCCGCATCCCCGGCGCGGTCGTGCACGCCGTCACGGACGCCCGGTTCGAGCTGCGCGAGGGGCGCTGCCTGGCGGTGGTGGGCGAGTCCGGATGCGGCAAGTCCGTGATGGCGCACGCCCTGCTCGGCCTGCTCCCCGGCAACGCCACCGTCACGGGTCACGCCTGGCTCGACTCGCTGGACCTGGTGGCCGCACCGGAGAAGGTGCTGGCCAGGCAGGTGCGCGGCCGGTTGATCGGGCTCGTCCCGCAGAGCCCGGCGGCCCACCTCACCCCGGTGCGCACGGCCCGCGCCCAGCTCGCCGAGACCCTGCGCGAGCTCGGCCGCGCCGAGACCCCGGACGCGCTCGCCGAACGCGCGGGCCTGCGCCCCCAGGACCTCGACCGCTACCCGCACCAGCTCTCGGGCGGCATGGCCCAGCGCGTCGCCAACGCACTCGCGCTGGCCGGCGACCCGCCGCTCATCCTGGCCGACGAGCCCACCACCGGCCTGGACCGGCCGCTCGTGGACGCGACCATGGCCGAGCTGCGCCGCCTGTGCGACGAGGGCCGCGCGGTGCTGATCATCACGCACGACCTGCGCGCCGCCGAGCAGGTGGCCGACGACATCGCGGTCATGTACGCCAGCCGCATCGTCGAGCGGTCCGAGGCGGGCGCGTTCTTCGCCGGGCCCCAGCACCCGTACGCGAAGGGGCTGCTGGACGCGCTGCCGTCACGGCGGTTCGCGCCGATCCCCGGCCAGCCGCCCGAGCTCACCCGGCTCCCGGACGGCTGCGCCTTCCGGCCCCGCTGCCCGCTGGCCACGCCCGCGTGCGAGGACCAGCCGGACATGAACGAGAAGGGAGTGGCCTGCCACCATGCTTGACGCCACCGACATCACGCTCTCGTTCGGCCGCCGCCGGGTGCTCGACGGGGTGTCGCTGTCCGTACGGCCCGGCGAGGTCATCGGCCTGGCGGGCTCCAGCGGCTGCGGCAAGTCGACCCTGGCCCGCGTGCTCGCCCTGCTGCTGCGCCCCTCGGCGGGCACGGTCACCGTCGACGGCGAGGCCGTGACCCGGTGGCGGCACCGGGCGCCGCAGCGCACCTCGATCGGCCTGATCTCCCAGCAGCCCCGGCTCGCCGTCGACCCGCGGTTCACGCTGCTGAACGTGATCGCCGAGCCGCTGCGCGCCGCGCGGCGGCCGGTGGGCAGGGCGTACCGGCTGGCGGAGGAGATGGGACTGACGCCCGAGCTGTACGGCCGCCGCCCGCACGAGGTGTCGGACGGGCAGCTCCAGCGGGCCTGCGTGGCCCGGGCGCTGGCTCTCGAACCGCGCTACCTGATCTGCGACGAGATGACCACGATGCTCGACGCCTCCACCCAGGCCCACCTGGTCACCAGGATCGAGGCGTACCGGAAGGACACAGGGGCGGGCGTGCTCGCCATCAGCCACGACGCCGAGCTGCTCGAACGTTGGACAGGCGGGAACGCGCTCCTCGTCCCGGGCACCGCGTAACTCATTCACAGTGTTACTCATGCCACGGACCCGGCGGAGGGCCGCCGTACACTGACGCGCCGCCCTCCGCCATCGCGCGCTCAGCGTCGTCGGGTGGACATGAAGCCGAGCGCGGCGCAGGCCAGGCCGGTTGCGAGGATGATCGCCCCCGTGATCACATTGCTGACGATGGAAGCGGTGCTGGCCGAGTGTGGAGGCAGCACCCATGGGGCGATGACGGTCCAGACGCCGATGATCGGCATGACCCAGGTGATGCCATGTATACGGCCGTAAGCCGAGGCGATCCCGGCCCCCACCAGCGCCACCGCGATTCCGGTGACGAGGTTGTTGACGGTCAGGGTTGTGTGGCCGAACATGCCCACCACCCATGGCGAGATGGCCAGGTAGAGGCCGCTCAGGAAGGCGAGTCCGCTGACGGACTGCCCTGAAGGTCTTTGGGAAACCCAGTCGTAGCGAGCGCGGAGCGCGGCTATGTCAGGGTGCTGGTCCATGTCGAACGTCGGACGCGTCGGCTGGTCAGCCATGTCGCACACCACCTTTCTCGTCTCGAAGAGAGGTGTGGATATTGATCACCTGCCCGCTCCGTCACGCCAACACCCCTGGTCGGGTAACGTTTCTTTAAATCATTCCTCCACATCCGCGACCCCCGCGGGAGCCTGCCTCAGAGCTCCAGCACGTGGTCCAGGAGCGACTGCAGCGTGACCGCCCCCACCAGCCGCTCGCCGTCCACCACGGCCACCAGCGGGCTACGCGTACGGGCCATCAACGCGGCCAGCTCCAGCACGGTGGCCTTCATGTCGGCCACCGGCAGCTCCCGTGGCTGCTCGGGCAGGCACTCCCGCACCGTCCTGCCCCCGAGCCGCCGCAGGAACAGGTCGGCGTGTGCCTCGTCCACCACCCGGGCCAGCGCCGGATCGTCCTGGCAGTAGGCCGGGACCGCGAGGCGCAGCACCTGGGTGCCGGGCAGGATGCTGAGGGGGCGGCCGTCCTGGTCGACCAGGATGAGCCCCGGCAGGTCCTGCTCGGCCAGCAGCTTGGCCGCCTCGAGCGCCGGGGTGTCGAGGGTGACCGTCGGGAACTCGACGGCGAGATCGCGTGCGCGCATCAGTGGCCTCCGTGATCCACCCTACTTCGCCGCCCTCTTGTCACTGGAGGGCGTAGAGAAAGAGTGGCTTTCGCGTCAAGGAGGCGTAAGTGCGCTGGCGCCGCCCGGGCCTGTTACGGTAGTGCGCGGTGCGCCGGGAAGTCTGGTCGGCAGGGGTTGCCGGCTGGAGTTCGACGGGGGAGGCGTTCTCGATGCGAGACCTGTGCGGCTGGGCCCGGTGATGAGCGTGCTGCCGCCGTTCTTAACCCGTTTCCGGCACCCCGCCCAGGTCGTGGCCGCCGGGTTCGGGCTGGCCATCACGCTGGGCACGGTGCTCCTGGCCCTGCCCGTCTCCACCACCGAGCGCGATCCCGCGGACTGGGTGGTGGCCCTGTTCACCGCCACCTCGGCCGTCTGCGTCACCGGGCTGGTGATCGTGGACACCGAGTCGCACTGGTCGGTGTTCGGCGAGGTGGTGATCGCCGGGCTGGTGCAGGTGGGCGGGCTGGGCATCATGACGATGGCCACCCTGTTCACGCTGCTCGTCTCCGGCCGGCTGGGGCTGCGGGCCAGGATCGCGGCGCAGGCGGAGACCAAGACGCTGAGCATGAGCGACGTGCGCCGCGTCGTGCGCAAGGTGGTCATGTTCAGCCTCGCCTGCGAGGCCGTCGCCGCCGTCCTGCTCACCGGCCGGTTCATGATCGGGTACGGCGAGCCGCTGGGCCGTGCCGCCTACCTCGGCGCGTTCCACTCGGTCACGGCGTTCAACAACGCCGGCTTCGCCCTCTGGCCGGACAACCTCATGCGGTTCGTCACCGACCCGTGGATCTGCCTGACCGTCGCGATCGCGGTCATCGTCGGCGGGCTGGGCTTCCCCGTGGTGTTCGAGCTGGCCCGGACCTGGCGGCGCCCGCACAAGTGGACGGTGCTGACCCGGGTCACCGTGGGCGTGACCGTGACCCTGCTGGTGCTGGGCACGCTCGTCTTCCTGATGACCGAATGGCGCAACCCCAGGACACTGGGCGCGCTCGACGATCCCGGCAAGCTGCTGGCGGCGTTCTTCACCGCGGTCATGCCACGCTCGGCCGGGTTCAACACGCTGGACATCGCCCAGATGTACCCGTCGAGCTGGCTGGCCACCGACCTGCTGATGTTCATCGGCGGGGGCAGCGCGGGCACGGCGGGCGGGCTCAAGGTCACCACACTGGGGCTGCTGGCGTTCGTCGTCTGGGCCGAGATGCGCGGCGAGAGCCGGGTGAACATCGGCCACCGCAGGCTCCCGGAGGCCACGCAGCGCCAGGCCGTCACGATCACGGTGCTGGGCGTCGCGCTGGTCGCCGTCTCCACGTACGTGCTGCTCGCCCTCACCCCGCACGGCCTGGACCAGGTGCTGTTCGAGGTGGTCGCGGCGTTCGGCACGGCGGGCCTGTCCACCGGCATCACCGCGAGCCTGGGCACGGCCGGCCACCTGCTGCTCGCGGTGCTGATGTTCATCGGCAGGATCGGCCCGCTCACCATGGGCTCCGCGCTGGCCCTCAACCGGCGCTCCCGCCACTACGAGCTACCCGAGGAGCGAGTCATCGTTGGCTGAGAACAACCCTGTGGTGGTCATCGGCCTGGGCCGGTTCGGCACGTCGCTGGCGCTGGAGCTGACCCGGCGCGGCACCGAGGTGCTGGCCATCGACCACCGGGCCAAGATCACGCAGAGCCTGGCCGGGCGGATCACCCAGATCGCGACCGCGGACGCCACCGACATGGAGGCGCTGCGCCAGCTCGGCGTGCCGGACTTCTACCAGGCGGTGGTGGCCGTCGGCGGCGACATCGAGGCCAGCATCCTGACCACGTCGCTGCTGGTCGAGCTGGAGATCAACGACATCTGGGCCAAGGCGATCAGCACCCAGCACGGCCGCATCCTGAGCCGCATCGGCGCCCACCACGTGGTCTTCCCCGAGCACGACATGGGCGAGCGGGTGGCCCACCTGGTGAGCGGGCGGATGCTCGACTACATGCAGGTGGACGAGAACTTCGCGCTGGCCAAGACCAGCCCGCCCAAGGAGTACGTCGGCGTCCCCCTCGGCCGGTCCAACCTGCGCCGCAAGTACGGCGTCACGATCGTGGCCGTCAAGCCGCCCGGAGAGGAGTTCACGTACGCCACCGCCGAGACCGAGCTGTCCTACGGCGACGTCGTGCTCGTCTCCGGGCGGACCGAGGAGGTCGAGCGCTTCGCCGAGCTGCCCTGAGCGCCGTCAGGTCAGTGACCGGAAGAACTCCCGCAGGTCGGCCACCAGCACGTATGGCGTCTCCAGCGCCGCGAAGTGGCCGCCCTGGCCGAACTCGGACCAGCGCACCATGTTGTGCGCCCGCTCGGCCAGCGGCCGCACCGAGAAGTCCGTGGGGAAGACGGCCACCGCGGTGGGCACCGTGCCGCGCTCCCGCGGCCCCCACATGCTGAAGTCGTTGAACCGCTCGTAGTACGTGTGCGCCGTCGAGCCCGCCGTCTGCGTGAACCAGTAGATGCTGACGTCGGTGAGGATGCGGTCCCGGTCCACGGCGTCCTCGGGCAGCTTCGCCGCCGGATCCGTCCAGTCCTTGAACTTCTCCACGATCCAGGCGAGCTGCCCGGACGGCGAGTCGTGCAGCGAGGCGGCGATGGTCTGCGGCCGGGTCCCGTGCAGCTGCATGTACGCCCCGAGCTTGTCCTGCCACTCCTTCATCCCGGCCAGCCGCGCCTGCTCGGCCTCCGTCAGCGACCCCATCACGGCCGGGTCCGGGAAGGTGAGCAGCCCGTTGACGTGCACGCCGATGACGTGGTCCGGCGCGGCCCGCCCCATGAGGGGCGCGATGAAGGCGGAGACGTCCCCGCCCTGCACGCCGTACCGGTCGTACCCCAGCCTGGACATCAGCTCGACGAGCGCGGCGGCCGTGCGGCCGTCCGTCCAGCCGGGGCCGGGCAGCGGGCCGGAGAAGCCGTAGCCGGGCAGCGACGGGATCACCAGGTGGAAGGCGTCGGCGGCGGAGCCGCCGTGCGCCGCCGGGTCGGTGAGCGGGCCGATCAGGTCGAGGAACTCGACGACCGAGCCGGGCCAGCCGTGCAGGAGCAGCAGCGGGGTGGCGTCCTGCACGGCCGAGCGGACGTGCAGGAAGTGCACGCCGGCGCCGTCGATCGCGGTGGTGAACTGCGCGTACGCGTTCAGCGCCGCCTCCTCGGCGCGCCAGTCGAAGCCGTCGGCCCAGTACTCGGCGAGGGCACGCAGGTAGCCGGTGGGCACGCCGCGCTCCCAGCCGGTGCCGGGCAGCTCGGGGGCCCAGCGCGTACGCCGGAGCCGGTCGCGCAGGTCGTCGAGGTCGGCCTGGGGGATGTCGATGCGGTACGGCGTGATGGCGGTGTTCGTCATGTCTGCGACAGTAGGAGGGATTGGTGACAGGTCCTGGCACCGATGGCGGGCAGAATGGCCGTCATGTTGGAGACTTCGGCGCGGCTGCTCCGCCTGCTGTCCCTGCTCCAGTCGCGCATGGACTGGACCGGCGCCGAGCTGGCCGAACGGCTCGAGGTCGGCCTGCGTACCGTGCGGCGTGACATCGACCGGCTGCGCGAGCTCGGCTATCCCGTCAACGCGACCCCCGGCGTGGCCGGCGGCTACCGGCTCGGTGTCGGGGCGGCGCTGCCGCCGCTGCTGCTCGACGACGAGGAGGCGGTGGCCGTGGCGATCAGCCTGCGGACGGCCGCGACCGGCAGCGTGGCGGGGCTGGGGGAGGGGGCGCTGCGGGCGCTGGCCAAGCTGCAGCAGGTGCTCCCGTCGCGGCTGCGGCACCGGGTGAGCGCGTTCCAGGAGGCCACGGTGCCGCTCGCGGGCGCGGCGGCACCGCCGGTGAGCGCCGACGTGCTCACCGGTCTCGCCGCCGCCTGCCGGGACCACCGCCGCCTGCGGCTGCGCTACCGGGGCCGGGACGGGGTCGCGACGCGCGAGGTGGAGCCCCACCGGCTCGTGCACACGCCCCGCCGCTGGTACCTGCTGGCCTGGGACGTGGCCAAGGAGGACTGGCGGACGTTCCGCGTGGACCGCGTCGAGGGCCCGCTGGGGGAGCAGGGCGCGCGGTTCACGCCGCGTCCGGTGCCGGAGCAGGACGCGGCCACGTACGTGTCGCGCGCCATCACCTCCGCGCCCTACCGCTACCAGGCCCGCATCCTCTTCCACGCGCCCCTGGAGGCGGTCGCCCCACGCACGTCGCCGGGGGCGGGGCGGCTGGAGGCGGTGGACGCGGGGACGTGCCTGTTCCTCGCGGGGTCCAATTCGCTGGACGAGCTGGCGATCTGGATCGCGGTCAAGGGCTTCGACTTCGAGGTGCTCGACCCGCCGGAGCTGGTGCCGGTGCTGCGCGAAATCTCCGAGCGCCTCGGGAGAGCCGCCTCGTAGGGTATGGCCATGCTCCCCATGACCGTTACGGAGGACGGCCACACGTACGCCTCGGCCGAGCACTACATGATGGCGCACAAGGCGTGGCTGTTCGGGGACGCGGAGAGCGCGGACAAGATCCTCGCGGCCGGCCACCCGAACGAGGCGAAGTCACTCGGGCGGACGGTGCGGGGCTTCGACCAGGCGACGTGGGAGGCGCGCAGCTTCGACATCGTGGTGCGCGGCAACGTCGCCAAGTTCGGGGCGCACGAGGAGCTGGCGGAGTTCCTCCTCGGCACGGCGGGCCGCGTCCTGGTGGAGGCGAGCCCCGTGGACCGGGTGTGGGGCATCGGCCTGGCGGCCGCGGACGAGCGGGCGGCGTCCCCGGCGACGTGGCGCGGCGCCAACCTGCTCGGCTTCGCGTTGATGGCCGCCCGCGACACCCTCCTCGCCCGGAGTCAGGAGGGGAACCGGAGGTAGCCGGGCGGCACGTGATCGGCCAGCCACACCCCGTTGGCGCTGACGTGGAACACGTGGCCGTCGGCGTGCATCGCCCCGGCGGCCACCACCAGCACCACGGGGACACCCCGCCGGGCGCCCACGCGGGTCGCGGTCCGGCGGTCGGCCGACAGGTGCACGTGGTGCCGGTTCATCGGCCGCAGGCCCTCGGCCCTGATCGCCCCGACGACCCGGCCCACGGTGCCGTGGTAGAGCACCTCGGGCGGCTCGACGGCGGGCAGGCCGAGGTCCACCGGCACCGAGTGCCCCTGGTTGGCCCGGATCCGGCCGTCCTCGATGGCGTAGCGCCGCTTGTCGTTGGACTGGACGACCTCCCACAGCTCCGCGGCCGTGATCGGGAACCCGTGCTCGGCGGCGGCCCGCAGCAGCACGTCCACCGGCACCCACCCGTGGGCGTCCAGCGTGAGCCCGATGCGCTGCGGATCGTGCCGCAGATGGCGGGCCAGATATTTGGAAACACGCACCATGCGCCGCTCGTCCATCACCGCCATCATCCCGCCCCCGTCAACCGGTTTCCTGAGCCCGGACCAGCACGTCGCCGGTCTCCGTGCGGTAGTAGAGCACCGAGCGGCCCGAGCGTCTGCGGCCCACGAGGCGGGCCTCCAGCAGGACTTTCAGATGGCGGCCGACCGAGCCCAGGCCCTGGCCGGTGAGGGCCACGAGCTGGGTCGTGCTCTTCGGGGAGTCCAGCAGCACGAGGACGCCGGCCCGGGCGGGGCCCAGCAGGCGGCCCAGCGCCTCGGGCGGCCGGGCCGGTGTGTCGGCCAGTGTGCCCGAGCACGGGTACACCAGCGCGGAGCGGCCCGAGTCGTCCCATGAGCTCCACGCCTGGCGGGGCGTGACCGGGACGAACATCAGCCGCGCGCCCGAGAGGTCCCGCGGCGGGTAGTCGTAGGCGTTGATGCGCAGCCGCCCGTCCCCGAGCCAGCGCATCCCGGGGCGCAGGCCGTCCAGGGCGGCGGCCCAGCCGCCCCGGCTCAGCCGCGCCGTGCGGGCGACGACGTCGGCCTCGAGGACGCGGCGGCGCCGCGGCCAGTAGGGCAGCACCGACTCCCGCCACACCCACTCCACGTGGCCGGCAAGGCGTTCCGGCAGGTCGGACCGGTGCAGGGCGGGCGGGAGCGGGCCACCGAGCGACACGGTCAGGTTCTCGCGGGCCTGGCCGGGCGGCGTCTCGCGGATGCTCGCCAGCTCCTCCTCGAAGGGGGACTCCTCGCCGGTGGGCGTGGGGGTGAGGAAGTCTGCGTTCCAGGTGGCCCCCAGCGCGGCCCGTACGAGCAGGGCCGTGATCGGGTCGGCCGCCAGCCGCGCCCGGTAGGCGGGCAGGTGGGCGTCGAGCCACGCGCGCTCGCCCGGGTGCGCGGCCGTGCCCCGCTCCAGCGCCTTCAGGGTCGCGATGGCCTCAGCCAGTGGCGAGACGACGAAGCGTCCGTTCGCCAGCGTGTCCGCGCTGATCTGCCAGAAGCCCAACGATGTTTCGCCTCCCCGCGAAACATTACCGGCCCGGCCCCGCCGCCATCGAGACTCCCGGCCTATGCGCACATATCGGGAGTTGTTCGGCACTAAGGAGTTCACGCCCCTCTTCGTCTCCTCCGCGGCCCAGGTGGCGGCTCAGACGGTCAGCGGGCTCGCCCTCGGCACGCTCGTCTACTCCGCCACGGGGAACCCGCTGCTGTCCGGGCTGGCGATGTTCGGCCCCTCCCTGGCACAGGTGGCCGGGGCGGCGACGCTGCTGTCGGCCGCCGACCGGTTACCACCGCGCGCCGCGCTGGCCGGGCTGGCGCTGGTCCTCGCGCTCGGCACCGCCGCCCTGTCGATCCCCGGCCTGCCGGTGTGGGCGATGCTCGTGATCCTGCTGGCGCAGGGCTTACTCGCGTCGCTGGGCGGCGGCGTCCGGTACGGCCTGCTCAACGAGATCCTCGCCGGCGGCGGTTACCTGCTGGGCCGCTCCGCGCTCAACATGGCCAACGGGGCCATGCAGATCGGCGGGTTCGCCGTCGGTGGCGTGCTGGTCTCCGTCCTGTCGCCGCGTGGCACGCTGCTGACCGGCGCCGCCCTCTACCTGGTGGCGGCCGCCGCCGTGGCCGGGCTCAGGAGACACCCGCCCCGCGCGACAGGACGGCCCTCGCCCGCCGAGACCTGGCGGAGCAACGCCCTGCTGTGGTCGTCCAGGCCGCGCCGCCGCGTCTACATCGCCCTCTGGTTGCCGAACGGGCTGGTCGTCGGCTGCGAGTCGCTCTTCGTCCCGTACGCCCCCCAGCACGCCGGCCTCCTGTTCGCCTGCGCGGCCGCCGGCATGCTGGCCGGCGACGTGCTGGCCGGGCGATTCATCCCGCCGGCGTGGCGGGCACGCCTCGTCACCCCGTTGCACCTGCTGCTCGCGGTCCCGTACCTGATCTTCGTCCTGAGCCCGCCGACCCCGGTCGCGGCGGTGGCCGTCACGCTCGCCTCGGTCGGGTACGCGGCGACCCTGCTGCTCCAGGACCGCCTCATGGAGCTGACCCCGGACGAGCTGAGCGGGCACGCGCTCGGCCTGCACTCCTCCGGCATGATCGCCATGCAGGGCGTCGCCGCGGCCCTCGCCGGCGCGCTCGCCCAGCGGACCTCGCCCGCGGCGGCGATGGCCGTGCTCGCCGTGGCCTCCGTCGCCGTCACGGTGTTCCTTCCGGCACGCCCTGAGCCGTCCCCGGGTGTCGCATCCGGACCGCGACGCCGCTCAAGCGGGGCCGAGGGCTGAACACCCTGTTCCCAGTCCCACACCACGGTGTGGGACTGGTGTCGTTCGGGTCAACCCTGGCCGTGCCTGCACCGGGGCGGGGCTCTGCCGGGAGAGATTGGCGGACGTAGTCGGAAATACCCTCCCGAGGAGCCCATGGAGTCGCTGCTGGTCCTGCACGCGGTGGCGGCGGTCTGCGCTCCCTGGCTGGTCAGGCGCGCGTCCCTGGCCGTGCTCGCGCTCCCTCCCGCCGCCGCCTTCCTCGTCACGGCGCTGGGCCTGCCCGTGCGGGAGAGCCGGACCTGGGCGCCCTCGATCGGGCTGGAGCTGGCCTTCCGCGTCGACGCGCCGGCCGTGCTCATGATGTCGCTGGTCACCGGCGTGGGCGCGCTCATCATGATCTACAGCGCCCGTTACTTCCCCCGGGGCGACGAGGGGCTCGGGCGCTACGGCGTCTTCATGTCGGGCTTCGCCGGCTCGATGCTGGGGCTGGTGGCCGCCGACAACCTGCTCCTGCTGTACGTCTTCTGGGAGCTGACCACCGTCTGCTCCTACCTGCTCATCGGATACGACCCCGGGAGCAGGGCGAGCAGGCGGGCGGCGATGAAGGCGCTGTGGGTCACCACGTTCGGCGGGCTCGCCATGCTGGCCGGGTTCGTCCTGCTCGGGCAGGCCGCGGGCACCTACCGGATCTCGGACATCGTCGCGCACCCGCCCCACGTGAATCCCGTCGCCGTCGTGCTCATCCTGGCCGGCGCGCTGTCGAAGTCGGCGATCTTCCCGTTCAGCACGTGGCTGCCGGCCGCCATGGCCGCCCCCACGCCCGTCTCCGCGTACCTGCACGCGGCCGCCATGGTGAAGGCGGGCGTGTACCTGCTGGCCAGGCTGGGGCCCGCGCTCGGCGATGTGGCGCCCTGGCGCGAGGTGGCCGTGCCGCTCGGCGTGGTCACCATGCTGCTGGGCGGGTGGCGGGCGCTGCGCGAGACGGATCTCAAGCGGCTGCTCGCCTACGGCACGGTCGGTCAGCTCGGCCTCCTCACGGTGCTGTTCGGCTCGGGGACCGGCGGCGCGGCGCTGGCCGGGGCGGCCATGCTGCTGGCGCACGCGCTGTTCAAGGCCGCCCTGTTCCTGGTGGTGGGCATCGTCGGCCACATGGCGGGCACCCGCGACCTGCGCGAGCTCAGCGGCGTCGGCCGGTCGATGCCGTGGGTGTGCGCGGTCGCGGTGCTGGCCGGGGCCTCGATGCTGGGGCTGCCGCCGCTGGCGGGGTTCGCGGGCAAGGAGGCCGCGCTGGAAGCGCTCGTGGACACGCCGCTCGCGCTGGCGGGCGTGGTGGCCGGGTCGGCGTTGACGGCGGCGTACACGCTGCGGTTCCTGTGGGGCGCGTTCTGCGACAAGCCGGGGGTGGCGGCGCGGGAGACGCGTCGCGTGCCGGCGGCCATGTTCGCCCCCGCCGCGCTGCTGTCGGTGCTCGGCCTGGCGCTGGCGCCGTTCGCGCCGTGGTACGGCCGCGCGCTGTCCGGATATATCGCTACTTTTCGTGAGCAGGGGCACGTCACGCACCTTGTGCTGTGGGGCGGCTTTTCCTGGCCGCTCCTGCTGTCGGCCGGGTCGGTCGCGGCCGGAGTGGTGCTGTTCCTGGCCAGGGAGCCCGTGGCCAGGGCCGGGGCGGCGCTGCACGTGCTCGACTCCGGGCAGGTCTTCTGGTCGCTCGTACGCCGGCTCGACCGCTTCGCCATCCAGCTCACCGGCTTCGTCCAGCGCGGATCCGTGCCCGACTACCTCATGCTCACCCTGCTCGCCGCGATCGGCGTCGGCGTGTTCTCCCTCGTGTCCGGCGGCCCGCCCCGCCTCGACGTGCCCGTCGTCGCCTGGCAGCGCCCCGAGCAGCCCGTCGTCGCCGGGCTCATCGTGGCCTCGGCCGCGCTGGCGCTGTTCGCCCGCCCGTACATACTCCTGGGCGTCGTCGTGGGCCTCATCGGGTACGGCACGGCGCTGCTGTTCCTCGTCCACGGCTCGCCCGACCTGGCGCTCACCCAGTTCCTGGCCGAGACGGTCAGCCTGGTCGTGTTCGCGCTGGTGCTGCGGCGGCTGCCGATCGGCCCACCGGTCAGGGGGCGGCTGCCGTTCTGGTTCAGGATGGGGCTCGGGCTGGCCGTGGCCGTGGTGGTCACGGGCGCCGGCATGCTGGCGATGGGCGCGCGGAGCGCCCAGCCGATCGGCGCGCTCATGGGGCCGGCGGCCGAGCAGGCGGGGGCCAGGAACATCGTCAGCGCCCTCATCGTCGACATCCGCGCCTGGGACACCATGGGCGAGAGCACGGTGCTCATCGTGCTGACCCTGGGCGTGACGAGCCTGGTGTTCCTGCGGCGCAGGTCGTACCACATCGAGCCGAGCCCGCACGTGCCCGCCGAGCGGACGCGCTGGCTGTCGGCCAGGCTCCCGCGCGGGCAGCGGGCGCTGGCCTTCGAGGTGGTGGCCAGGCTGACGTTCCACACCGTGCTCGTGCTGTCGGTGTTCCTGCTGTTCACCGGGCACAGCGCGGTCGGCGGCGGGTTCGCGGGCGGCATCGTGGCCGGGATGGCGATCACTGTGCGCTACCTGGCGGGCGGGCGGAACGAGCTGGCCGCCGCCGTCCCGGTGCACGCGGGCGTGCTCATGGGCGTCGGGCTCACGCTGTCGACCGGCACGGCGCTGGCCGGGCTGCTGTTCGGCCGGGCGGCGCTGGACCTGCTGGCCACGGACGTGACCGTGCCGCTGGCAGGACACCTGCACCTGAGCACCGGGCTCTTCTTCGACCTCGGCGTGTACGTGTCCGTCGTCGGCATGGTCCAGGACCTCCTGCGCGGCCTCGGCGCCGAGCTGGACCGGCAGATCGACGCCGAGGAGAGCGCGTGACCGTCACCCTGCTGCCGTTCCTGGCCTGCTGCGCGATGATCGCCACCGGGGTCACGCTGCTGCTGGAGCGGAGCCTGGTACGCGTGCTGGCCGGCGTCATCGTCCTGGGCAACGGCGTGAACCTGCTGATCGTCACCGCGGGCGGCGGCGCGGGCGGCCCGCCCTACGTGGGCGCGCGCGGGATCGCCGACCCGCTGCCGCAGGCCATGGTGCTGACCGCCATCGTGATCACCCTGGGGGTGACCGCGTTCCTGCTGGCCCTGGTGCACCGGTCGTGGCAGCTGTGCGGGAGCGACGAGGTCCAGGACGACACCGAGGACCGGCGCGTGCGCCTGCGCGCCCGCCGCGGCGAGCTGAGCGACGCCGTACGCGCCAGGCAGAACGCCTACCGGCGGCTGCTCGCCGAGCAGCGGGCCGAGCTGGCCCGGCTGGAGGCCGAGCAGGCGGAGCGGGAACGGCTGCAGGAAGCCGACCTGGAGCGGCGCATCGACAGGGTGCACACCGAGCTCGAGCAGTGGATGCGCGACCGCCGGCAGGAGGGGCTGTCGGAGGAGGACCTGCACCGGCGCCTCGAGGAGGCCGGGCTCCGGGACGACACGGTCATGGACAACCTCGAGCGCATCGAGGAGCTGCGGGAGCAGTACACGCGGGGGCGGGAGGAGCAGGCGGCCAGTGAGCGGGCGCTGCGGAGGAGGCTAAAGGCGCGCCAGCGGGATGCGCGCAGGCAGATGCGGGCGGCCATCAGGGAGGAGCGGGAGCGCCAGGCTCTCGCCCGGGACCCCGAGCTGGAAGGCGAGGACTGACCCCATGCACCGGGGGAGGAGGGGCGGGAGTGCGCGGCCGGTCGCGCACTGCGCGCTCTGCAAAGGGCCGCGACCCGCGACGGCGGGCGAGTGCGCATCCCGCCGTGAGGGGTCGCGGTGGTCTGGAGGGCCGGTGGGGCGGGGGTGATGGAGAGCCTGGTGTGCGTGCCCGTGCTGCTGCCGCTCCTGGCCGCCGGCGTGAAGCTGGCGATCGGCGGGCGGCTGCGCCGGTTGCAGTCGCTCATCAGCCTGGCCACCCTGGCCGTCTCGGTCGTCGTGTCCGCGCTGCTGCTGGCCGCGGCCGAGGCGCGCGGGCCGCTGGTCACCGACCTGGGCGGGTGGCCGGCGCCGATCGGCATCTGCCTGGTGGCCGACCGCCTGTCCACGCTCGTGCTGCTGGTGTCGTCGGCGGTGACGTTCTGCGTCATGGTCTACTCGGTCGCGAACGCCTACGCCGAGCAGGAGCACGACGCCCCCATGGCGATCTTCCACCCGGCCTTCCTGGTCATGGTGGCCGGGGTGGCGGACGCGTTCCTGTCGGGCGACCTGTTCAACCTGTTCGTGGCCTTCGAGCTGCTGCTGAGCGGCTCGTATGTGCTGCTCACGTTCGGCGGCACCGAGTCGCGGATCCGGGCGGGCGCCACGTACACGCTGATGGCCCTCGCCTCGTCGATGCTGTTCCTGATCGCGCTGGCCGTCACATACGCCGCCACAGGGACCCTGTCGATGGCGCAGCTCGCCGAGCGGTTCGCCAGGCTGCCCGGCCAGGTGGCGATCCTGGTGGAGCTGATGCTGCTGCTGGCCTTCGCGATCAAGGCGGCGATCTTCCCGATGTCGGCCTGGCTGCCCGACTCCTACCCCACCGCGCCCGCCCCGGCCACGGCCGTGTTCGCCGGGCTGCTCACCAAGGTCGGCGTCTATTCGATCATCCGGCTGGAGGCGCTGCTGTTCCCGGGCGGGCCGGTGTCCACGCTGCTCATGTGGGTGGCGCTGGCCACGATGCTGACGGGCGTGCTGGGCGCGGTCGCGCAGACCGACCTCAAGCGGATGCTCTCGTTCACCCTGGTCAGCCACGTCGGCTACATGGTGTTCGGCGTGGGCCTGTCCACGGTGGCCGGGCTGGCGGGGGCGATCTTCTACATGCTCCACCACATCACCGTGCAGACGAGCCTGTTCCTGGTGACCGGGCTGGTCGAGCGGCGCACCGGCACCACGTCGGTGTCGAGAATGGGCGGTCTGATGACGACCGCGCCGCTGCTCGCCGTGCTGTTCTTCGTGCCTGCCATGAATCTGTCGGGCATCCCGCCCATGTCGGGCTTCCTCGGCAAGCTGCTGCTCGTGCAGGCGAGCCTGGCCGACGGCCGCCCCCTGCCCGTCGTGTTCGTGGTGGCGGGCCTGGTGACCAGCCTGCTCACCCTGTACGCCGTCGCCAAGACGTGGGGCAAGGCGTTCTGGCGCGGCCCGCGGGCCGAACGGGTGGGCACGGTCGTGGAGAGCGAGGAGTACACCGGCGAGGACGCGACCGTCACGACGACCGCGCTGCCGGTGGCGCTGTCGGCCGCGGTGGCGGCGCTGGTCGCGATCGGGCTGTCGTTCACGGTGCTGGCCGGGCCGCTGACGGCGCTGACGCACCGGGCGGCCGTCGAGCTGTCGGCGCGCGAGCCGTACATCGCGGCCGTGCTCGGGAGGCGGCCGTGAAGCCCCGGCTGGCGCTGGTCGCCTGGCTGGCGGCGGTGTGGGTGACGTTGTGGGGCGACCTGACGGCCGGCAACGTGCTCGGCGGCCTGGTGGCCGGGCTGGTGGTGACGTCGCTGCTGCCGCTGCCCGTCCTCGACCCGGGCATCAGGATCCACCCGGTGGCGCTGGTGGGCTTCCTGCTCTGGTTCGGGCGGGACCTCGTGGTCTCGACCGCGCGCGTGGTGCTCTGGGTGGTGCGGCCCGGGGTGCCGCCCACCCAGATCGTCCGGGTACGGCTGCGCACGTCGTCGGAGTCCATGACCGTAGTGATCATGATCGCGCTGTCCACCGTGCCGGGCAGCCTCGTGGTGGAGGCCTATCCCGCGGAGCGCGAGCTGGTGCTGCACGTGCTGGGCCGCCCGGGCGACGTCACCGAGGCCGTGCGGGCGGACGTGGCCGGGCTGGAGTCGCGCGTCGTGGCGGCCTTCGGCACCTGGCGCGACAGACAGGAGCTGCCATGACGGCGGTGTACGCGGGACAGGCGGGAGCGGCCATGACGGCGGCGTACGGGGACGGGCGGGAGCTGCCATGACGGCGGTGTACCTGGTGACGCTCGGGCTGCTCGGGTGCGGGGCGCTCGCCACGCTGTACCGGGTGGGGCGCGGGCCCACGATGCTGGACCGGGCGGTGGCGTTCGACGTGCTGACCTCGCTGTCGATGTGCGTCGTCGGGGCGTTCGCCGTGGTCATGGACGACTATTCGGACCTGCCGATCCTGCTGGTGCTGTCGCTGCTGGGCTTCGTCGGGTCCGTGTCGCTGGCCAGGTTCTTCTCGGGGCGGTCACGATGAGGCGGTCACGATGAGGCGGGCACGATGAGGCGGGCACGATGAGGCGGAAACGGTGAGCGCGCTCGACGTGGCGGCGGCGGCCTGCCTGCTGCTGGGCGCGGCGCTGGCGCTGTCGGCCGGGGTGGGGCTCGTCCGCTTCCGCACCACCTTGGACCGGATGCACGCCGGCACCAAACCGCAGGTGCTCGGCGTGCTCCTGGTGCTGCTGGCCATGTGGCTGCACAGGCCCACCTGGGCGAACGCCGGGCCGCTGCTGCTGGCGGGCGTCTCGCAGGTGATCACCGTGTCGGTGGCGGCGTACGTGGTGGCGCGGGCGGCCTACTCGCGCGAGCGGGCCGACGACGACACCGAGCTTCCGCCCGAGGACTGATCCGCTCCGTCGCTCCCGCCCGAGGACTGATCCCCTCCGTCCGACCGGTTGAGCGCCGCCTGGCCGAACCAGGTCCACAGGGCCAGCGCCGCCAGGATCCCCGCCGTGGTCCAGCTCAGCGCCGGGCCGAACAGGTAGTCGATCACGAGCATGGTGGCCGTGGTCATGGAGATCGCCAGCGCGAGCGCGCCCACGATGCCGTAGAAGTTGGAGCGCCGTACCAGCGTCTCCTTGCGCCCCTGCCTGAACAGCACGCGGTGCTGCGCGGTCGGCGCGATGTAGCAGATCGACGCGACAGCGGCGCTGACCAGCGCCACGTAGAACAGCCAGCGGTCGGCCAGGTCCAGCTTGGTGAATCCGGGCGAGAAGGGCACGGTCAGCAGGAATGCGAACAGCACCTGCACCCCGGTCACCGCCACGCGCGCGCCCTGCAGGAGTTCCACGAAGTTCCGGTCCGCGCGCTCCTGGTCCGACTCGTTCTTCACGCCGCCTCCCACCTCTGGAACGAGGGAATCCTCCTTCCTTGGTAAAGCGGGCTAAAACATCAGATCAAGAACCTTGGCCGGGGTGATCGGGAGGTCGCGCACGCGATGGCCGGTGGCGTGGTACACGGCGTTGCCGATGGCGGCAGCCGTGCCGACGATGCCGATCTCGCCGATGCCCTTGCTGCCCATGGGGTTGAGCCCGGCGTCCTCCTCATCCAGCCAGACCGCCTCGATGTCCGGCACGTCCGCGCAGGCCGGGACGTGGTACTGGGCCAGGTCGCGCCGGAGGAAACCGCCGAACTCCTCGTCGGTGAACGTCTCCTCCATCAGCGCCATCCCCATGCCCATCGTCATGCCGCCGATGAACTGGGACCTGGCCAGCTTGGGGTCCACGATGTGCCCCGCCGCGAACACGCCGAGCAGGCGCGACAGGCGTACCTCGCCGGTCACGGAGTTCACCCGCACCTCGGCGAACTGGGCGCCGAAGGCGTGCCTGGCCAGCTCCGCGTCCCGCTTGATCTCCTCGGTGGTGTCCGCGCGGCCCTCCGCGCCGTTGACCTTGAGCGCCTCGCAGGCGCGCACGATCGCCGTGCCCCACGAGGCCGTGCCCATGGAGCCACCCGCGAGCGGCGCGTCCGGCAGGTCGCTGTCGCCCAGCTCGACGTGCACCCGTTCGGGCGCGACGCCCAGCGCCTCGGCCGCGATCCCGGTCAGCGCGGTACGCGCGCCGGTCCCGATGTCGGCGGCGGCCAGCTGGACCAGGAAGTCGCCCTCCCGCATGGTGACGCGGGCCTTCGACGGCCGGCGCACGGCCGGGTAGGTGGAGGAGGCCACGCCGGTGCCGATCATCCACTCGCCGTCCCGCCGCAGCGCGGGCCCCGCGTCGCGCCGGTCCCAGCCGAAGCGGCGGGCCCCCTCGCGCAGGCAGGCGACCAGGCTGCGGGAGCTGAACGGCCGGCCGCTGTCCGGCTCCGTCTCCGGATCGTTGATGACGCGCAGCTCGATCGGGTCGAGGCCGGCGGCGTAGGCCAACTCGTCCATGGCGGACTCCAGCGCGTACATGCCGGGGCACTCGCCCGGGGCGCGCATCCACGACGGGGTGGCTACGTCCAGCCGGACGAGCCGGTGCGCGGTGCGCAGCGCGGGCGTGGCGTACATGACGCGGGCCGGGGTCGCGGTCTGCTCAGCGAACTCCACCAGCGTCGAGCTCTGCTCGTAGGCCACGTGCTCCACCGCCGTCAGACGGCCCTCCGCGTCGGCGCCGAGCCGCAGCCGCTGGATTGTCGGCGTACGGTAGCCGGTCACGTCGTACATCTGCTGCCTGGTCAGCACGATCTTGACCGGGCGGCCGACGGCCCTGGCGGCCAGGGCGGCCAGCACGGCCTGCGGCCTGGTCGTGCCCTTCGAGCCGAATCCGCCGCCGACGTGCCTGGACACCACGCGGACCTGCTCCCTGGGCAGGCCGAGCGTCTTCGCGATGAGGTCGCGGCTCGAGGACGTGCCCTGCGCGGTGTCGTACACCAGCAGCCGGCCCTCGGCGTCCCACACCGCCAGGGCGGCGTGCGGCTCCATCGGGTTGTTGTGCAGGACAGGGGTCGTGTAGATCACGTCGATGCTGGTCTCGGCCGCGTCGAGCCCGGCCTCGACGTCGCCTTTCACCGTGTCGCACGGGAAACCGGGGTTGACGGTCTCCGGCTGGTACAGGTTGGGGTGGTCGGCGCGCAGGGTCACGTCGTGGAGGTCCTGCTCGTACTCGACGACGATCGCGTCCGCGGCGGCGCGGGCGTTCTCGTACGTGTCGGCCACCGCGGCGGCCACGAACTGGCCCCGGTAGGCGACGTCGCGGCTCTGGAACAGCGCGAGCTCGCCCTCCGCCTCGCGGGCCAGCCGGGGCGGGTCGTCGCTGGACAGCACGGCCAGCACGCCCGGCATGGCGAGCGCGTCCCGCCCGTCGATCCTCTTGATCCTGCCCTTGGCGATCCGCGACTGCACGGGATAGGCGTAGGTGACGCCCTCGACCGGGTATTCGGCCGCGTACGTGGCCAGCCCGGTGACCTTGACGCGGCCCTCGATGCGGTTCACTGTGCCAGCTCCTCGAGCGTGCGGACGATCAGGTTGCGGGCCAGGGGCACCTTGAACGCGTTGCGCGGGAGCGGCCGCGCCTGCTCCAGCTCCGCCTCGGCGGCGGTGAGGAAGGCCTCACCCGTCGGGGGGCCGCCGATCAGCACCTGCTCGGCACGCTCGGCCCGCCACGGCGCGTGGGCCACGCCGCCGAGCGCGAGACGGCAGCCGGCGACCACGCCGTCGCGCACGTCGAGCACGGCGGCGATCGACACGAGCGCGAACGCGAACGACGCCCGCTCGCGGACCTTCCGGTAGATCGAGGCGCCCGCCGGCGGCGCGGGCAGCTCCACGGCGGTGATCAGGTCGCCCGGCTCCAGCACGGTGTCCCGCTCCGGCGCGTCTCCCGGCAGCCGGTGCAGCCCCGGGATCGGGATGATCCGGTCACCGCCCGGGCCGGTGACGTGCACCTCGGCCCCCAGTGCGGCCAGCGGGACCGCCATGTCCGACGGGTGGGTGGCCACGCAGGCGTGCGAGGTGCCGAGGATGGCCAGGTTCGTGTGGTCGCCCTCGATGGCCGGGCAGCCGGAGCCGGGCTCGCGCTTGTTGCACGGCCTGGTCACGTCCTGGAAGTACGGGCAGCGGGTGCGCTGCAGCAGGTTGCCGGCGACCGTCGCCATGTTGCGCACCTGGCCGGACGCGCCGCTCAGCACCGCCCGCGCCAGCATCGGGTAGCGGGAGCGCACCAGGGGATCGGCCGCCAGATCGCTGTTGCGGACGGCGGCGCCGACGCGGACCCGGTCGCCGACCTCCTCGATCGTGTCGAGCGGCAGCCTGCTGACGTCCACCAGGTGGTCCGGCTGTGCCACTCCCAGTCGCATGAGGTCCACCAGGTTGGTGCCGCCGCCCAGATACATGGCGCCCGGCCCGAACCTGCGTACCGCGTCCGACGGGCTCTCGGCGCGGGCGTACTCGAACGTCTTCACGGCGCGACCTCGGCGATCGCGCTGACGATGTTGACGTAGGCGCCGCACCGGCACAGGTTTCCGCTCATCCGCTCTCTGATCTCCTCCGGGGTCAGTCCGGGGTCGGCGCGCATGTCGTCGGTGATGGCGCTCGGACCCGGCTCGCCCAGCATCCCGGCCGCCGAGCAGAGCTGCCCCGGCGTGCAGTAGCCGCACTGGAACGCGTCGTGCTCGATGAACGCGGCCTGCAGGGGGTGCAGGTCGTCCTCGTGGCCCAGCCCCTCGACGGTGGTGATCTCCGAGCCGTCCACGGCGACGGCCAGCGCCAGGCAGGAGTTGGCGCGCCGCCCGTCGATCAGGACCGTGCAGGCCCCGCACTGCCCGTGGTCGCAGCCCTTCTTGGCGCCGATCAGGGCCAGTCGTTCGCGCAGCAGGTCGAGCAGCGACATCCGGGGGTCCACGTCCACAGCGCGGGACACGCCGTTCACCTGCAGGGTGATGTCCATGGCGCACGCCTACCCGAGGTCCAGACGGGACAACCCCTGACGGGAGTAAAGCGGGCGCCCCGGGTTTCGTCCCGTTTTGTGGCTTCGTCGGCGGGTAGCCGAGCGGGCATGAGCCGGGCGATCGACGAGCAGGTGACGGAGTCGGCGGCGGTGCTCACCGTCAACGCCGGCTCGTCGAGCCTACGCCTCGACCTCGTGGAGGGCGGTTGCGTGCTGGACAGCGCGCACGCCGAGCGTGCCATCGACCCGGGCTCGGCCAGGGAGGAGCTGTCGGGGTTCCTCGGCGGGCATTTCGGCCGCGACATCCGTGCCGTGGCGCACCGCCTCGTGCACGGCGGCGACCTCGTACGCGCGCCGGTCGTGGCCGACGACGAGACGGCTGCGGCGCTGCGCGGCCTGACCAGCCTGGCGCCGCTGCACCTGCCGCCGGCGCTGGCCCTGCTGGAGGCGGCCCGCGAGGAGCTGCCGGCCGTGCCGCACGTGCTCTGCCCGGACACCGCTTTCCACGCCGGGCTGCCGGAGGAGGCCGCGCTCTACGCGCTGCCGCTCTCCTGGCGGGAGCGCTTCGGGCTGCGCCGCTACGGCTTCCACGGCCTGTCGTACGCGTGGGCGGCCGACCGGGCGGCCGAGCTGATCGGCAAGCCGCTGACCGAGCTGGACCTGGTGCTGACGCACCTGGGCGGCGGATGCTCGGTGTGCGCGGTGTCGGGCGGGCGCAGCCTGGACACCTCCATGGGCTTCACGCCGCTGGACGGGCTGCCCATGAGCAAGCGCTCGGGCAGCGTGGACCCGGGGATGCTGCTGTGGCTGCTCTCCGCGGGCCATCTGACGCTGGAGGAGCTGGGCGAGGGGCTGGAGCGGCGCTCCGGCCTGCTCGGGCTGTCGGGCGGACTCTCGGGGGACACGCGCGACCTGGTGGCGGCCGCGCGGCAGGGGAACGCCGCGGCAGAGCTGGCGCTGGGCGTGTTCAGCCACCGGGTGAGCAGGGAGATCGCCGCCGCGGCCACCGCGCTGGGGCGGATCGACGCGCTGGTCTTCACGGGGGAGATCGGCTGGGACCAGCCTGAAGTACGCGAGGCCGTCTGCGGCCGGCTGGGCCTGCTCGGCATCGAGCCTCCCGCCATGGGCAACCGCCACGACGACGGGCCGGTCAGCGCGTTCGGCGCGGCCGTCCCCGTCATGGTGATCCAGGTGCGGGAGGAGCTGCAGCTGGCCCGCGAATGCCTGCGGATGCTCGCGGAGGAGGACGAATGACGGTTCTCGACGAGGTACGCCGGTCGGCGGTGCCGCTGATCGGCCCGGGGGACCTCGACCCGCTGCTGGAGCGCGTGGGCGAGGCCAGATTCGTGCTGATCGGTGAGGCCAGCCACGGCACGCACGAGTTCTACGCCTGGCGGGTGGAGCTGACCCGCCGCTTGATCGCCGAGAAGGGATTCGGGTTCGTCGGGGTCGAGGGCGACTGGCCCGACTGCGAACGGGTGCATCAGGCCGTAACCGGCGACACCGATCCTTTCGAGGCGCTCTACGCGTTCCAGCGCTGGCCGACGTTCATGTGGGCCAACCACGAGGTCGTGGAGTTCTGCCGGTGGCTGCGGCGCTGGAACGCCGGTTTCCCGCCGGAGGAACGCTGCGGCTTCCACGGCCTGGACGTCTACAGCCTGTGGGAGTCACTGCGCGCCGTGCGCCGCTACGCCGCCGCCCAGCTGCCGGACGAGATGGACTCCATCATGGACGCGCTGTACTGCTTCGAGGCGTACGGCCACGACCCGCAGCAGTACGGCCTGGACACCCGGCTGATCCCGGAGACCTGCGAGGACGAGGTGGTGGCCCTGCTCAAGTCGGTGATCCGGGCGGCTCCCGAGGACGAGCAGGGATTCAGCGCCCGGCAGAACGCCGAGATCGTGGCCGGGGCCGAGCGCTACTACCGGGCCATGGTGCGCGGCGGCCCCGAGTCCTGGAACGTCAGGGACGTCCACATGGCCGACAGCATGGAAAGGCTCGCCGACTTCCACCGCGCCAAGGGCGTGGTGTGGGCGCACAACACGCACATCGGCGACGCCCGCGCCACCGACATGGCCGCCGCGGGCATGACCAACCTCGGGCAGCTCGCCCGGGAGCGGTACGGCGAGGACGCCGTGCTGGTGGGGTTCGGCACCCATCACGGGTCCGTGGTGGCCGCCGACCGGTGGGGCGCCCAGCACCACGTCATGCGGGTGCCGCCCGCGCGTCCCGCGTCCCTGGAGTCGCTGCTGCACGAGGCCGCCGCCGCGCCGGAGGCCCTGTTCGTGGTGCCGCCAGAAGGATCCAGGGCCGATTTCTACGACGAGCCGATGGCGCACCGGGCGATCGGCGTCGTGTACCACCCCGAGCGGGAGCGCTGGGGCAACTACGTGCCCACGGTCGTCGGCCGCCGCTACGACGCCTTCATCTGGCTGGACGCGACCAAGGCGCTGCACCCGCTGCACGGCGAGCCATGGGGCGACACCGAACCGGAGATCTATGGTGGACCGCGTCCAGCGGTCCACCACAGGTAGCGGAGGCGCACACTATCCGGTTGCCGTGTGACCGTTTGTCGGCGGTGGGTGGTTGGATCTCTCGTGTGGAGGCGTCGGTCGAGCAGCTCGTCTACGTCCGCGAGGACGAATACACCGTCGCGCGCATGAGCGCAGACGGCGAGCCCGACTTCGTGGCCACCGGGCGGGCGCTGGCCGGCGTGCAGCCGGGCGAGACGCTGCGGCTGTTCGGCGAGTGGGGCAGGCATCCGCGTTTCGGCCGCCGGTTCGCGGTGAGCGGGTGCGAGCGGGTGGCGCCCTCGTCGGTGCGGGCCATCCGGATCTACCTGGGGTCGGGGCTGATCAGGGGGATCGGGCCGCGGCTGGCGTACGCGATCGTCGACCACTTCGGCGAGGCCACGCTCAAGGTGATCGACAGCGAGCCCGCGCGGCTCACCGAGGTCGTCAACATCGGGCCGCAGCGGCAGGGCCAGATCGTCCAGGCGTGGCAGGAGCAGAAGGCGATCGCCGCGCTGATGGTGACGCTCCAGGGGCTCGGGGTCAGCCCGCTGCTCGCGGCCAAGATCTACCAGGCGTTCGGGCAGGACGCCGACGAGGTCCTGGCCACCGACCCCTACCGGCTGATCGGGCGGGTGCGCGGGATCGCGTTCCGCATCGCCGACAAGATCGCGCTGCAGTCGGGGGTGCCCGAGCGCAGCCCGCAGCGGGTCAAGGCGGCGCTGCTCGACCGGCTGGAGGCGGCCGGCAGCCGCGACGGCCACTGCTACGTGCCGATGTCCACGCTGGTCAGGGAGACGGCGGAGCTGATCGAGCAGGACCAGGCCCTCGTGCGCCCGATGATCGACGCGCTGGTCGCCGACCGCAGGGTGGTCGTGGAGGCCGGCCCCGACCAGGCGGGCACGCCGGTGGTTTACGCCAAGCACGTGCACAGCCGCGAGGTGGCGCTGACCGAGCAGATCACCCGGCTCATGCGGGCCCGCTCGACCCTGCCCCTGCGCTCCTTCCGCGACGACCCAGCGCTCCACGACGACCAGCGCGCCGCCGTCAACATGGCGTTGACCAGCACCGTCTCCATCATCACCGGCGGCCCGGGGTGCGGCAAGAGCCACACGGTGAAGGCCATCGCGACCACGGTCAGGGCCGCGGGCGGCACGGTGACGCTCACGGCGCCCACGGGCAAGGCGGCCAAGCGCCTGTCCGAGCTGACCGGGCTGCCCGCGATGACCATCCACCGGATGCTCGCCCAGCAGCCCGACCCCGACCCCGAGACGCTGTTCGACGAGAGGCCGTCGCAGGCCGATCTGATCGTGGTCGACGAGGCGTCCATGCTCGACCTGCACCTGGCCACCCGGCTGGCCGCGGCCGTGCCGTCCGGGAGCCACCTGCTGCTCATCGGCGACAGCGACCAGCTGCCGAGCATCGGGCCCGGCGACGTGCTCGCCGACCTGCTGCGGGCCGAGGCGATCCCGCGGGTGCGGCTCACCCACGTCTTCCGGCAGGCGGGCGGCAGCGGCATCATCGACGCCGCCCACCGCATCCGCGCCGGCCGGCTGCCGGTCCGCACGGCGGGCGGCGGGTTCTGGTTCGAGGAGCTCGACGATCCCGCCCAGGTCGCGCGGCGCGTGGCCCACCTGGCGATGGTGGCGATCCCGCGCAAGCAGAACGTCGAGCCCGGTCAGGTGCAGGTGCTGTGCCCGATGCGCAAGGGCGAGACGGGCGCCACGGCGCTCGGCCGGCTGATCCAGGACCAGCTCAACCC
Source organism: Nonomuraea sp. NPDC049400 (assembly GCF_044466425.1). Classification (NCBI taxonomy): domain Bacteria; kingdom Bacillati; phylum Actinomycetota; class Actinomycetes; order Streptosporangiales; family Streptosporangiaceae; genus Nonomuraea; species Nonomuraea sp. NPDC049400. The sequence goes on from NZ_JBITMP010000044.1 coordinate 40,885, forward strand.
GGCGGCCGACGACAAGCCGGAGCACTGGTCGGGCGCGTCGGTCTTCCGGGTGGGCGACCGGGTCATGCCGATCCGCAACAACTACGACAAAGGAGTCTTCAACGGGGAGACCGGCACGGTCACGGCGGTCGTGCCGGAGGAGCGCATGATCGAGATCCTGACCGACGACGGCGAGAGCGTGCGCTACGGGTTCGACGAGCTCGACGACCTGACCCACGCCTACGCGATCAGCGTGCACCGGTCACAGGGCAGCGAATACCCGTTCGTGGTGGCGCCGATCGTCGCCGAGTCCGGCGGGATCATGCTGCGCCGCAAGCTCCTTTACACGCTGGTGACCAGGGCCAAGGCGTGGGTGGTGCTGGTGGGCCAGCGGGAGGCGCTGGAGATGGCGGTCCACCGGCTGGGCCACCGCAGGAACACCGGCCTGGCCCGCCGCCTCACGCTGGCTCTCGACGACTAGCCCGGCGCAGCCCCAAGAGCCGGGCGGGTCTCCGCAAAGGCGGGCTCAAGCCGAAAGGCGCCTGGCCACCTCGTCGGCCAGGCGGTCGAGTGAGCGGTCGAGCAGCTCGCGCACCTCGTCGGCCCGTGCCCCCGAGTCGGGCTCGTCGAGGAGCGATATGTGCACGGTCACCTCGCTCGTGCCGCCGGCCGCGTCGGACACCTGGAGCCAGCCCGCGTAGTCAGGGTGGTCGCGGCCACCCCACTCCACCCGAAGCTGCTCCTCGGAGGCGCGGAACAGCCCCTCGTGCGGCCCCGGTCCTGGCACCAGATCGCCGGCGGCCTCCAGGGTGCCGGGGCCGGCGTCGGCGACCGAAAGGCCCTGTGGGAGCCATCTGTCCATGATGTCCACATCGGACGCGACGCCGTACACGATTGTGCTGTTCGCGGGCATGCCACGCGTCGCCTCGAACTCCGCCACCCCAAGCCCCCTTCCAATGCCACCGCCGTACCCGTGTGATCTGCTCGCAAACCGTGGCCGTCGCGCGGGGGCTTCCCGCTATGGTGCGCGCGTGGCAATCGTGCGGCGAGGGGAGCGGGTCGATGGCTGAGCAGCCACGGGTGCCGCCGGAGATGTTCCGGTTCGCCACCACCGAGCGGGCCGACCTGCACACGGCGGTGCTCTACGCCTTCGGCGAGGCCGGCGAGCGGCTCGAGACGGCGCTGACGGTGGACGAGGTGCGGGACCGGCTGCGGACGGTGGGGTGGTACGCGCCGGTCGGCGAGCAGGAGCTGACCGGGACGCTCAAGCAGCTCGCGGGGTGGGGGCTGCTCGACGTCATCTTCAACCACGCGGGCAGCTTCGCCACCGCGGAGGAGTACGAGCGCAAGAACCTGCAGTACGCGCTGACCAGGCGGGGCGAGGCGGCCTTCGCCGGAGCGCGGCACGCGATGGCCGTGCTGACCTCGTCCGGAGCGCTGCAGACCGCGGTGCTCGACGCGATCGCCGACCGGCTGGGAGAGCTGGACGGGCTGCTGCGCGATCCCGACCCCCGGCGCAACCGGCGCATTTTCGCCGCCCTGCAGGAGCTGGAGTGCCACCTCGACGGGCTGCGGGACAACACCAAGTGGTTCAACGGCGAGCTGCAGCGGCTGCTGCGCGTCGAGGCGGCGGAGCTGAGCACGTACCACGAGGTCAAGGGCGCCACCGTGGCCTACCTGCAGGAGTTCGCCGGCAATCTGGAGCAGCGCGGCGACACCATCGCCGCCGCCCTGGACGCGGTGGCCGGGCACGGCGTCGACGTGCTGCACGCGCGGGCACTTGACGGCGCCGATCTGCCGCAGGCGCCCGGCACGGACCACGCCACGGCGTGGCTGGCGGCCAGGGCGGCCAGGTGGGAGGGGCTGCGGCAGTGGTTCGCGCCCGACGACGGCGGGGTCCCGCGGGTGCGGCTGCTCCATGACGTGGCGCGGCGGGCCATCGTGTCGCTGCTGCAGGTGCTCGACCGGATCACCGACTCCCGCCGCCGCTCCTCCAGTGCCGCGGCCGACTTCCGTACGCTGGCCCGCTGGTTCGCGGGGGCGCCCAGCGAGGACGACGCGCATCGGCTGTGGGACGCGGCGTTCGGGCTGGGCTCGTCCCGGCACGCGCACCTGGGGCACGCGGACGCCGAGCTGATCCCGGCAGGGGTGCCGTGGTCGGAGGCCGAGCCCGTGGAGGTGTCGGCGCTGCTGCGCGCACGCGGGCGCAACGAGCGGATGGGACGCACGGGAAGGGTGCGCGACGTCGACTGCTTGCGGGCCGAGCGCCGGGCACGGGCCGAGAAGGAACGGGCGGAGCTGGAGGCCGCCTGGTCGGCGCTGGCCACCACCGGGGCCATGCGCCTGTCGCAGATGGGCGAGGTCGACCACGACACGTTCGGGCGGCTGCTCGATCTGCTTGGGAGGGCCCTGGCCGAGCGGCCCGACTCGACCGGGTTCCGGCGGGCGGTGACCTCCGACGGGCGGGTGGAGATCGTGCTGCGGGCTCCCGACGACGGGGCGGTGGCGGTGTTGCGCACCTCTGATGGGTGGTTCCGGGGACCCGACTACCTCATCGACGTGCGCTCGCTCGAGGGGGCCCGCGGCCGGATGTCCGAGGAGCATGGCCGGCCGCCGCGCAGACGGGCGGCGGGCGCATGAGCAGCCTGGCCAACCAGCTCGTCAGGGCCGAGAAGGAGGAGATCGCCCGGGCGATCAGAACCCTGCTCCGCCGGCCCCTCGTGTCCCAGCACGACGACCCCGCCGCCTTCGACCTGATCACGAAGCGGCGGCAGCCGCTGATCCAGTGGTTCGACTACTTCTGCGGCTGGCGGCTGGTCGTGGAGCCGCGCCAGGGGTACGCCCGCCTGGTCAAGGTCAGGTCCGAGGCCGACGCCACCCGGCCCGCCCGGCGCCACCGCGCCACCAGGGCTCCGTTCGACCGCCGCCGCTACACGCTGCTCTGCCTGTGCGCGGCCGAGCTGCTCACCTCGCCGGTCACCACGATCGGCATGCTGGCCCAGCGCGTCGTCCAGGCAGCCGCGGTGGAGGCGGAGGTGCCCGCGTTCGACCCGGTCAGGGGCGAGGAGCGGGCCGCGTTCGTGGACGCGCTCAAACTGCTCGAACACCACGGCGCGATCATCGCCATGGACGGCGCGACCGACGCCTACCTCGACGACGAGGGGGCCAAGGTGCTCTACCGCGTCGACACCACCCGCGTGATCAGGCTCCTCGCCGCCCCGGTGCCTCCCACCAGGATCGCCTCCGGGGAGGGGGACCGCTGCGGCGCGCTCACCACCGAGGCGCGGTACGGCGGCGAGGAGCCGACAGAGACCCAGCGCAACCTGTGGGCCAGGCACTCGCTGCTCCGCCGCCTGCTCGACGAGCCGGTCGTCTACCGCGACGAGCTGACCCCCGACCAGGCGGCCTACGCGGCCTCGCTCACCGGTCGCAGGCTCATCCGCCGAGCCGCGGAGGAGGCCGGTTTCGTGCTGGAGGAACGTGCCGAGGGCCTCCTGCTCGTCGACACCGACGCCACCGCCACGGACACCAGATTCCCCGACGACGGCAGCCACGCCAAGGTGGCCGCCCTGCTCATGCTCGACCTGCTGGTCTCCGCCGGACCCGTCACCGCCGCCCGCCTCGACGCCGAGGCCACGGAGCTGCTGCGCCGCTTCCCGCTGTGGGCCAGGGCGTACCAGTCCGACGAGGGCGGGCCGCGGCTGGCCGGGGACGCGCTGGAGGTGCTCACGATGTTCGGGCTGGCCCGCCGTACGGGCGACCGGATCGCCGCCCTGCCCGCCGCGGCCCGCTACCGGGTCGACCCGGCCGTCCAGGAGGATTCATGACAGTCACCGAGCTCACCGCCGCCGCCCGCGCCGCGCACGGAATGGACGCCCGCTGGGTCCCCGTACGCGCCGGCATCCTCAACGTGTGGCGCTACTACGACGAGGTGTTCGAGTTCCACCGGGGCAGGCTGCTGCTGCGCGGGCCCAACGGCAGCGGCAAGTCCAAGGTGCTCGAGCTGCTGTTCCCGTACGTGCTCGACGCCAGCCTCAAGCCGAGCCGGCTGTCCACGTTCGGCGGCACCGAGCGCACCATGCACTGGAACCTGATGGGCGACGGCGCCGGCGGCACCACCCGCGTCGGCTACGTGTGGCTGGAGTTCCGGCACGCCGACGGCCGCTGGTTCACCTGCGGCGCCCGGCTTCAGGCCACCATCCACACCAAGAACGTCACCGCCGTCTACTTCACGACCGAGGCCCGCGTCGACGCCCCCGACGGCATCAGGCTCACCGGCGAAGGCGGTCAGCCCCTGACCAAGGCCCAGCTCATCGAGGAGCTCGGCACGTCGGGCACGGTCCACGAGTCCGCCGACGCCTACCGCGCCGTCGTGCGGCAGACGCTCTACCCGGCGCTTAACGAGCAGCGCTACGACTCGCTGCTCACCGCGCTGCGCCAGCTGCGCACTCCCAAGCTGTCCGAACGCCTCGATCCCGGCCTGCTGTCCGACCTCCTGTCGAGCGCCCTGCCGCCGCTCGGCGAAGGGGAGATCCACGAGATCGCCGAAGGGTTCGAGCGGCTCGACCGGCAGCGCGAGGAGCTGCGGCTGCTCGAGCGCGAGGTGGAGGAGGCCGACCGGCTCGCCACCCGGCAGCGCGGCTACGCCCAGCGCGTCCTGCGGGCCGCCGCTGCGGCGGTGACGTCCGCAGGAGACGCCCTGGACTCGCTGGCCGCCGAGGCCGAGGCGAAGCGGGAAACGCTCAAGGAGGTCGAAGGCGAGCTGGCCGCCACGACCGCGCGGCTGGGCGAGGAGGAGGCGCAGGAACTGGCGCTGGCCGCGCAGATCGACGGGCTCAAGGAGAGCCAGGCGTACCGGACGGGTGCCGAGCTGCACCGGCTCCGTACGGAGGCGCAGGCCGCCCACGAGACGGCCGCCCGCCTTCGCGACCAGGCGGGCGCGGCGGCCCGCGCCGCCGCCGCCAAGCAGGAGCTCGCTTCCTCGGCCGACGCCGCGGCCCGCACCGCCGCCGCCCTCGCCGACCGCGCCGGAACGCAGGCCCGCCACGCGGCCGAACGCGCCGGCCTTCTCGCCGCCCACGAGGAGTCCGAGCGAGCGGGCTCCACCTGGGCGACCGGCGACCCCGACGGCGCCCACCCCGAGGATCTCCCGGACGCGCCCCGGCCCGGCGTCACACAGGCCGGACCTGGTGGCGCGCAAGCCGGTGCCACCGGAGCCGCCGCGCCGGACGTCGGCCGCGCTTCCGAGGGCGGCCGCGCTTCCGACGGCGAGGACGCCGTGCATCGGGCGCGGGAGCTGTTGCGGGCCGCCGTCACCAGCCGGGCCGCGCAGATCCGCGAGGTACGGGCCGGAGCCGTCGAGCACCACGAGGCGATCAAGCGCCGCACCGCCGCCGAGCAGGACCGCGACCGCGCCCGAGACGCCCACGCCGCCGCCCGTACGGCCCACGACCAGGCGGAACGCCTGCGCGACGAGCGAGCCCGCGACCTGGCCGCCGCCCTCACCGACTGGGCGGGCGGCTGCACGCAGCTCAAGCTCGACCCCGAAGAGCTGGCGGGCACGGCCGAACTGCCCGAGCAGGCCGACGAGCTGGTGGCCGCCGCCCGCACGGCGGCGGCGGTCCGGCTGGCCGCCCGCGAGCAGCACCTGATCGGCCTGCGCGACAAGCTGCTGGCCGAGCGCACCGAGCTGACCCGCGAACGCGAACGGCTCAACGACCAGGGCGTCGTCCAGCCACCGCCGTCGCACGCCCGGGACACCGCCGCCAGGGAGGGCCGCCCCGGAGCCCCGCTGTGGCGGGCCGTGGCGTTCAGGTCGGGCCTCGACCCGGTCGCGCAGGCGGGCGTGGAGGCGGCGCTGGAGGCGGCGGGCCTGCTGGACCTGTGGCTGCGCCCGGACGGCGGGTTCGACGCGGGGGAGCATGACGCGTTCGCCGTGTCGGCGCTGGCCAAGCCCGCACCCGGCTACAGCCTGGCCCACGTGCTGCTCACCGAGGCGGACTCGCCGGTGCGGGCCGACACGGTGCTGGCGGGCATCGCGTTCGCGCCCAGCGCGATCGGCGTCGACCATCCCGCGGTCGTCGGCGCCGACGGCACCTGGCGGCTCGGGCCGGCGGCGGGCCGCTGGGTCAAGCCCGAGCCCTCCTACATCGGCGCCACCGCCCGGGAGCGCGCCAGGCGCCGCCGCATCGCGGAGCTGGACGACCGGCTCGGCGACCTCGCGGGCACGATCGCCGAGTGCGACCACCTGCTCGCCGTGGTCGACGCCGACCGCGACACGCTCTCCGCCGAGCTGCGGCGCAGGCCCGACAGGCGGCCGTACACCGGCGCGGTCGAGGCCCTCGACGGCGCGGTGAAGAAGGTCGCGCTGCTGGAGGACCAGCTGCGGGCGTACGAGCAGCGCCTGCACGAATGCGAGAAGGAGGTCGGCCGTTCGCTGCGGCGGCTCACCGAGCTGGCGGCGAGCCACGCCCTGCCCACCGCGCCGGCCGCGCTCGACAACCTGGACGAGGCGCTGCGCGCCGCCGAGACGGCCGGCGCCGCCTGGCACGACCGCCGGGCCGACGCCCGCGCCGCTGGGGAACGCGCCCGGCACACCGCCGGCACCGCCGCCGAATACCAGGACCTCGCCGTCAGAGCCGTCGAGCGCGCCGAGAGCGCCGCGGCCGCCGCCGTGGTGGTGGCGGAGAAGCTCGCGGCCGTCGAGTCCGCGGTCGACGCCGAGGACGCGCGCGTGCTGGAGCAGCTCCAGGAGACGCAGCTCGCGTACCAGGCCTGCCGCCGCCTCATCCGCTCCGTCAACGACGACCTGGCCCGGCTCAACGCCCGGCTCGGCCGCCTGCGGGGCGAGCTCGGCACGGTCGCGGAGAAGCACGCCGAGGCGGGCCGCGTGCGGGAGGAGGTGTCGCAGCGGTTCCGCCGCCTGATGGCCGGGCACCTGCCGGCGGACGCGCGGGTGACTGCCGGGCCGGTGCGCGACACCGGGGTGCGGGCCGTGCTGGAGTCGGCCAGGGCCGTGGCCGGGCAGCTCGCGGCGGTGCCGTACGAGCACAAGAACGTCAAGGAGGCCGAGGCGCGGCTGCAGGACGCCTTCCACCACGCCAGGGAGATCCTCGCCGGCCGGGCGGACCTGGAGCTGGCGCCCGACGAGGACGTGCAGGTGCTGACCGCCACCGTCGGCGGCGTCCGGGCGGGGGCGGCGGCGCTCAGCGAGGCGCTGCGGAAGGAGCGCGACGAGCGGCGTTCCGACATCACGGAGGCGGAGCGGGACCTGTTCGACCGGACGCTGGCCGGCGACACGCGGCGGCACCTCGCCGACCGGATCAGGCAGGCGACCGCCCTGGTGGAGAGCATGAACCAGCGCCTGGAGCGCGTCCGCACCGCCTCCCGGGTCGCCGTCCGCCTGGTCTGGCAGGTCGATCCCACCCAGCCGTCCGGCACGCGGGCCGCCCGCGACCTGCTCCTGCGCGACCCGGCGGGGCTGAGCGAGGCCGACAAGGAGGCGCTCTACGCCTTCTTCAGGGACCGGGTGGAGGAGGCCAGGGCCGGCGACTGGTCGGCCGGCTGGGAGGACCAGCTCATGAAGGTGCTCGACTACACGGCCTGGCACCGCTTCGTGGTCAAGCTCGACCGCGGCGACGGGCAGGGATGGCAGGAGCTCACGAGAAAGCTGCACGGGGCGCTGTCCGGCGGGGAGAAGGCGATCGCGCTGCACCTGCCGCTGTTCGCCGCGGTGGCCGCGCACTACCAGACCGATCCCGCGTGCCCGCGGTTCATCCTGCTGGACGAGGTGTTCGTGGGGGTGGACAAGGCGAACCGGGGGCAGGTGTTCGACCTGCTGGTGGACCTGGGGTTGGACCTCGTGCTCACGTCCGACCACGAGTGGTGCGAGTACCGCGAACTCGACGGGATCGCGGTCCACCAGCTCATCACGGGCGACGGGGACGACGCGGTGACAACCGCCCGTTTCGTGTGGAACGGCTACCGAATGGTGCCGTCGGAATGACCGCTCCCGAGCCTGGCTGTCGCTATTACCTCCTAATCACGGTGAATGATCACACTTCGGGTCTGCCCCATGTCGTCGATGTCCAGGGTGGCGTCCAAGCGGTAGGCCGCGAGAAGGCGCCGGATGTCGTTGTCGCCTCCGGCGCCGCTGGGATCGATGAGAACGCTGAGTCTAGCCAGGGCCGGCGAATTGTCTCCCGCCAGCCTGAACAGCAAGGAGACGCCGGGCGCGCCGGCATAGGTCTCGGGCTCGGTCAGCCAAGGGATCTTGGCGGTGAGTTCTGGATGCGCGAACAGCACGGCCGCCATCGCGTATGGGTCAGGTCTCCTGCCGCGGCCGATCCGGGCCATCCACTCGACGACGTCCGCCGCCGAGTCGGTCGTCAGCATCCGGCTGCACTGTTTGAGCAGCATCGCCAGCCGATTCAGCACCTCCGCGAGCTCTTCGTCGTCGACATCGTCGTCCGGGTCGACCAGCAGCAGGCTTCCCTGCCAGTCGGAGGGCATGTTGAGCAGCGCGATGACGGAGCTCTGGATCACGTCGGCCCATGAGTCGCCAGGGCTGGAATAGAGCATGCCCCGGGTCGAGCTGTGGCCGAAGCGAAGCCGCCGCTCCAGATCGTCGTCTCCGACGAGGCGTGCGTACATGACATCAGGGGCGTCCTTCGCCAGATGCACATTGGGGTCCGGCGAAATGCTGACTCTGCTTCGGCGGAAGCTCAACGTGCTGAGGATCGACTGCCTTCCGGCTGTGTCGAGACCTGACATCCACAGCGTCACCATGGATCGCCACTGGACCAGGGGGGCATTGCCCAGCCAGAGATCGTCGAGCCACACCTCGTCCTCCAGCACGATGAGGAGCGTGAAGAGGTTGGCCGAGTAGGCCGCCAGCTGCCGCACCCTGTCGGTCGGGGTCGGCCGGTAGTCGGCGTACCGCTCCGAGCCGAACCTGCAGCGATGGTTCTCGATGAGCGTCGAGAGGGCGCGGATGATCCGCCGCCGCTGCTCCCGGGGCAGCTCGCGGGTCAGCTCTTGCAGGAACGTCAGGATGGTCCGCCGGTTCGTCAGCGGCTCGTGTGACAGCAGCGCGAAGGCCAGGTTGTCGTTCAGGTCACGGGATCCGCGCCGCGCCGTGCTCTCCAGGGCCAGTTCGGCGAGGAGCTCGACGGCCTGTGCGGCCATCAGGTACTCGCCGAAGGTGGCGTGCAAGAACTCGAAGCTCTGCCGCGTGTCGCCCTCGCCGGGCATGCGTGCCTCGGCGGCGTGGACGAAGAAGAACTGCCCGATCAGCCGCCTGCCGAGCTCGTCGATACGGCTCGACGACGAGGGCTCCTCGTCCAGCGCCAGGAGGTCAGCCCCCAACTCGGTGTCCGTGATGTTCTGCCGGCCGCGGTTGAACATCGCGAACGCCGCCACGGTCAGCCTCCAGAGCTGGTCCCGCACGAGGTCCTCGCGCCGGTGGTCGGTCAGCCGCTCGTTGGTGCGTTCGATCTCCCGGCGGGCGAAGGTGTCCAGCAGCCGCCTGTAGAGATCGGCGGTCGAGAGGCCCTCGTCGAGCGCGGGCGCGCCGGGATCGGCGGAATACAGCGCGAGCATGAGCAGCAGCAGCGGCTGCCTGGCCAGCTCCGCCTGCCGCATGGCCACCTCGGGGGTCAGCGCGCGGACGGCGCCGGAGGCGATCGCCTGGCTGTTGGCGGAGTTCCACACCCTCAGCCAGGCCGCGATCTGGTCTTCGCCGAACTCCTCCAGCTTGACGGCCACCGTCCCCTGCGGGACCGTGATCTGGTCGGCGACCACCGTGCGCGAGGTCACGATGACCATGACAGGCCGCCCCTGGTCGGCCTCCTGCCGCTGGAAGGTCACGACCTCCTGGAGGTAGCCGCCGCGATGGCCGGCCGCCTGGAGCAGCTCGTCGAGGCCGTCCAGCAGGACGACGCGGATGGTGGAGCGGCTCTGCTCGGCCAGCTCCCACCAGTTGACCCGGCGGTGGGTCGCCAGGTCGAGCGCCTCCTGGATCTGGTCGTGCACCGGGGCCACAGCATTGACCCTGCGCAGCGGGACCCGCACCGTCGTGAAGGCGGAGGCGGGCAGTCGCGCGGCGAGCATCTTGGTGAGGGAGCTCTTGCCCGCGCCTGGATGGCCGAGCAGCAGCATCGGCGCTCGGGTGGCTCGGGGCGAGGTGAGGTGCGCCGCGAACAGGAGATCGAGATCGCCGGACACCGGCTGGTCCCGCCACCAGTTCTCGCTGGCCAGCCGCTCGTCCCCGCCGCCCCCGCCGACCCGGTACCGAGGATCGATGAAAGCCTCCTCGAGCGTGGGGAAGGCGAGCTCGGGGCTGGCCCGCACGGCGTTCTCCGCGACGATGTGCTCGCGTAACACTCCCCGGTTGGCGCGGCTCATGACCGCGCACAGGTCGGGCTCCGCACGCCGGTCGCCAGCCATCGACTCCAGCACCCGTTCCAGGCGCGACAGGGCGGCCGAGTGGGTGTCGAGCGCGGCGCGGACGTCTTCGCGGACCCCGGTGACCTCGGTCCTCGTGGCAGCGTGCTCACCCAGGCTCGCCCAGACGAGGAACTCCGGCACGGTCGCGCAGAGCGACAGGTAATGGGACCGGTAGCGCTCGGCCGCGGAGATGGGTACCAGCGCCAGGAGCTCATTCCATTCCCGGCCGCCGTCCCTGCTTCGCAGGAGGTGCAGGAGGCGCCCGGTGAGCATGGTCAGCCACGCAAGCACCTCACCGTGGTTCTCCTCGAATCCCCGCGCGGGGGACGGGGTGGGGACCTCGGAGTTGTACAGCAGTTCGATCAGGTTCTCGTGACGATCAGGCGCCTCCCCTGTGACGAGATGCTCCTTGTCGGCCTCCGTGAGGCGGAGCTGCTTGCCCACAAGCTCCTGGAGCGTCTCGAAGAAAGCCGCCGCCACGATCGTGGTGTGCGCGGCGCAGATCAGCTGGTGCCGTTCGTAGCCGGAGGTCTTCAGCAGCCGGTCGGTGGCGCTGTCCAGGGCCGAGCGCAGCAGCGAGATCGCCTCGTTCTTCTGGTCCACCCAGCCCCAGACAGCCGCGAACGCCGCCAGCGGCGCGAGGGCCGTCCCGCCGAGAGCCGCTGCCCCGGCGGCCAGGATGACGCCGCCGAGGAGCTTGTCCAGCCGGGCGATCCGGGGGCGGTCGTGGTGGCCGAGGATCGCCAGTGCGCCCCGGTAGGTCAGGCTCGGCTCGCGGTTCATGCCACCTCCACTGGCTGCATGGGCCAAGTCTGGCCGATCTTCGACCGCTCCGCCTCCCGGAGAGCCCGAAGGGTCAGAGCGCCGCGGCCCAGGGCGGGTTGGCGCCCGCGACCGAGCAGGTCAGGGCCGCCACCCTGGCCGCGAACTCCGCCGCCTCCGCCGCCGTCTCCAGGTCCAGACCGTCCAGGCGGCCGCCCAGGAGGCCCTTGGCGGAGAGGCTGTGCAGGAGGCCGGCGGTGAAGGAGTCGCCCGCGCCGACCGTGTCCACGACCTCGACCTTCGGGGCCCGTACCAGGGCTCGCTTCCCGTCCAGGGACACGAGCGCGCCCGCCGCGCCCCGCGTGATGACGATCAGGCGGGCTCCGGCGGCGTGCCAGATGTCGCAGGCACGTTCCATCGGCACGCCAGGCAGCAGGAAGTCCAGGTCGTCGTCGCTGAGCTTGAGGATGTCGGCCCACTCGCACCAGCGGGAGACCGGGTAGTCCTCCCGGGTGGCGAGGCTGGGGCGGACGTTCGGGTCGATGGAGATCGTGACCTGCCCGGCGGCCTCCCTCACGAACGCCTCCACCGCCGTCCTGCCCGGCTCCCTGACCAGGGCGAGCGAGCCGGTGTGCAGGCAGGCGACCGGGCCGAGCCGCGTCAGGTCCAGCTCGTACGGGCTCCACTGCCAGTCGGCGGTGCCGTCGGCGTAGAAGGTGTACTCGGCCTGGCCTACCGGGTCCAGGGCGGCGACGGCGAGCGTGCTGGGCTCCTTGGCCTCGACGGACGCCGAGAGGTCCACGCCCGACGAGGTGAGGTGCCGGCGGAACAGCTCGCCGAACACGTCACCGGAGATGCGGCCGAGGAACCGGGTGGGGGTGCCGAGCCGCGCCAGCGCCACAGCCGTGTTCGCGGGCCCGCCGCCCGGCAGCACCTGCAACGCCAACCCCGCCGTGCCGCTGGACGAAATCGGGGAGCCGGGGGTGAGGACGGGGGGAGCGCCGGGGGTGGTGGGGCGGGGGCCGAGGGGGTGGTCGCCGGGGGAGCGGGTGGTGAAGCCGTCGGCGACGCACTCGCCCAGGACAGCGATCATCGAGCCTGCCTTTCAGGCAAGTTGCCGATTTGTTACGGCATGGGGGCATTGACGTTTCTCGGATCGGAGTCCATCATCGCAGCACAGCGGATGTCAACGTTGACATATGTCAACGATGACATCGGGTCCCCCCTGATAGGAACCGCCCATGAATGCAAAGCTCTCGGCCGGACTCCTGGCCGCCGCACTTCTCATCACCGGCTGCGGCGGCGGCAACGGAGGCAGTGCCCAGAACGGGTCGTCCACCCCCAAGGTCGGCCTCATCACCAAGACCGAGACCAACCCGTTCTTCGTCAAGATGAAGGAGGGCGCGCAGAAGGCAGCCCAGGCCAACGGCATGGAGCTGATGAGCGCCGCCGGCAAGTTCGACGGCGACAACGCCTCCCAGATCACGGCCATCGAGAACATGGTCGCCGCCGGGGTGAAGGGCATCCTCATCACTCCGAGCGACACCAAGGCCATCGTCCCCGCGATCAAGAAGGCCCGTGACGCGGGCGTGCTCGTCATCGCCCTCGACACCCCGACGGACCCGCAGGACGCCACGGACGCGCTGTTCGCCACCGACAACCTCAAGGCCGGCGAGCTGATCGGCCAGTACGCCAAGGCCGCCATGGCCGGCAAGCCCGCCAAGATCGCCACCCTGGACCTGGCCCCCGGCGTCACGGTCGGCCAGCTCAGGCATGACGGCTTCCTGAAGGGCTTCGGGATCAAGGAGGGCGACCCGTCCGTCGTCTGCTCCCAGGACACGAGGGGAGACCAGGCCAAGGGCCAGACCGCCATGGAGAACTGCCTGCAGAAGGCCCCCGACATCAACGTCGTCTACACGATCAACGAGCCCGCCGCGCTGGGCGCGTACACGGCGCTGAAGGCCAAGGGCCGCGAGAAGGACGTGCTGATCGTCTCCGTGGACGGCGGCTGCACGGGCGTCAAGGCCGTGCAGTCCGGCCAGATCGCCGCCACGAGCCAGCAGTACCCCCTCAAGATGGCCGAGGACGGCGTCAAGGCGGTGTCCGAGTTCGCCAAGAGCGGTAAGAAAGTCTCCGGCTACACCGACACCGGCGTCACACTGATCACCGACAAGTCCGTCTCCGGCGTCGAGGCCAAGGACACGGCCTTCGGCCTGGCGAACTGCTGGGGCTGACATGGCAGTGATGGAAGCGACGCTGCCGCGCCGCCTGATTACCACACCCGTCGCGGGCCCGCTGGCCGCGCTGCTGCTGGCCTGCCTGTTCTTCGGGCTCAATACCGACCAGTTCTTCACCGGCCCCAACTTCTCGCTGATCATCCAGCAGGTCATGGTGGTCGGCACCCTGGCCATCGGGCAGACCCTGATCATCCTCACCGCGGGCATCGACCTGTCGAACGGCGCGATCATGGCGTTCGGCGGCATCGTGATGACCAAGCTGGCCGTGGACAGCGGCCTGCCGCCGCTGCTGGCGCTCGCCGCCGGGCTCGCGATCTGCGCGGGGTTCGGGCTGGTCAACGGGCTGCTGGTGACACGGATCTCGTTGCCGCCGTTCATCGTGACGCTCGGCATGCTGAACGTGGTCTTCGCCCTGACCCACATCTACTCCAACGAGCAGACGATCACGGACCTGCCTCCGCTGCTGACGTTCCTGGGGCAGACGTTCCAGGTCGGGCAGACGAACGTCACCTACGGCTCGCTGCTGACGATCCTGCTGTTCCTGCTGTTCGCCTACCTGCTGGGCTCCACGGCGTGGGGCAGGCACGTGTACGCGCTCGGCAACAGCCCCGAGGTGGCCCGCCTGACCGGCATCAGGACGCGCCGACTGACCGTCGGCGTCTACACCCTGGCCGGCTTCGTGTACGGCATCGCCGCCCTGCTCCTGGTCTCGCGTACCGGAGTGGGCGACCCGCAGGCCGGCCAGACCGACAACCTGGACAGCATCACCGCGGTCGTGCTCGGCGGCACGAGCCTGTTCGGCGGGCGCGGCCTGGTGATCGGCACGCTGGTCGGGGCGCTCATCGTGGGGGTGTTCCGCAACGGCCTGCAGCTGATGGGCGTACCGTCGATTTACCAGACGCTCATCACGGGCATCCTGGTGATCCTCGCCGTCGCCGTCGACCAGATCTCGCGCAGGAGGAACCGATGACGACCCCCGTCCTCCAGGCCCGCGGCCTGATCAAGAAGTACGGCCACGTCACGGCACTCGACGGCGCCGACTTCGACCTGATGCCCGGCGAGGTGCTCGCCGTCATCGGCGACAACGGCGCCGGCAAGACCAGCCTCATCAAGGCGCTGACCGGCGCGCTCCAGCCCGACTCCGGCGAGATCCTGCTCGACGGCGAGCCGGTGCGGCTCCGGTCCCCGATCGACGCCCGCAGGCACGGCATCGAGACCGTCTACCAGGACCTCGCGGTCGCGGCCTCGCTCGACATCGCCACCAACATGTTCCTCGGCCGCGAGCTCCGCAAGCCCGGCATCCTCGGCAGCATCTTCCGGCTGCTCGACAAGAAGCGCATGCGCGAGGAGTCGGCCAGGCACATGGCCGACCTCAAGATCGGGCTGCGCTCGCTCACCCAGCCGGTCGAGTCGCTGTCCGGCGGCCAGCGGCAGGGCGTGGCCGTGGCCAGGGCCGTGGCGTGGGCCACGCACGTCGTGGTCATGGACGAGCCCACCGCCGCGCTCGGCGTCAAGGAGTCCGGCCAGGTGCTCGACATGATCAAGCGGGTCCGCGACCAGGGCACGCCGGTGGTGCTGATCAGCCATAACATGCCGCACGTGTTCGAGATCGCCGACCGCATCCACGTCCAGCGCCTCGGCCGCCGGGTCGCCCAGATCAAGCCGGGCGACCACAGCATGGCCGAGGTGGTGGCCATCATGACCGGCGCGCTCCAGGTCTCCGAGGGCAAGGCGGTAGTGACGGATCAGGGTGCGGCGGAGGCGATCGGGTTGTCCTGATGAGCGGCCACTAACATGGGCGCAATGCGGCGTCCGACGATGACAGATGTGGCGCGTGAGGTGGGCGTCACGGCGAAGACCGTCTCGCGGGTGCTCAACGACGACGGCCCGGTCGCCGTCGAAACCCGCGAACGCGTCATGGCCGCCGTCAGGAAGCTGGGCTACCAGCCCAACCTGATGGCCCGCAACATGCGGGTCGGCGCGCGCGACGCCGCGATCGGCCTGGTCATCCCCGAGATGGGAAACCCGTTCTTCGGCACGGTCGCGGGCGGCATCGAGAGCGCCATCCGCGCCCGCGGGCTCACCCTCATCGTCGGCAACTCCAGCGAGACGGCGGACCTGGAGCAGTCGCTGATAGCGACGTTCCTGGCCCGCAGGGTGAGCGCTCTCATGGTCGTCCCCTCGGCCACCAGCGACCATCGCCACCTGCGCAACGAGCGCGTGGCCGGCCTGCCGATCGTCTTCCTCGACCGCCCGGCCGTCGGCCTGACGGCCGACAGCGTGGTCAGCGCCAACCGGGAGGGCGCCAGGGCCGGCGTCGCCCACCTGATCGCGCACGGTCACCGCAGGATCGGCTTCGTCGGCGACGTGCCCGCCACCCTCTACACCCGCCGCGAGCGGTTCCAGGGCTACCGCGACGCCCTCGAGGCCGCGGGCCTGCCGTTCGAGCGGTCCCTGGTGGAGACGGGCCACGACCAGGAGGCCGCGGCCCAGGCCGCGATGCGCCTGTTAGCGCTAACCAATCCGCCGACGGCGCTGTTCGCGGGCAACAACCTCGCCTCCACGGGCGCGGTGGTGGCGCTGTCGCGGGCCCGCCGCAAGGACGTGGCGCTGGTGGGCTTCGACGACCTGCCCCTGGCCGAGTGCCTGGACCCGCCGCTGACGGTCGTGGCCCAGGATCCGGCAGGGATGGGGGCCGCGGCGGCGGAGCTGGTGCTGTCGCGGCTGGACGGCGACAGGTCGAAGGCGCGCAGGATGCTGGTGCCCACCCGGCTGGTCGTCCGGGGCTCGGGCGAGCTGCCCGCGCCCCGGTGAGCCAGCCGCCGGATTCAGCGCGGGTAGGCGCCGCCGTCGAGGTTGAGGACCTGGCTGGTGAGATAGCCGTTGCGCAGGACGGCCAGGGCCAGGTCGGCGACCTCCTCCGGGCGGCCGAACCGGCCGACCGGCAGGAGGTGCGGGTCGGCCGTGGCCGGGAGCATGGCCGTGTCCTGGATGAGCGCGGGCGCCAGGGCGTTGACCGTCACGCCGCGCGAGGCGACGTGCGAGGCCAGGAAGTGGAGCATGCCGTGCAGGCCCGCCTTGGAGGCCGCGTAGTGCGGGCCGACGATGCCGCCGGTGAAGGCCGCGATCGACGACATGAACAGCACCCGCCCGAACCCGCGCTGCGCCATCCCCGGCAGCGCCCGCTGCGCCAGCAGGAACGGAGCCCGCAGGTTGACGGCGATCGTGCGGTCCCACGTCACCGCGTCCACCGCGGTGTAGTCCTGCTGGATGGCGTAGCCGGCGTTGGAGATCAGCACGTCGACGGGGCCGAGCGCGTCGGCCGTGGCGCGGAGCAGGGCGGCGGGCACCTGGGGGTCGGCCAGGTCGCCGGGGAGCGCGATCGCGTCCACCCCGGCCTCCCGTGCCTGCGCCACGAGGTCGTCGGCGTGTCCGGAGCGGGTGCCGTACGTGAACGCCGTCCTGACTCCCTCGGCGATGAGCCGGCGTCCGATGGCCTGCCCGATGCCGCCTGACGCGCCGGTCAGCAGGGCCACGCGCCCGTTGAGATCGGTCATGGTCATCTATCTTCCACGTGACGGGCGCGTCGAGGGGAGGTTGGAAAGGGGCGTTTCCGTACGTCTTTCACTGTGTGCTCAGGTGTAACTCGCGGTCCACCTGCGTGGTCTACGTTGCGCGCATGACCATGCGCAGGTTACTCGCGAGCGTCCTGGCCGGTGTCGTCGCCGGCGGTACGGTCGCCGTTGTGCTGACCCAGACGACCCCCGCCACGGCAGAGCGCCGCGGCCACGCTCCCATTGTGATCGGCCACCGGGGCGCGAGCGCCCACCGGCCCGAGCACACCCTCCTGTCGTACGAGGCCGCCATCGCGATGGGCGCCGACTACATCGAGCCCGACCTCGTCTCCACCAAGGACCACGTGCTGGTCGCCAGGCACGAGAACGAGATCTCCGGCACGACCGACGTGGCCGCGCGCCCCGAGTTCGCCGGGCGGCGGACCACGAAGACCGTGGACGGGCGGCCGGTCACCGGGTGGTTCACCGAGGACTTCACGCTGGCCGAGCTGAAGACGCTGCGCGCCAAGGAGCGCGTGCCGGACCTGCGGCCGGACAACACGGCCTTCGACGGGCTGGCGGAGATCCCGACGTTCGAGGAGGTCGTGAAGCTCGCGCTGGAGCACGGCGTCGGCGTCTACCCCGAGACCAAGCACCCGACGTACTTCGACTCCATCGGCCTGTCGCTGGAGGAGCCGCTGCTGGACGTGCTGAACCGCTATCGCGTGCGCAAGGCGTACATCCAGTCCTTCGAGACGGCGAACCTGCGCGACCTGCGCTCCAAGACGAGGCTGCCGCTGATCCAGCTGATCACGTTCGGCGGCGCGCCGTACGACTGGGTCGCCTCCGGGAGCACCCGTACCTACGACGACATGGTGACGCCGGACGGGCTGCGCGAGGTCGCGGCTTACGCGAACGGGATCGGGGTGGACACGCGGCGCGTGGTGCCCCAGGACGCCTCCGGCAGGACCGTCGAGCCCACCACGCTGATCGCCGACGCTCACCGGCGGCGGCTCGCCGTGCACGTGTGGACGGTACGGAACGAGAACTCGATGCTCCCGGCGGACTACCGGCTGGGCAACCCGGCCAGCCCCGTCTACGCGCGGGCCACCGGGAACGTGATGGGGTGGCTGTCGAGGCTGGTCGAGCTGGGGATCGACGGGGCCTTCTGCGACGATCCCGGCATGGGCCGGGCGGTGGTGACCGGACGGTCGGCGTAGGGACGTCGGGCCCTCGGTCGCCGCGCCCTCGAGCGCAGAGCGGCGACCGGGGTCCCCTGGCCCTATTCCCCACCTGATCAGTAGGTACATAGGTACATTGGTCCGGTGACCAACGACCAGCATGGCCTGGCGGTGACCGGTGCCGGCGCCGCCGCGGTACGGCACTACGACCGGGCGATCGACGAACTGCTGCACTTCCGGGCGGAGGTCGACGCCGAGACCGGCGCGGCGCTGGCCGAGTCGCCGGACTTCCCGATGGGCAACGTCCTGGCGGCGTACCTGGGGCTGCTCACCACCGAGGCGGAGGACGCGCGGACGGCGCGGGCGCGCTTCGCCGCGTTCCGCCGCAGGACCGACGAGGCGTCGCTGCTGCCACGCGAGCGCGCGCACGTGGCAGCCGTGCAGGCGCTGCTCGACGGCGACTGGCTGACGTGCGGGCGGCTCCTCGGCGAGATCACCGTGGAGCATCCGCGCGACGCGCTGGCGCTGGCCGCCGGGCACCAGGTCGACTTCTTCACCGGCGACGCGCGCTCGCTGCGCGACAGGATCGGCGGGGCACTGAACGCCTGGCGGGAAGATGACCGGCATTTCGGTCATGTTCTGGGGATGTACGCCTTCGGCCTCGAGGAGGCGGGACACTACGACAGGTCGGAGGAGGTCGGCCTGCGCGCGGTCGAGCTGAACCCGCGCGACGTGTGGGGCATCCACGCGGTGGTGCACACGTACGAGATGCAGGGCCGGTTCGGGGACGGCGTGCGTTACCTCGACGCACGGCTCCCGGACTGGTCGACCGGCACGTTCTTCAACATCCACAACTGGTGGCACTACTGCCTCTACGCGCTGGAGTCGGGCGACGAGGCGCGGGCGCTGGCCATCTACGACTCGGTGCTGGCCGGCGGGCAGTCCTGCATGGAGCTGCTGGACGCCGCCGCCCTGCTCTGGCGCCTCCACCTGGAGGGCTCCGGCCGGCCGGAGCTCGACGGGCGCTGGCGCGCCCTGGCCGACGCGTGGCCGGTCAGGGTGGGGGAGCCGTTCTACGCGTTCAACGACATGCACGCGGTCATGTCGTACGTGGGCGCCGGGCGGATCGGGGAGGCGGAGAAGCTGATCGCCACGCGGGAGGCGTACGTGCTGGATCCGCGTCCCGGCGTCACCAACCAGGACATGACCCTCCGGGTGGGCCTGCCGGTGTGCCGTTCCCTGGTGGCCTTCGGCAAGGGCGACTACGACGCGGTGGTGGATGCGCTGTACCCGATCCGGCACCGGGTCAACGAGTTCGGCGGCAGCCACGCGCAGCGGGACGCCGTGCAGAAGACCCTGCTGGAGGCGGCCCTGCGGGCGGGGCGGCGCGACGTGGCACGGGTCCTGGTGAGCGAGCGCGTCAACGTGCGCCCGTGCAGCCCGTACAACTGGCTCAAGCAGGCGGCCCTCGCCGAGACCCTGGGCGACCGGGGCGCGGCGGCGGCCGCGCGTCTGCGCGCCGGTGAGCTGGCCCGCCAGGGCGGCCAGGTACAAGCAGAGGCAGGAGGCGGAACTGTCGGGGCCTGCGGGTAGTGTTTCGGCCCATGGATCGGCAACTCACCCTCATGGTCGTACACGCCCACCCCGACGACGAGTGCCTGAGCACCGGCGGCATCCTGGCCCGCTATACCGACGAAGGCATCCGCACGGTCCTCGTCACCTGCACCAACGGCGAGCAGGGCGACGACCAGGGCGGCGTGAAGCCGGGCGAGGCGGGCCACGATGACGCGGCGGTGGCCGAGCGGCGGCTGGCCGAGCTACGCGAGTCCGTGGCCCACCTGGGCATCGACCATCTGGAGCTGCTCGGCTACCGCGACTCCGGCATGCAGGGCTGGGACGCCAACGCCCACCCCGACGCGTTCGCCAACGTGCCCGTCGAGACGGCCGCCGCCCGGCTGGCCGCGCTGATGGAGCACTACCGGCCCCAGGTCGTGGTCACCTATGACGAGACGGGCGGCGGCGGTTACGGCCATCCCGACCACGTCCAGACCCACCGCATCACGGTGGCGGCCACCGAGTCGACCGGCATTCCCGACAAGCTCTACTACACGGCCATTCCGCGTTCCGCCATCAAGCGGATGTTCGAGCTGATGCGCGACAGCGGGGTCGACCTCGGCGGCTTCGAGCCGTCCGACGACTTCGGCACGCCTGACGAGCGCGTCACCAGCCTCGTCGATGTCGCGCCTTTCGTCGAGCGCAAGCTCAAGGCGCTCAAGGCGCACGAAAGCCAGGGGGAGAACATCTTCCTGCTCCGCATGCCCGAGGAGGCGCAGCAGCAGGCGTTCGCGCACGAGGCGTTCGAACGGAAGCTGTGCAAGGTGGACGCGCCCGACCACGAAGAGGACCTGTTCGCGGGCCTGCGTGACAGCTAGCCTCGCAGCTCTCGCTCCAGATCGTCACCGAGCCCGGCGCCGCCCTCGAACGGGCGGCCGCCGGCTCGGCGGCGATGGTGCGCGGCGGCTGACCTCCCGCGCTGGCCGGGGTGGTGGGCCAGCTCCCCTCGGAGACAGGGCGGGCCGCCTGCGGTGTGGTGGCCGCCGTCCTGGCCGCGCTGGCGGGGGCGGTGACCGCGTTCGAAGCGCTCATCGGCTTCGCCACGCAGATCTTCCGCGTGGAGAACGGCCAGTGGGGTCAGCTGATGATCGGGGAAGCACACCAGCCGCCGCCGTCCGCGCAGACCGTGCCCGGCGAGAGCGGATCCTGAGCACAGGCCCGCGGTCGCGGGATCAGGGTGCGCCGTCAGACTCCCTGGCCTGTTTCCACAGCTCGTCGAACTGGCCCAGCCAGTGCGTGTACCAGCGCTCGTCGACGTCGCGGGTGAGCTCGATGTGCATGCGCGCGGCCACCGTCTCGTTGCCGACCCCGTGAAACTCCACGATCATCTTGCCGTTGCGCTCGCCGGGGTCGACCGCCACCAGGCTGAACCCGGGGTTGTAGGGGAACATGCGGAAGTCGAAGGAGCCGGCGACCTGCCAGCTCCTCATGTTGCGCAGCTTGCCCGCCACCTGCTCCAGCGCCGTGGCGAACGGCTGCAGCGGCGGGTCCAGACCGTCGTCCAGCTGGCGACCGGCCACAACGACTCCCTCCCGTACCCCGGGATCGAGTACGACGATGCGCAGCACGCCGTCGGGCCGTGCCAGCACCGTGCGGCGTAACAGCTGGCAGTTCTGCTCGGACAGCAGATTCACGCCCGACGGGGCGAAGATCCACACCTGCTTGGCGTCCCCGAACAGCTTGGCCGGCGGCACGGCGTCGAAGGCCGTACGGTCGTGCAGCGCCACCTGCCCCCAGGCCGAACCCTCAGGGACGGTCATGCGGAACACCAGCAGGCCCACCCCGGCCAGCACGCCGGCCCATTTGAGCTGCTCCGGCACGACGTCGCCGACCACCGTCAGTACGGCCAGCACCAGCGCTACCGCCGAGGTCGCGTACGCGTCGATGTTGCGGCCGCGCCTGAGGTCATGAAGGATCCGCTTGATCGTTCACCTCCGATGAGCCAGGAAGCGCCGGGCCTGATCGAGCAGCCTGGGCGGCAGCCGTCCCGCCGCCGTCTCCGCGGCTCGGAGCACGGCCTGCGCCGCGTCGCGGTCGCCGCCGTACCAGTGCACCCACATCGACCGCAGCACCGTGAGCGGGCTGTCGGGGTCAAGGCTTATGGCCAGGTTCAGCTCCTCCTGAGCCTGCCGCGGACGCTCCTCGATGGCGAGCGCCTGGGCGCGGGCCGCGCGGACCTCCGCCTCCACCCCGGTGCCGAGCGGCCGCGTCAGTGCCTTGTCCAGATCCGCCAGCGCCGCCTGGTACTGATGTAACTCGACCCGCGCGAGCCCGCGTCCGGCGTGGACGGCCGGATGCCCGGGGTTGGCGTCGAGCGCCCGGCCGAAGGTGGCCTCGGCGTCGGCGGGAGCGCCGCTCATCCACTGCGCCCGCCCCAACCCGGCCAGCACGTCCGGATCGCCCGGCGCGAGCTGCAGCGCCTCCCGGTACAGGTCGGCGGCCGTGGCGGCGGCGCCGCGATCCAGCTCCAGCTCGGCCATCGCCATCAGCACCTGCGCCCTGCCGTAGGTGTCCTCGATCTGCACAAGCGTGCCCAGCGCCTGCTCGAAGTAGTCCTTCGCCCGATCGGGCTCGCCGCTGACCCGCGAGATGTCACCCTGCAGGACGAGGGCGCGAGCGCGCTCGCGGTCGGCGTAGCCGGCGACGGCCTGCCCGGCGTACTCGTGGGCGGCCTCCAGGTCGCCTCTGGCCAGTGCCGTCTCCGCGGCGTCCCGGTAGTCGCCGGGACCGCGGGGCGGCGGGGCGGGCTCGGCGCGGCCGGAACGCTCCCGCCACTGCGCGTTCGCGCGTTGCAGCGCGGTGACCAACCGGTCGTGGCTGAGCTGGTACCAGGTGAGCCCGGCACGGTACTCGGGGGTCAACACGCCCGCCTCGACCAGGTCGCGGATGGCTTGATGCGCGATGCCCGCGACGTCGAGCGGCCCGCCGTACACCATGGCCCGCGTGCGGTAGGGCGTGATGAACGCGGTCTCCAGCCGGTCGCGCAGCACCCCCTCGTCCACCTCGCGCCGGGCGGCGACCCGGGCGATGACCTCGTCGGAGAAGGCGGTGATGCCGTGGTCCACGTCCCCGTGCCGCCGGACGTCCGCGTCGGTGATGGTGCCGGTGCTCTCCCGCCAGAGCCGCAGGCAGGCGATCTGGAGATGAAGGGGCTGGACGTGGCTCTCGACCAGTGAGACCGGCGTGCCCAGCCGGTCGGTGAGGGCGACGGCGCGCAGCTGGTGGACCAGCAGGCGGGCGGCACCGGAGGCGAAGCCCCGCCCGGCGGCGGACGCCGGCCCGGTGACGGCCTCCTCGGCCGCCTCGGGGTCGAGCGCGCTCAGCCGGAGCCGGGGCAGCGGTTGGTTGCCGAACAGGTCCTCGTACGACGTGAGCGTCCCGAGGTGGTCGTCGCGGACCACCAGCAGCAGCCGCAGCGCCGGCACCGCGGTCAGCGCCTCGGCCAGGGCCGCCATCAGCCGGTCGGCGCTCTCCCGCTGCCAGGGCGGCCCGGTGAACAGGTCCTCCACCTGATCGACGGCCGCCAGGATGGAGTACGGCTGGTCGCCCGCCGTCGGCGGCGGACGGCGCGTGCTGAGGAACTCCGTGAGCGAGTCGCCGTGTCCGCCCCAGCTGCTGAGCAGCGGATAGGCGGGATCCCGCGGCGGGGCCGCCAGGTGCGCCGCCGACAGGTGGCTCAGCCGGCCCACGGGCAGCAGATCGACGTCCGGCAGACCGGCCACGCGCGGCAGCACGCCGGCGTGCAGCAGGGAGGTCTTGCCGGAGGATGCGGGGCCGTGCAGCACCGATATCCGTTCGGCCTGCCACACCGCCGCGGTGTCCCTCGACTCGGCGCTCCTGCCGAAGAACCGGTCGGCCTCGTCGGCGCGGAACGGACGCGGACCGACGTATGGCTCGCTCATCCCGCTGCTCCCCACATGCGCCTGGCCAGCTCCTTGGTGAAGTCCTCGGTGCTCTTCCAGAAGACCGTGATGTTACGCCGCCGGAAAGACTCTTCAAGGTAGTTTCTGGCAGACTCCTCGTTCCCCGTGGTTCTGGGCGTGAGCTGGACACTCACATTCCACGGACGCTGCGTCTCGTCGAGTCCCCGTAACAAGGTCCGGAACAGGACAAGGAATGTCCAGTCGGCGATGGAGTATCCAATGAAAAGGATGGATTTCTTGCGTAAAGCCATGTTTACCACCGGAGGCACCAAGCTTCTCTTGGATGAGGTACGGCTGTCGCCCCCGAGACGGATCAGATATTCGATGTAATCGTCCTCTGCCACAACCATGGATTCGGGCTGTCGATAATGGCCGTGAAGGTGATAGACCAGCGGGCTCTTCGGCGTCGGGGTGTAGTCCTTGGGAAGCGGCGAGCTCACTGAACCTGCGTACCACGGACTGATCTGCTCGTGTGGATCCTTGTTGTGAACCTTCAGGGATCGGGTCAGGAAATCGTCATAGTTGGTCGTGACATAGAGCGGCAGGTCGCATCGCGCGAGCAGGGAGTGGATCTGGTGCTCCGCGCCGAAGTCCGGCAGTCGCGTCCGGTGGAAGACCTCCTGCACCAGGTGCTCCTTCAGCAGGGGGAGGTCGCCGTTGAACTCCATGACGGCGACGTACTGCATGACCCTGGCCAGGTTGGCGTCGTCCTCGAAGGGGTAGCCGTATCGCTCCGCCCAACGGCGAGCGAGCTCGGGACCGAGCGGCAGAAGTCCAGCGCAAGCGCCAGCGCCCAGGAATGGTATACAGCGTCCCTTTTGTAGGTTCGACACCAGGAGGTTCCAATTGCGCTCCTCTGTCACCTGACGACAGTGGCCGAAAAACCGGCGCCAAGTCAAGATCAGGCACCGTGCGAGACGTCCACCAGCGCCGTAGAGTGAGCTTGCCGTAGAGTTCACAAGCGTCTGGAAGCGGGTGCCGCAATGGAGCGATCGCAATCGGATGGGCTCGCCGAGGCTTCGCGCCCGATGCGTCGTTTCCCGCAAATCATGGGGCGGGAGGTGCCGGTGCGAAACCGGCATTTCACTGGCAGAGAGGTCGAGCTCCGCCAGCTGCGAGACCAGCTCGTGGCGGCGTCCTCCGCGCTGATCAGTCAGCCGGCCCAGGCTCTTTTCGGTTTGGGTGGCGTCGGAAAAACGGAAATAGCGGCTGAATATGCTCATCGATGGGCAAGTGACTACGAAGTCATCTGGTGGGTACGCGCGGAGCAGGAACACACCATCCGCAACTCCATCGTCGCGCTCGGACGGCGCATGGGCCTGCAACCGGACCTGGTCGGCAACCGGCGCGACTACTCCAGCCAGGCAGTGCTCGACGCCCTGCGGCTCGGCGAGCCGTACCGCACATACCTCCTGGTCTTCGACAACGCGATGCACCCAGAGCTCGTCCGCAAATATCTGCCGCAGGGGGCGGGACACGTGATCATCACCTCGCGCCTGCAGAACTGGCGGCAGGCCCTGCGCTCGGACGGGATCCAGGTCGCCCAGTTCACGTTGGGGGAGACCGTCGAGTTCCTCCGCAAGCGGGTGCCCGCCCTGGCGCCCGGCGAGGACGCCGAGGAGGAGGCCGGCCGGCAGGCCGCCGCCGAGGAGCTCGCGAACACCCTCGGCAACCTGCCGCTGGCCGCCGAGCACGCCGCGGCCTACCTCACCCAGACCGGTGCCACGGTCAAGGAGTACATCGAGCGGTTCCACCAGAACGCCCACCTGCTGTTCGGCGAGAACGTCGACATCTACTACCCCGACGTCGTGGCCACCACCTGGAGCGTGTCGCGCGAGCGGATCTCCGAGGAGGCCGACGCCCTCTTCGGCCTGCTCGCGTTCTTCTCGCCCGAGCCCATCTCCGAGGCGCTCATCGCCCAGCCCGGACGCGTGCCGGACCTGCCCGGGCCGCTCAGCAAGGTGATCCACAACCTGACCGACTTCCGCCGGGCGGCCCGCGAGCTCGCCCGCTTCTCGCTCATCCAGATCGACGGCATGCGCAACATCGTGCAGATCCACCGCGTGGTGCAGGCCGTCACGAAGAGCCGCATCGAGCAGGAGGACCCCGAACGCGCCCGCGAGCTGCGCGACGCGGTTCACGCGCTGCTGGCCGCCTCCAACCCCGGCGAGCCGGAGCTGGAGGAGAACGACACGAAGTACGAGCGTTCCCGCCAGCACCTCATCCCCTCGGGCGCGCTCGACAGCGACAACTCGCACCTGCGCAACCTGGTGATCCAGCAGGTTCGCCGGCTGGCGATCCGCGGCGGCAACGCCGAGGCGCTCGCCCTCGGCGGGCAGGCGCTCGAGCGGTGGCAGGTCAAGCTGGGGCCCGACCATCTCCAGGTGCTGTCGCTGGCGGCCGAGGTGGCGAGCGTCCTGCGCGAGCTGGGGCGCTACCAGGAGGCCTATGAGCGCAACGCCGAGACGGTGGAGCGGGCCCGCCGCGTCCTGGGCGAGGAGAACGAGGTCTACCTGCGCTGCGCCCGCAGCCTCGGCACCGACCTGCGCATTCTCGGCCGCTACAACGAGGTGCTTGACCTGGAGATGCAGCTGTTGCCGCTGCACGAACGCGTGCTGCGGCCCGAGCACCGATACTGCCTGATCATCCGCAACAACATCGCGCTGAGCCTGCGGTGCCTGGGGCGGTTCGAGGAGGCGCTGGAGTGGGACGAGCACGTCCGTGCAGAAAGAGAGCGCCTCTACGGTCACGATCACCTGGAGACCCTGGACTCCTGGTTCGCCGTCGCCCGCGACTACCGCCGGCTCGGCCGTTACGAGGACTCACTCGACTACATCCGCGAGGTGACCGAGGCCATGGCCCGCACCGGCCAGCCGTGGCACCGGCGCAGGCTGCTCGCCGAGGCCGACCTCGCGGTCGCGCTCCGCCGGATGGGCTTCCACGCCCAAGCCCGCGAGCAGGCCGAGGAGGTCCTGGAGCGCCACCGCGCCCTGCTCGGCGCCGAGCACCGGCAGTCCCTGCTCGTGGCGACCAACACGATCATCGATCGCAAGCTCACCGACGACCTCGCCGCCGCCCAGGACCTGGGTGAGCAGACAGTGAAGGCATGGGAGCAGGCCGCCGGGGCCGGCCATCCCAACATCCTCGCCGCCAAGGCCAACCTCGCCACCGTGCTGAGACACAGGCGCAATCCGCTCGGGGCCAGGCAGCTCAACGAGGACTGCCTGGCCGGGTTCACCGCCGCCTTCGGCGAACTGCACGTCAGCCCGCTGGTCGTGATGACCAACCTGGCCAGCGACCTGGCCGCGCTCGGCGAGGTGCGGCAGGCCAGGGAGCTGGGGGAGCAGGTGCTCCGGCTGGCCAAGCAGGTGCTCCACGAGCGGCACCCGGTGACGCTGGCGGCGATGTCCAACCTGGCGCTCGACCGCCGGGCGGTCGGCGAGCCGGACGCCGCCGACGAGCTGTTCCAGGAGGCCATGGAGGGCTACCGCGAGTCGCAGCTGTCGCTGGAACGCTGGGACGCGAGGCAGGCCATGCAGCGGGGCCGGCTGGACGTGGACATCGAGCCGATGTCGTTCTGACCGGGGCGGGGTGAACGTTGGCATCGAGCCGATGTCGTTCTGGCCACGCGTTCAGGACCAGCTGTCCAGCAGCCGCCGCGCCTCCTCCACGATCACCTGCCCGGCCTCGGTGAGCGCGCCGCTGGCCGCGAGGGTGGCCGTCGCCGCCGCGGTGTCGGCGTAGGCGCCCTCGAAAGCGGCCGTGTCCCGGCCGCCGCGCCAGAACGCGGCCACCGCCAGGTGCGCGAAGCAGCCCTGCAGGACGCCGTCGATCGGGCGGGGCTCGCGCCGCCAGGGCGAGGGGTAACGACGCGCGGCGGGTGCCCGGGTGAGCGGCACCTGGTCCATGATCGCGCTCAGCACGAGGTGCCTGTGCTCGTGAACCAACGACTCGGCCAGCCGGCTCGGCTCGGCGCGAGAGACGGGCAGTCCGATCCCGACCGTTCCGAACGCCCAGCCGGAAGTGGCTCCGCCCGGTCTGGCCGCCAGCGGGACGATCCGGTCGACGGTCACGCTGATGCCCTCGGCCATCCGCCGGTGCCGCGTCACCAGCAGCCGCCAGGCGGCATCCAGCTCTCGCTGCCACAAAGCCACGTCGAGCGGCTCCGCGGTCAGACCCAGGCGCTCCAGGCACGGGTCGCCGGCGTCGAGCGTCACCTCCAGCGCGAGGTCGTCCGCCGATGACCGCAATCTCGCAGGTGCCCGGCCATGGAGCAGGTCGCCGACGTTCACGGGGTCGCCCGCGTCAAGGGCTGCCAGAGCGCCGGCGCACCAGGCGCCGACGCGCCCGTCGGCCACGTCGTTCAGGCTGCTCAACGCCTCTTCGAGGTGGGCTGCCGCGCTGGTGGGACGCTCTCTGCGCACGCGCCGCCGAACGAGCTCCAGCAGCAGTTTGTGCTTGCTCACCTCGCCCCTTCGCAGGCGGACGAGCAGCGCCGGATCGGTCTGCGGGTGCGTCAGGCCACGCAACTCGGCAGCGGACAGCTGGTGCGGGGCCAATGCCTCGATCATCAGGCGGGCGGATCCTGTTGCCACAGGCGCATCGCGTTGCCGTCCAGTGGAGTCAAGACATGGGTGAGCGCACTCTCCAGGGCGGCGTCGTCCAGTTCGGCGAGATCGGTCAATAAGCTTGCCGCGACATCGAGCAGCGGTGAATCCATCAGGCCCCTTCCGGGAGCAGTCTGGACTTTCAACGGTCTATCATCCGAAGAATGTAGGCAAGTGTCCCAATAGTGCGCGTATTAGAGATTATTGCGGCCCTTACTTGTCTTTGAAAGCATGCGCGCCGAAGAGCCGTACGCCTACTCTGCGAAGTCGGCTTCGCCGGCTCGCTCAACCGCGGCGTAGATGGCCGTGCCCATTCGCTGGCTGACTGTGGCCAACCGGTCCGCCGCTGCGCGGACTTCTTCGGCGTCGGCGCTTGCCATGGTGGTCTCGAGGTCCTCGAGAGCGCTCCGCACGTCGGTCACGATGTCGCTGGGGATCTTGTCCGCGTTCTCATGAAGGAACTTCTCCGTCTGGTAGGCCAGTGCGTCGGCGTTGTTGCGGATCTCGGCCGCTTCGCGGCGCTTCCTGTCCTCCTCGGCGTACGACTCGGCGTCGCGCATCATCCGGGCATACTCGTTGTCCGGGGTCACATAGTCGTCGATGCCGATGCGGTCGATGTCCTCTTTCGGCAAGTACGAGGTACTGGTTGAGATGTGACCGAAGACGGTCATCGTCTGCTTCTTGCCGGTGCCCAGGTCCCTGGCGGAGACGTTGACGATGCCGTTGGCGTCGATCTCGAAGGTGACCTCGATCTGCGGAATGCCGCGCGGCGCCGGGGCGAGGCCGGTCAGCTCGAACGTGGCCAGCTTCTTGTTGTACGCGGCGATCTCACGCTCGCCTTGGTAGACCTGGACCTGCACTGACGGCTGGTTGTCCTCGGCCGTGGTGAAGACCTCGGAGCGCTTGGTCGGGATCGTCGTGTTACGCTCGATGATCTTGGTGAAGATGCCGCCTTTGGTCTCGATGCCCAGCGACAGCGGAGTCACGTCGAACAGCTGAATGCTCCTGCTGTCGCCGGTGAGCGCAGCGGTGTGCAAGGCGGCGCCGAGGGCGACGGCCTGGTTGGGCGACATGCCCTTGACGCTGTGCCGACGGCCCACCAGTTTCTCGACCAGTTCGCCGAAGGCGGGCATCCGGGTCGCGCCACCGACGAGCAGAACATGTGCGATGTCGGAGACTTTGACCTTGGCGTCCTTGATGACCTGGCGGAAGGGGGGCATGCAGCGGTCGATGAGGTCGGCGGTCCACGCCTGGAACTCTGCCCGGGTCAGCGTTTCGCTCAAGTGCAGGGGGCCTTCGGACGTGGCCGTGATGTAGGGCAGCTCAATGGTGGCGCGATGCAGCGTCGACAGCTCGATCTTGGCCTTCTCCGCGGCCTCCCACAGGCGTTGGCGTGCCATCGCGTCGCGAGCCAGGTCGACACCGTGGGCGGATCTGAAGCGCTGGACGAGCTCGTCGACGATCCGCTGATCCCAGTCGTCGCCACCTAGGCGGTCGTTGCCGGAGGTGGCTTTGACCTCGACGAAGCCCTCTCCGCCCGTCTCGCCGACGCGGAGCAGCGAGACGTCGTAGGTGCCGCCGCCGAGGTCGAAGACCAGAACGGTCCCGCCCACCTCCCCTTTCAAGCCGTAGGCGATCGCGGCTGCGGTGGGTTCGTTGATCACGCCCAGAATGTTGAGGCCCGCGAGTGAGCCGGCTTCCTTGGTCGCCTGCCGCTGGGCGTCGTTGTAGTAGGCCGGGACCGTGATAAGGGCATCGGTGACCTTCTCACCTAGATACGCCTCGGCGTCCCGTTTGAGCTGCTGCAGCAGTAAGGCGCTGATCTGCTGGGGCGAGAACGTTTTGCCGTCGATATTCTTCGACCAGTTTGTCCCCATCTCCCGTTTGATCGCACGGATCGTACGTTCCGGGTTGGTGATCGCCTGCCGTTTTGCTGGTTCACCCGTCAGGACCTCCCCGGTCCTGGCGAAGGCGACCACGGACGGGGTGGTGAGCGCGCCGTAAGAGTTCGGGATTACTCTGGGCACACCGTTCTCCAGGACGGCGACGACCGACTCCGATGTGCCGAGATCCAGGGCGACTATCCGTGCCATATCCCCATGATGACGTCTACCGGACCACTTCGGGATTCAGATCGGCCTGAATGAGGAAGTCGCGCTTTCGCGCTGCTTTCCAGCTGAATCCCCGGTCGACTCCCTCAATTCGGTCTAACCGGGCTAGCGCGCTGAGCGCGTCGAGCTCCGCCCACGGCAGCCGGGTGTGTACGGTCGCCAGGCGAAGCGCGTGCTCCGCATCGTCGCGTGCGCGTGCGAGCAGGCCGGCATCGTCGCGGGCGAGGGACATGTCGGCGCGGGCCAGCGCGCGCACCACCAGCGCCCTGGCCTGCGCAGGCACCAGACCGCGCGGGATGGTGAGCGTCTTGATCACGTCCCCGCACAGCTGCTCCGCCGTGTCGGGGTTGCCCGCGCGACGGTGGCATTCGGCCAGCAGCGGCAACGTCGCCGCGTACTCGACCAGATAGTCGCCGTCGCGGAAGATGTCGATGGCCGTCTCCAGTCGCTCCATCGCCGCCTCGTGCAGGCCTTCGGCCAGATCGCAGCCGGCCAGGGCCCGGCAGCAGCGTGCCAAGTCGGCGTTCCAGCCCTGCGAAAGGCAGATCTTGTGATTGGCCTCGGCCAGACGGCGCGAGGCCGCGGTGCGTGCGGTCCGCAGCAGGAAGTCACTCCACCAGATGCCATCCACCGAGTACAGGTGGCGCTCGTCGGCCTGTTGCTGGATGCGGTTGGCCTTGGTGAAGCATCCCTCTGCCGCAGCCGTCGCGCCTCCCAGATCGAGGGCGGCCGCGAGGCATGAAAGGGCGTTGCGGAGCTGTTCGGGGCGATTGATGTCCTTGATGGCCTCCAGCGCCTCATCGGCGGCCGCGCGAGCCTTTTCCGCCTCGCCCACCATGACCAGGGACCGTGAGAGATTGCGCAGAGTGATGCTCTTGGCCGTGTACGCGCCCTGCGTCTGGTAGACGGTCGCGGCCTTTCGCAGCAGCGGCACCCCTTGCGTCATGTCGCCGGCATGCATGGCGAACAGCCCGGCCTCGTTGAGATAGAAGCCGAGCATGTTGCCGGGCAGATACGAACGGCGCTGCCCCGACATCACGAAGGCGGAAGCGCACCGCTGTCCCAGTCGAGCGGCGGGCAGCCGCATCCAGACGTATCCGTTCTTGGTCCTGCTCCTGTAGAGCTCATCGGCGTCCCGCGCGAGCCCCACGTCCAGAAGGAGCTCGATCACCTCGATCAACCGCAGTGCCTCCGCTTGGGAGGCGACGGGGCCGTCGGGCAGGTCCTCCAAACTGAGGTCGGAGGCCAGGGTCGCGCTCCTGTCGGTGAGGACCATGGGCCGGAAGGCGGTGCGGACCAGCGGATGCGCCGAGACGGTGGCGTCAGAGTGCCAGGTGAGCAGCCCGCTCAGTCGCTGGCGCACTGCGGACTCGACGTCCTCCGGCGTCCAGCCACGCAGCGGGGCGCCCAGGTTCTCATTGCCGCCGAGCGCCAGGATCGTGGCTGTCCGTTTCGGCCGCTGGAACAGGGAGACGATGGCCACGAGCTGCTTGTCGGCGTGCGACAGGCGTTCGGCGTAGAAGCCCAACACGCGCAGGACCCTGCGGTCCGTACGGCCTGCCGCCTCCAGTTCCTCGCGCAGATCCACAAGATCAGGAGTCGGCGGGCGTTCGCGGACCGCCGCGGCCAGCGCGGCTACGGCGAGCACATGTCCGTCCACCGCCTCCACCAGGTCGGTGAGCTGCTGCTCCGGCAGCCAGGACGCGCCCAGCGTGCGTAGCAGCAGAGCTCCCTCTGCCGGCGTGAACGGCGGCACGTCGAGCATGCGTGCCCGGTCCCCGTCGAAGTTCTCCAGGTCGGCGAAAGGAAAGCGGCTCGTGAGCACCACGAGCCCGTTGTGCTCGATTTGGCACAGCCCCGTCAGAATGCTTCGCAGCACGCCGTCGAGCAGGTGTCCGAAGACTGTCCCGTCCTGTCCCTCTTGAAGGATCTCCACCCCGTCCAGGAAAAGCACCAGCGGTACTTGGCGAACCAGGTCCAGCACCTTCGCCGACAGCGCCTCCCGCTCTGGCCGGTGGCCGAAGTTGGTGGCCGCCCATGCCAGGAGCGCCTCGGCCCAGTTGTCCACTGAGGGGTCTTCATAGAAACTCCAGGCGAACACTCCGCGAGCCCCGTCCCGCCCGCCCGCGTCCTGCCGATAGAGCCACTCGGTCACCGTGGCGGTCTTGCCGGCTCCGCCCCACGCGGTGACACCGATGAGGCTGACGTCGGGGTCCTGGGCCCAGCGCGTCAGACGGCCGAGCTCCTCCTCCCTGCCGGTGAAGTCGGTGTTGCGCTCGCCACCGTGCGCCCAGCGTACGATCAGGCGCCCGTTCTCACCGCCGGGAAGAGAAGCGGGGCCGAGCGCGGGCGGACGTGCGGATGCGGCCTCGGCTGCCCGGTGCGGGTCCTGCGGTTCGGGAACGGCGGGCGTGAACCGCGGATCGGTGAGTCCGGCGAGCAGTGTGGTCAGTGCGCTGTGATCGCCGTCCAGCACGGGGTACAGCACAACGCGGCAGCCGAGTTCGATGCGCGCGAGGTCCTTCAGCACCTCGGGGGCGTGCTCGCGGCCCTCCGTCGTCGGATCCCACGGCATGACGGCGACGTGACGGGCATGGGTATCCGGCTCAAGCTCGGTGCCGGCGGCGTCCAGAACGGACTGGATGATGGATTTGATCCGCTGATCCGCGAAGCTGAACCCGACCCAGACCAGGTGACCGCCATCGATGAGGGTGGCCAGCACCTTGCCGAGCTTGCCCCGGTAGGCCCGGCGGTACTCGGTCGTCGACAACACCATGGAAGTCGGCTGGTTGTGGTGGCCGTGGGCGTACAGGATGGGCAGTTCGCCGCCCTGGAGGACATCGCGGGTGCGCCAGCGGTCCAGGGCATCGTCGTCGGTCCACGAGGCGAACCCGGTGCCGGACACGGAGGGTCTGATTGCCATCCTGGCATTGGCGATCCCTGAGTCGTAGTTGGTGGTTACGACACCCGCGAAGTTGCAGCGAACCACGAGCTCATGCGCCGATGTCCAGGTGCGCCCGGTGAGGGGGTCCCTGCGCACCCGGAAGGCCTCGCGCAGGACCTCGCGGTATTCGGCGGCGCCCAGGTCCCGGCGGATGAGCTCGACCACCGCGTCCGGGCTCTGCGAGGCCAGCGCACGACAGGTGGCTTGCGCGTCCTCAGACAGATGATCGGCGGCAGCGTCGAGGAGATCCTTGATCAGGCCCTGCCAAAGTGGATAGAGGGGAGCAGAGACACCGGCGCCGAGGAAGGCGATCGCCTCGCCGCCCGCGAGGTGGTCCCGCAGCGCCGCGAGCCCGGGCCGGTTGACCCGGGCAAGCCTCTCGCGCTGCCCTTCGGGTAGCCCGTCCAGGTACCGGTCCTCCATGTCCCAACTGTGCCAGCCGGGCGTGGTCGCCGCCAGCGCGTGCCCGTCCGGCGGCGACGCCGGGGTATCGCGCCGAGTCAGGTGTGCACGACGATTGTCGTGTCCGAGACCACCGCGATGGCGTAAAAGGTGTCGGGGGACAGGGCGTCAGGGGCGACCACGTCGTCCAGGGCTCGCGAGCGCTGCGCGGGCACGGTCACGCGGAACGGGCCGAGCGGCTTCTCGCCCTCCGCGCAGAACGTGAGCTCGACGTGGGCGTTCTCGGGGCTGACGTTGTCCACGTAGAGCCGGTCGCCGGGAATGCACCCCTCAGCGATCGCCATTTTGCGGGCCCCCACCACTGTGCTCATGCGCGACTCCCGTTCTCCGGCGACAGTTCTGGCCTACCCCGATAAGCCGGGCTCTATCCGGCGCGCTGGCCGCGCTCGGGACCGGTCCCGAGCGGTGGCCCGCACAATGAGCGTCGTCGTGGGGCGGACAACGGTCGGAGGAGTCCGATGGCCCGGGTGGAGGTGCCGGCGTGGCTGGAGGAGGTCGCCGATCGGGATCTGTACCGGCGCAACGCGTTCCGGATCAGCGGGCTTGCGGTGACCGCGACCCCGCGTGCGGTGCGGCGCCGGGTTTCCGAGGTGCGGGCGGCTGAGGCGCTGGGGGCTGAGCAAGCCGAGGGCGGACCGGCGCAGGGGCGCTGGCTACCGTTGGTGCCCGCGCCCGACCATGTCGCCGTACGGGAGGCGCTGCGCCGGCTTGAGGATCCGGTGCGGCGGGTCGTGGACGAGTTCTTCTGGTTCTGGCCGCTGCAGGAGAGCGACGGAACCGGGTTGATGGAGGCTCGGGAAATATGGCGACGGCTGGTCAAGTCTCCCGCCCGTGCCGACGCGGGGCACTCCGCCGACCCGGGCGCGCGCAGCATCGCCGTCCACAATCTCGCAGTGCTCCACCACGCCGAGACGTTGGAGGCCAACCAGTTCATCGGCAACGCCGGGGGCCGGACGCTGTGGCAGCGGGCCTACCGCCACTGGCGCATGGTGCTGGACGACGACGGCTGCTGGCGCTGGCTGGACGAGCGCATCCGCGTGCTCGACGATCCCCGGCTGCGCGCGGTGTCCGGCACCGCCTTCCGGGAGACGTTGCCCGCGGTGCTGCTGGAGATCCACGCGGGGATCGCGATGGAAGCGGCACAGCGGCCGGGGCGCGAGGAAGCCGCACGGCAGCACGTGTCGCTGATGCGGGACTTCGGGACGGACGACGGCACGGTCGACGCGGTACTCCGCCGGGCCACCGCGCCGATCGCCGCCGCCATCAGGCGCCGCAACGAAGCCACGCCAGGCCCCGGCGAGGACCCGGCGACGCTGGAGCGGGCCGCCGCGTCGCTGCTGGACGAGACGAAGCCCGACCTGCGGGTGCTGCGGGCTCTGCTGGGAGCGGGGCATCCCGTGACGGAGGGTGCGGCCGACGCGGTGGCGTCCGAGGTCAACGCCTGCGCGGTGGCCTGCGCGAACAGCGTGATGCGGGACGAGTCCGCCGTCCGCGACCCCAAAGTCACCCGGGCCATCGCCCACCTGCGGTCGGCCCGCGAGCTCGCGGCGAGCGGACACGTGCGCGCCCCGATCGAGCAGAACCTGGTCGTGCTGCTGAGCAACGAGATCCTCCTGGCCTGCAAAGAGGCCGTGGAACAGGGAGAGCGCTCGCCGAGTAAAGGCGCTCAGCAGGCGTCCCGGCTGCTGGACGACGCCCAGCCGCGCCTGCGCGAGCTGCGGGAGCTGCGCCGGGACGCCCCCGAGACCGACGAGGTCCATGACACGGTCGCCATGGCGGCCTGCCGGCTGCTCGGCGGGTACTTCAAGAGCACCCGTGACTTCGACAAATGCCTCACCGGCTACCGCAGGACACTGCAGGTCGCGGTGAGCGAACAGGGCCGATCGGTGATCCGGCAGAACATCGACACCCTGACACGGGAGAAGAACGCCCAGGCCTTCGCGGCGGAGGTCGTGCCGACGTTGCTGAGATCGAGGACGGTCTGGGGAGATGACCCCTTGTCCTGCATGCGTTGCGGCCGGCCCTTGCGTCCGTCGGACGGGCTGCCTGACGGACGGCCCATGCCGATCCCCCACTGCGCCGCCTGCAGAAGTGAAGTCCAAAGGCATTTC
This sequence comes from Nonomuraea sp. NPDC049400, assembly GCF_044466425.1. Taxonomy (NCBI): domain Bacteria; kingdom Bacillati; phylum Actinomycetota; class Actinomycetes; order Streptosporangiales; family Streptosporangiaceae; genus Nonomuraea; species Nonomuraea sp. NPDC049400. The sequence goes on from NZ_JBITMP010000044.1 coordinate 76,816, forward strand.
GAAGCGCTGGTGCGCGACCAGGCGCCGCCCCCGACAGCAGCCCGGTCACCCGGCGTGACCAAGCGCGCCCTCATCACAGGGGGCCTGGACTTCGCCGCGGCGGGCCTGGCCGTCAGCGGTCTGGCGGCGGGCCTCGGCAGCTCTGCCGGGAGGGTCCTCGTCTTCGTCGCCTTCCTGCTGGTTGTGATCCGAACCCTCATACCTGGTAAGCGCCGCTGATGGTTCAAGGGAGAGAAGTGATCTGATGTCGTCGATGCTGCCCGGCGCCGGGAGCAACGCCCCCGCGAACCGCGCGCTCGCCGCGCCCGTCGCGCTGGAGGCCGAGGCGCTGGTGGAGATCGCCACAGCCGTGTGGCGGCTGCGCAACAAGATCGAGTCGACCGCGGACACGCCCCTGGGCGTGCACCGCCACCTCCAGGCCGTCGTGGACGCCCTCGCGGAGAGCGGCGTCCAGACGCGGTCGTACGAGGGCACCGCGTTCGACCCCGGGCTGCGGATGCGCGTCCTGGCCTACCAGCCGATGCCTGGCCTGGAGCGCGAGGAGGTCGTGGAGACCGTACGGCCCGCGGTGTACCTGCGCGGCGCGGCCATCGCGCTCGGCGAGGTCATCGTCGGCACGCCGCCGGAGGACGAGGAGCCGGGGCACGAAGAGCCGGGGGACGCCGGCGAGAACGGAGGCGCGGGACGGTGAGCAGGACCACCATCGACGTCGGCATCGACCTCGGCACCACCAACAGCGCGGTCGCCCTGCTGCGCGGCGTGCAGACCGAGGTGATCAAGAACAACGACGGCGACGAGACGACGCCGTCGGCGATCTGGATCGACCGCCGGGACCGCCTCTTCGTCGGCCGGCCGGCCCGGGACCGGTGCGAGCGCGACCCGGACAACACCTGTGTCGAGTTCAAGCTGCGCATGGGCACCGCCGGGCAGGACAAACACTTCCCCGCCTCCGGCCGTACCATGACGCCCGAGCAGATGTCCGCCGAGGTGCTCTCCTCGCTGCGGGCCGACGTCGCGGCCCGGCTGGAGGAGGAGGTACGCGCCGCCGTGATCACCGTGCCCGCCGCGTTCGACCTGAGCGCGTGCGACGCCACCCGGCGCGCGGCCGGCCTCGCGGGCCTGGAGTTCACCCGGCTGCTGCAGGAGCCCGCGGCGGCCGCCCACGCGTACGGCTTCCAGGCCACCGACGAGAACGCGATGTGGCTGGTGTACGACTTCGGCGGCGGCACGTTCGACGCGGCCGTGATCCGGCTGCGGGACGGGGAGTTCTCCGTCGTCGGCCACTGCGGCGACAACTTCCTGGGCGGCAAGCTCGTCGACTGGCGCATCGTGGAAGAGCTGCTGATCCCGGCCGCCGTCCGCCAGGTTACGGACCTGGCCGGCCTGACGCGCGGCAACCCGCGCTGGCGCGCCGCCGTCGCCACGCTGAAGCAGGCCGCGGAGACCGCGAAGATCCGGCTGTCGCGGATGGAGACGGCCGAGGTCTACGTCGAACTCAGCGACGACACGGGCCGCAGGTACGAGTTCGACCACGAGCTGCGCCGCGCCGACGTGGAACGGCTCGCCGACCCCTTCGTCACCCGGTCGGTCAACCTGTGCCGCGCGGCGCTTGACGAGCTCGGCGTGGAACCTGGCGACATCGAGAAGGTGATCATGGTCGGTGGGCAGACCGCCATGCCCTTCCTGCGTGAGCGCCTGGCCGACCCGCGGCAGGGGCTCGGCATCCCTCTTGACTTCGGACACGACCCGATGACCGTCGTGGCCCGCGGCGCCGCGATCTTCGCCGGCGCCCAGCCGCTCCCCGACGAGTGGGCCGCGCCCGCGCCTGAGCCCGGCGCCTACTCGCTGCGCTGCGAGTACCCGCGGATCAGCCCCGACCTGGACCCGGTGGTGGTCGGCCGGGTGAGCGCGACCGACGGCACGTCCGCCGCCGGGATGTCCGTCGAACTGGTCAACGAAGCGTCGGACCCGCCCTGGCACAGTGGCCGGATCGCCCTGTCCGGGCGCGGCGAGTTCACCAGCACCCTGCGCGCCGAGCCCGGCCGGCAGAACACGTTCGCCGTCCTCCTGACGGACGCCACCGGGACGCGGCAGCGCATCACCCCGGACCGGCTCACGTACACGGTCGGCGCCGTCGAGACCGAGCCCATGCTCACTCACGCCATCGGCGTCGGCCTCGCCGACAACCACGTGCGCGGGCTCGTCGAGCGCGGCGCGCGGCTGCCGGTGCGGCGTACGGCGCCGCTGCGCACCACCGTCACCGTGGACCAGGGGCAGAGCGGCGGGCTGATCCGCATCCCCGTCCTGGAGGGCGAACGCGGCCGCGCCGACCGCAACCGGATCATCGGCCGCGTCGAGGTCGGTGCCGACCGGGTGAGCCGGACCGTCCCGGCCGGCAGCGAGGTACGGCTCACCATCGAGATCGACGCCTCCCGGCTGGTGACGGTCAGCGCGTTCGTGCCCCTGCTGGACGAGGCGTTCGAGACCACCGTCAGCCTCCTCAGCGAACCGGTGGTCGACCACGCCGAGCTGCGGCTGGACGCGGATGCGGAGCGGGCCAGGCACGCCGTGCTGCAGGCCCGGTGCGCCTCCCTGGACAACCCCGTCGCCGGCCTGCTGCTCCAGCGCGTGGCCGACGAGGGCATGCTCGGCGAGCTGGACCGCGCCGTGGAGGCCGCCCGGCACGCGCCGGAAGAGGCGGCCCGCGCCGCCAAGAACCTGCTCGACCTGCGGCTCGCCCTGGACGCGGTGGAGGACGAGCTGGCCTGGCCCGAACTCGTGCGCGCGGCCGAGTCCCTCATGACCGAGGTCCGCGACCTGGTCGCCGCGCACGGCAGCCCCTCCGACCGGGAGGACCTGCCGCTGTACGAGCGGGACATCGCAGAAGCCGTGCGCTCCCGCGACGCCGACCTGCTGCGCCAGCGCACCGAGCAGCTGCGCGAGCACGCCATGCGCGTACTGGACCGCGCCGGGGTGCTGCAACCGCTGGTCTTCGAGAACCTGGCCAGGTGCCGTGACCAGATGCGCCATCCGGCCAGGGCCGACCGCCTCATCCGTGACGGCCAGCGCGCCCGGGACACCGGCGAGCAGGAACAACTGCGCTCGATCAACATCGAGTTGCAGTCCCTGCTCCCTGAACCACCGCCGCCGCCCAACCTGAGCACGGTGCGGGCCACCTGAGCGTCGTCGCCGGGGGGCTTGCCGGCACGGCACGCCCCTCCCTTGACGCCTATTGTCGCGTTTCGCTCGCTTTCGACCCTCATCCGATGGAGATCCTTTAAGATCTCTAACGGGCTGTCAGAGAGGGAGTATGAATGGCCGAGCTGGAGCGGGCCCCTGCGGGGGTGGACCCGTCCGTGCCGAGTGTCGCCCGGATGTATGACTACCTGCTGGGCGGCAAGGACAATTTCGCCGCCGACCGTGCGGCCGCGGCGCGGATCATTCAGCTCTCGCCCAACGCGAAGGAGGTCGCGCAGGCCAATCGGGCGTTCTTGGGCCGTGCCGTCCGCGCGGTCGCCGAGAGCGGGGTCCGGCAGTTCCTGGACATCGGCACGGGGTTGCCGACTCAGGAGAACGTCCATCAGGTGGCGGGGCGCGTCTCTCCCGGCTCGCGGGTGGTCTACGTCGACAACGACCCGATCGTGCTGGTGCATGCCCGCGCTCTGCTGGCGGAGACCGCCGACACCATCGTGGTGGAGGGCGACATGCGCGACCCCAAGGCCATTCTCGGCCACCCGGAGATCACCCGGCACCTCGACTTCGAGCAGCCGGTGGCCGTGCTCATGGTGGCGGTGTTGCACTTCATCCCCGACGACGATCAGGCCCAGGCCATCGTGAGTTCCGTTCGCGAAGCCCTGCCCTCCGGAAGTCATCTGATCATCTCTCATGTGACCACGGGCGAGCTCGACAGCGACGCTGTGGGGGAGGGCCGCGAGGTCTACAGCAAGACCAGGGCGGGCAACGTGACCCCGCGCACGCGCGAGCAGATCGCCGGCTTCTTCGAGGGCTTGGAGATGCTGGAGCCGGGCCTGGTGTCGACGACCGACTGGCGCGCCGAGGACACCCTTGACTCGTCGCTTGCCGGCCCCGGTGGAGCCGACATGCTCTGCGGCGTCGCCCGCGTGCCCTGAGGGAGCTCCACGTTCTGCCGGCTTCCAGCTGACCGACCTGGCGAGGACACCACGGTCAAGGTCAACGAGGACCCTTCGATCGACGTGGTGTTACACCGCCGGGTTCTTCGCTTTTCAGCTGCACGGCGACTACAAGATGGACGAGAGCTGGCTCGGCGACTTCGGGATCGCCGTGCTGGTCGCCGCGACCGGGTTCTCATGGATACGCGGCTGCGCCGAGACCAGCCTGCAGGCGGAGCCGCGGACGGCGAGTCAGGCGCACGCGTTGCCAGGAAACCGCTGCTGAAAGAACTGTGCCCAGTCGCCGCTGTTGACGAAGTCCTGCAGCGTCGTCCGGAGGATCTCGCAGTCTTCGACGTCTCCCAGCGGGAGCCCTATACCGTATCTCTCCTGTGCGCCGAACGTGAGATTCGGGACGACATGCAACTTCTCGGCGGCTGTCTTGGCAAGCCCCGCAAGGAGCAGTTGATCCGTCGACACCGCATCCACGGACTTTCCGACCAGCAGACGCGTGACGCAGGCGTTCAGGCCTTGTTCCTTGGTGATGTTCATGTCGATGCCGGACTTCTTCAGCTGGGCAAGCGAGGTGGTGCCCGAGCCGGTGCATGCCGAGATGGTGGCGGCGAGTGCCAGCAACTGGGCTTCCCTGGGCGATCTGGACGCGCTCGCCGTACTGGAGGCCGACCACTCCCGGTGGGCCCGCTTCCTGGAGCACGAGGTGGCCGCCTGCCAGGAGCCGGGAGCCCTGGACGGCGGCACCCACATCCTGTTCGCCGCCCGCCACGCACCCGCCTGACATCGCCTTCGGCGCCCGTCGTCGCAACGGGGCCAGCGGCCAGACCGCCCACCTAGGGCCGGATCACCGCCACAGCTCATCGAGATGGCTGGTGAGGATGGCCAGAGCCGTCTCGCCCGTGCGTTGTTTTCCGAGCACGCTCGAGACGAGCCCGTTCGTCATGGCCAGCAGCCCGGCGGCTTTCACCTTGGGATCCACTTCGGCCGGCACCTCGCCGGCCTGCTGAGCGGCGCGTATCTGCTTGGCCAGGAACGCCTCCAGCGTGTCCGGCTGCGGGGTGCCGTGCTTCTCGGCGAACTGCGGATCGCTGAGGACGAAGGAGTAGAAGGCGGCGTACGTGCGGGCGATCCTGCGGCTTTCCGCGTCGATGGGCAGGATGTTGGTCAAGACGGCCGTCACGATGGTGCGCGGCGTGGGCGGAGCCTCGGCGGCGGCGATCGACTGCCTCATGCGGGCATCGAGTTGGGCGCTCAAGCGCTCCAGGGCGTCCACGAGGAGGGCGTCCTTGCTCTGGAAGTAGTACTGGACCAGGCGGAGCGATACACCGGCTTCTGCGGCGACGCCGCGCATGGTCACCTCTCGCAGGCTCTGGCCCTCGGCTATGCGCAGCACCGCCTCGGCGATCTGCTTCCGGCGCTCCTCGTGATCCACCTTCAGGGGCATGGCCGCTGACCTCCCTTTGTGATACGAATGTATCATGAACATTGGGCATTTCGTGGACGACGCCGCGAGGATCAAGTTCTACGACATCTATGAGCGGGTCTTGGCGCAGCTCTGGCCGGGATCGCCGGCGACGCTCGACGTGCCGACCGCGTTCGGGCCTACGCGCGTCTACCGCGCGGGCCGCGGCCAGGGCCCGCCGATCGTGCTGCTGTCCGGTGCGAGCGGAAACGCCCTGATGTGGCACCGCTACGTGCGGCCCCTCGGCGACAAGCACCCCCTGATCGCCATCGACACGATCGGGGAGCCTGGAGCCAGCGTCCAGCAGGCGCCGGTACGCGACGGCCGTGACGGCACGGCGTGGCTGGGTGAAGTGCTGGCCCCCGCCGGTTTCGCCCTGCCCGGGCCGCGCTTCATCGGATGGGCGCTCGCGGGCGCGCTGGCCGGTCTCGCGCCCCGCGCTTTACGTCCCCGTCTGGCGAAACTGGTGGCCAACGGCACGATCCTGGAGCCGGAGCTCATGAGTTTGATCCCGGCTGCCGCGCGATACCGCCGCCGCCTGCCGGTGGACCGCCCTGAGCTCGTGGCGCGACGCATCCTGCAGTTCGTCGCCGGAGCGTAGTCCCGATCAGTCGTACGGGTCGTAGTCCCGGCGCTCGTACCTGCGCTGCTCGTTGTCACGGGGCCGCTCGTGCCTGGGCTGCTGCTCATATCCCCGCTGCTCGTACGCCCGGGGCTGCTCGTACGTCCGGGGCTGGTCATAACCCCGGGGCTGGTCATATCCGCGTGGCTGCTCGTACGGGTACGGTCCCGGATCCGGCGCCTCCTCGATGGCCGTACGTCCGATCGACGCCAGCAGCGAGAGGATGGCGAGGCCGATGACCAGGTTGATCACGGCCGTGGTGATCTGCGGGATGAGGTCCGCCGACTGCATGAACGGCAGGAACGTGATGATGACCGTGCAGAGCCCGCCGATCCAGCTGAAGAACTTGGTCGGCTCCGGGGTCGACAGCATGAGGATGTAGAGCAGTAACGTCATGATGAGCGCGGCGCCGGCGGCCGAGATGGCGTAGCCCGTGGTCGCCGCGCTGCCGTACGCGGGTGCCCCGTCGGGAGTGAGCACGCGGATGCCGAGCAGCTTCTTGCTGATCATGACTCCGACCACCACGATCAGTGCGGCCACCACGGCGGCGGCCACGCCGCCTCCCCACACCCGCGCCGGATTGACCCTCGGCCGGGACGATGCCGGGCGGGGATCGTAGCGATCATGGGAGGGGTATGACATGCGAATCACCCTTGTCGCGAATGCTGATCAGGCACTTCGAGAACCTTACACGCGCCGTCAAGAGGGCGACGGCCGCCGCTCGCCCGGGATGTCACGGCGCGACGGACGGCGTCAGGTAGCCGTGGCGCACCAGCCAGATGGCCCGCTCCAGGTCAGGGGTCTGATAGCGGTCCTCGCCCAGAGGCGCGACATGCTCCCTGATCTCCGCCAGGAGGCTCCGCGTCACGGTGCCGAGCGTCAGGCCCGACATCTTCTGCGCGATGAGGTCGATGCCCTGGGCCGCCATCAGGTACTGGACCGCCAGCACGATCTCCAGCCGGTCGAGGTTCTCGTGCAGATGCCGGACGGAGGCCATCGCCATCGTGTTGTGGTCCTCCTGGCCGTCCTTGACCGGCCGGGACAGCGTTCCCGCCGGCGTGGCCCTGGCTTGCATCTCCGGGATCAGCGCCGCGGCGACCGTCTGCACCTGCACCATCCCGGAGTTCAAGCCGACCGTCCCGCCGGCGAGGTTCGCCGGCAGGTCGTAGCTCCACCTGGGCGACAGCAGCCGTCCCGACAGCTCCTGCGACAGCACCCCGATGTCGGTGATCTCCGCGTTCAAGGTGTCGGCGAGATGCCCCATGACGGAGCCGTCCCAGTTGCCGCCCATCACGAACTCGTACCCCGGACCTTCTTTCCTCCTGAAGATCAGCGGGTTGGAGGTCGAGGAGTTGGACTCGCGTACCAGAGCCTGGCGCGCGTCGGCGATCACGTGCCGCAAGCCGGCCATGATGTGCGGCGCCGCCCGCACCGAGACGGCGTCCTGGACGCGCGGGTGGTAGTTCGCCGGATCGAGGCGCTTGCGGCCCTCTTCCGTCATCCAGCCCGAGCCCTCCACCATCGCGCGCAGCCGCGCGGCGACCGCGTCCTCCTCGGGGATGTGGCGTTCCTTGTGGGTACGCGCGTCGAGCGATCCCCGCTCGGCCCTGGTCGCCTCCATGAACAGGGCGAAGGCGCCCTCCGCCTGGTCGGCGAGCACGGTGGCCCGGTGCACGGCGTTCATCAGCGTGGCTGCCAGTACGGTGCTGCCGCTGATGATCGGCAGGGCTTCCCCGGCCTGGAAGGTGAAGTCCCTGGGCAGCCCGGCCTTCGGCAGCATCTCGGAAGCGGGTCCCTCTTCGCCTCCGTACCGCACGGGCGCGTCCTCGCCGAGCGCCGCCAGCCCCGCCGCGGCCTGCGGTTGCAGGTCGCCGGTGCCCAGAGAGCCGACTTGCGGCATGCGTGGCACGACCCCGGCGTTGACCATGGACAGCAGCCGGTCGGGCACCTCGGGCCGCACCCCGACCGTTCCTCTGGCCATCTGGTTCGCCTTGAGGATGAGGGCCAGCCTGACCACGTTGTCGGGCAGGGGCTCGCCGACGCCCGCGGCGTGGGAGCGCAGGACGTTGCGCTGGAACTGCTCTGCCTGCTCGGGTGAGAGCGGACGGTCCTTCAGCGGCCCGAGCGCCTGGTTCCAGCCGTACACCCGCTGGTTGCGCAGGGCCGCGAGCGCTCCCGCCCGCGTTCTGCTCATGTTGGCCCGTGCGTCCGGTGCGATCCGCGCGGTCACGGGACGGCCCTCGAGGATCGCGAAGGCGTCACGGAGCGAGAACGAATCGCCGTCCAGCACCAGGTCCAGCACCGCCGGTGCCGCGGCCGGCCGCGTCGCCGTCCCGACGGGGGACAGCTCGGGATCGGCGACGGCCTGCACCGGCGGCACGCACAGGGCGGCGAGCAGGCCCACGCCGGCAGCCATTCGTCCTACTTTGCTCATCACGGCCCTCACTGTGAAGATCAATGCCGCTGCCATATAGCCACGGGACGGAGGAGCGCCGGAGACGGCGCGACACCGGCGGGACGAGTGCTGACGTGATCTCGACCGGTCCTATGACAGGCCCTTAGGGCTTGCAGAGCTTCTCTGTACTACCCTGTGCTACTGTATAGTGGTACTCGGTGCCACCGAGTACTAAGGCAAGCCAGGAGGACCAGGATGGACGGCCTGACGGAGATGCTGAAGGGCACACTCGAGGGCTGCGTGCTTGAAATCATCGGCAGCGAGGAGACCTACGGGTACGCCATCACGCGTCGGCTGAACGAACTCGGCTTCGCCGACGTCGTCGAGGGGACGGTGTACACCATCCTGCTGCGGTTGGAGAAGAACGGGCTCGTCCAAGTCACGAAACGACCGTCCGGGGTGGGCCCGCCGCGCAAGTTCTATGCGCTCAATGACGCGGGGCGCGAAGAACTCGCGACGTTCTGGGCGAAATGGGAGTACGTCTCATCACGGATCGACAAGCTCAAGGAGGGCGGGGAATGAACTTCTGGGAGACCATCACAGGCAGCGATCTCACCAGGGAATGGAAGACGTTCGAAGCCCGGGCCGCGGCATTGCCGGCCGACTACCAGGCGGCGTGGGAGAAGATCAAGGGGCATCTCTTTTCCTACTCGGACTTCACCGGCCGCAACCTGATGCCGATTCTCGACGGTGCTCTGGGGCTGCTCGAAGAGACAGCGGCCGATGGGCAGAGCATTCACGAGGTGCTGGGTGACGACATCGAGGGCTTCTGTGCGGCGCTGGCCGGCGGCGAAGGGGCCCGGAGCTATCGCGACCGGTGGCGCGAGCAGTTGAACAGGAACGTCGCAAGGAAATTGGGCCGGCTAGGAGGCTGACGTGGGCATCCAGGACATCATCGAGGGCAAGAAGCAGTGGCGAGCGCACATGGCCCGGGTCAAGGCGCTCCCGCCGGATTACCAGATCGTCTACAAGGAGATTCAGCGGTACTTTTTCAAAGTCGGGCCGGTCGGGCTGGCTGACGGGTCCCTGCTCTCGGGGATCGTCGATTTCTTCGAGGAGGGCGCGGCGGCCGGCAAGGGAGTCCTGGAGCTCATCGGCAACGACGTCGCGGCCTTCGCCGACGACCTGATCAAGGACTCGCGCACCTACGCGGACATCTATCAGGAATCCATCAGCGGGGAACCCGGTACGGCCGAGAAGTAGCGCCCGGCGACCCAAGGCGCCGGCGGGCGCTCCTTGACCACCGGGCCGCCCCTTTCTCCCGGGTCCCGGCCGGTCCCGTTGATCGGGTGCACGCTCATGCCACCGAGCGCGCGCCCTCATGTCGCTCGACGCCAGGTCGCGCAGGTGCCGGGTGACCGGCTCAACCTCGGCTCCGGCCGAGTCGATGACCACGACGGAGGGAGATTCCCAGCTGCGGTCGTGGCAGCGCCGACCAGCCCTTGCCGGCGTATTGGGGTGAAGTGGCACCGCCCCTACGGTTCTGGCGATCTGGCTCCGCGCAGGGCGGTCTCCAGGTACCGCCCCCAGCGCAGGGCGGCGCCGACGCACTCCTGTGTCCGCGGCGCGAGGCGGTGCTTCGGTCCGACGACCTGGACGGCGGCGACGACCTCGTCCCTGAAGTCGCGCACCGGTACGGCCACCGAGTAGAGGCCGGGTTCGGCCTCCTCGTCGATGATCGAGTAGCCGCGCGCGCGGGTCAGCTCCAGGCGGTGCAGGAAGTCGTTGAGGCCGGTGGGCGTGTTGGGGCCGTGCCGGACGAACTCGGTGCGGGCGAAGACCGCGGCCACCTCGTCGTGGTCGGCGTCGATCAGCAGGGCCTGCCCGCAGTCGCTGCAGTACGCGGGATAGGGGCGGCCGATCCACGATCCGAGCTGCCGGCTGCCGGGCGGCACCCGTTCGGCGATGGTCACGGTGGTGTCGCCGACCAGGAGGCCCAGATAACAGCTCTCGCCGGTCTCGGCTGCCATGCCCTCCAGGGCGGTCAGCCCGTCGGTGCGCAGGCGGTGCGCCGTGAGCTCCTGGGCGACGGCGTAGAGCCGCCAGTGGGGTGCGAACCCACCCGAGACGTCGTCACGCAGAACGAAGTCCTCCGCGGCCATGGCGCCCAGGCTGCGGGAGAGCTGGCTGCGGTCGCGGCCCAGCTTCCGGGCGAGATCCGAGACGGACGGCAAGGGGCCGTGTCCGCCCTCCGTCGTCAGGCGGGCGAGCTCTGAAAGGGCGTCCAGGCCCCTGGCCACGCTCGAGTCCACGAAGTCCTCCGCCGCTACGCCGCGCCCCTCGCCTCGGCGCCTGGCGTTCTCCCGTGAGCCTGCACTGTATCGCCTCCACTCCGCAACATTCTGCGGTGTGCATCATTTACATCTTGCCATGCATTTAATGCACGAATAGCATCTCGCGGCAGACACCGCTGACCGTCAAGGGGATGGATGCGCATGGTCACGACGACGCCAGAAGCCGCAGCACGAGCACCGAAGCCAGCCGGTCCGCCGGTCCGGCGCCGATGGGTCCGGACGATCAAGGTGTATTGGCCGGTCGCCCGGCAGACCCTGGCCTCGGCCGCGGCGGGCGAGCTCGACGCACTACGGTCCGACGAGACCCTCACGCCGCTGCTCGACATCCTGGAGACCTCACCCGAGCTGGGGGACTTCGGCGTGTACGGCGACGTCTTCGAGGCGTGCCTGGGCGTTGAGGGCTTCACCGTCCGTCCCGGCGCCCGCCCCTCCCACGGCGTGGTCGGCGGGCACTTCCTCTCCTCGACCCTCGCCATCACCACCTACGTCGACGCCTCAATGGACGACGACGAGCTTTCGCATGTCCTGACCCGTATCACGGACGTCCACCCGTGGGAGGTTCCGGTCGTCGAACTCTCCGCCCCCCTGGAACTGATCTCACGGGCCTGACAGTCCAGACCGCCGCCCTTCACGACCCGCCGCACGGAGCCGGCCACTCCCACCGCCTGCCTCCCCCCAAGGAGACCGCCATGTCAGTCTCAGCCGTACCGGAACACCCTCAGACATCCGCAGGATCCACTCCCCAGCCGTCCGGCGACGGCTTGCGCCGCTCCATGAGATCCCGCCATCTCATAATGATCGCGATGGGCGGCGTCATCGGCTCCGGGCTGTTCCTCAGTTCCGGCTACACCGTCTCCCAGGCAGGCCCACTCGGCGCCGTCCTGTCCTACCTCGTCGGCGCGTTCGTGGTCTGGCTCGTCATGGCCTGCCTCGGTGAGCTCGCGGTCGCCTACCCGGTCTCGGGAGCCTTCCACATCTATGCGTCCCGGTCGATCAGCCCCGCGACAGGCTTCACCACCGCCTGGCTTTACTGGCTGACCTGGGCCGTCGCCCTCGGGTCCGAGTTCACCGCCTGCGGGCTGCTGATGCGGCGCTGGTTCCCCGACGTCAGCGTCTGGATCTGGTGCCTGGTCTTCGCCGCCGTCGTCTTCGGGGTGAACGCCTTCTCTGCCCGGTTCTTCGGCGAGACCGAGTACTGGTTCTCCCTGGTCAAGGTCGTCGCCGTGGTCGCGCTCATCGTGCTGGGCGGAGCCGCCCTGGCCGGCTTCCACCCGCTGGCCCCGAGCGGCTCGCACCACCCCTTCCTGCTGGAGAACTTCAGCACCCCGCACGGCCTGTTCCCGAACGGCTTCTCGGGCGTGCTCGTCACCGTCCTGGCCGCGTTCTACGCCTTCTCCGGTTCCGAGCTGATCGGGGTCGCCGCCGGCGAAACCGAGGACCCGTCGAGGGCCGTGCCCAAGGCCCTGCGGGTCACCGTGGCGCGGCTGCTGGTCTTCTTCGTCGGGGCGATCATGGTCATCGCCGCTACCATCCCGTACGACAAGGTCGGGCTGGACGAGAGTCCCTTCGTCACCGTCTTCTCCGCCGTCGGCATCCCGTACGCGGCCGACGCCATGAACTTCGTGATCATCACGGCGCTCCTGTCGGCCGGCAACAGTGGCCTGTACTCCTGTGCCCGCATGTTGTTCTCGCTCGCGGAGGAGAAGCAGGCCCCGCAGGCCCTGCGCCGGCTGAGCAAGCGGGGCATCCCCCTGATCGCGCTGTCGGTGAGCATGCTCGGCGGCCTCGCCTCGCTGGTGAGCAGCGTTGCCGCACCCGAAACCGTGTACCTGGTGCTGGTGTCGATCGCCGGGTTCGCCGTCGTCGGGGTGTGGATGTCCATCGCCGCCGCGCAGTTCTTCCACCGGCGGGCCTTCGTACGCGAGGGCGGGGACGTGCGGATCCTGGCCTACCGGACACCGTTCTACCCGGTCGTCCCGATCCTGGCCTTCGCCCTGTGTGCCGTCTCGCTCGTCGGCATCGCGCTGGACCCGGCGCAGGCAACCGCCCTGTACTTCGGCGTCCCGTTCGTCGTGGCCTGCTACCTCTACCACTGGCTGCGGCACGGCCGCCGGTCCTCCAGGGCGGCCGTTTGAGGCCGGCCTGCATCCACCACGCCCGTTGAACTGTTCCGGGACGGGAGCCCAGAGACCGCCCGGAAAGAGAGGACTGACGAACCATGCCCCTGAACCCGGCCACGACCGCCGCCGCCGTGGAACCCCCGCTGTGGGCCCTGCACCGGGAATTGATCGACAAGACCGTCCGCACCGACCTCACGCACGCCTTCCACCCGGGACAGCCGCACTTCCCCGCCTTCCCGGACGAGGAGCGCGAGATGCCCTTCGACATGTCCCGCGGCGACGGCTTCAACGTGCATCGCTACACCATCGTCGGCCAGTGGGGCACCCACATCGACCCGCCGGTGCACTTCGTCGCCGGAGGGCGGCCCCTGGACGAGATACCCGTGGAGGAGATGATCCTGCCCCTCGTCGTCCTCGACATCAGCGCGCGCGTGGCGACCGACCCGGACGCGGTGCCGGCGATGGAGGACGTTGCCGCCTGGGAAGCGCGCCACGGCGCCGTGCCGGCGGGGGCGTTCGTCGCCCTGCGCAGCGACTGGAGCCGCCGCTGGCCCGACCCCGCCGCGATGGCGAACAAGGACGACGCGGGCGTGAGCCACTACCCGGGATGGTCGGCAGAGGTCCTGCGCTACCTCTTCGAGGAGGCAGGCGTCACCGCGATCGGGCACGAGCAGACCGACACCGACCCCGGACTGGCCACCTCCGCCGGTGACTTCAGCCTGGAGAGCTATGTGCTGGAACGGGACCGCTGGCAGATCGAGCTGATGGCCAACCTCGACCAGGTGCCGGAAGCCGGCGCGCTGATCGTCGCCACCTGGCCCAAGCCGCAGGGCGGTTCCGGCTTCCCGGCACGCGTCTTCGCCCTGCACCACTCGAGCTGAACCGCGATCCGGATCCCGGCTCCGGCAGCCGTGCGGCTGCCGGAGCCCCGGCGAAAACGCCCTCGCTATAGTGGTGGAGATGACCATGAACGCGCCCTCTCCCGGCCCTGCGGCCAAGTGGTCGGCCTCTTCCCTGCGGATGGCGCTGCGGGTGGTCAACACGGTGCTGGAGCGCGAGGCCTCCGGGCGGGCCGGCTTCAACGTCAGCAGGCTCGCAGACGAGGTCGGCATCGAGCGCAGCAAGGCGTCACGGACCACGCAGGATCTGTGCGAGAAGGGCTTCCTGGAACGCCGCGAGGACTCCACGCTGCGCGTCGCAGGCGAGTTCTTCTCCGTGGCCGCGTCGCTGAACCCGGGCCTGCTCCGCCGCAGCCGGGCCCTCCTGCGCCGGCTCGCCGTCGCCCACGACGCCAGCGCCCGTCTCTCCGTGCGCGACGGCGTCCAGGTCCGGCTGCTGCGCGCCGAGTCCGCCGCCGGGGTCGCGCCGCAGTGGCTCACTCAGGCGAGCCTGGTCACCCCCTGCTGGTGCACCGGCGCGGGGCGCGCGCTCCTCGTCGACCACACCGTCCAGGAGATCACCGCGCTCCTGAACGACTACGAGCTGATCGGCGTCGGTGGCCCCAACGCCGCACGTTCCGTCGAGGAGCTCGTCGCCGCCAACGACCGCGACCGCCGCAACGGGTTCATCGTGGCCCACGGCGAGTTCGAACACGGCGTGACCGAGTACGCCGTCCCCGTCCGCGATGCCGGTGGACACATCCGCGCCGCCGTGTCCGTGGTCGGTCGGCAGCACGACTTCATCCGGCACGAGCAGGTGATCAGGACGGACCTCATCGAGCTGGCCGCCGCACTCTCGGCTGCCATCGACGGCACGACCGGGCCGTGACCGCCCTGCGCCGTGGCTTCGCACATGCGCGCCCCGCCGGCAAGCCCTTGCTCCACCTTCGGCTCGGTGGGACAGAGGATGGTTTGCCGTCCTTGTCGGGGAATCTCCCTGGATTAGCGGCGAACGCGGTGAATGTGGTCCCCTGAGTGCCGGGGGAAGGCGCGTGAGCACACTGTTGCGCCGGTCGCTGCGGATACGGCTGGCACTGTTCGCCAGCATCGCCATGTTGCTGCTGAACATCGTCGTCAGCGCCTTTGTGCTGTACGGCCTCCGGAACGAGGTCGTCGACGCCGAGGCGCAGGAGATGTCCAGCAAGGCGCTGCGGGTGCTGCTCATGGTCAAGCGGAACCAGCTGCCCCAGCGGGTGATCTACGATGACCTCGACGGCATCCAGGTGGTCGACCCGGCCGGGCGCGTGGTCGCCTCGACGCCGAACCTGGCCGGCATGCCCCCGTTGACGAAGGCGATCCCCCGCCGAAACCAGGCCAACGACGCCGCGGAGCTCTGCGACCTGCGCGCGTTTCCCGGCCGGTGCGAGATCGCGGTCGCCATGCACGCCTACCAGTCGAACGGCGCGTGGATCATCTACGCCTTCGACCCGGCAGTGCCGTGGTACGTCCGCCCGCAAGTGATCATTTTTCAGATCTGCGTGACGACGCTGCTGGTGGCGCTGACCTGGTTCGGGGTGTCCCGCGTCGTGGCCAGGACGCTCGCGCCCGTCGACAGCATCAGGAAGAAGCTGGCCGAGATCACCGCGGGGGGCGGTGGGATGCGCGTCCCGGTGCCGGACAACGACGACGAGATCAGGGCCCTGGCCGAGACCGCCAACCATACGCTCGAGCAGCTGGAGGCGGCGATGGAGCAGCAGGAGGCCGCGATCGAGCAGCAGCGCAGGTTCGCCGGCGACGCCTCGCACGACCTGCGCAGCCCGATCACCGCGATGCGCGCCCAGGTCGAGGAGGCCCTCCTCCATCCCGAGGACACCGACTGGCCGGAGACGGGCAACGAGGTGCTCTCCAGCCTGAACCGGCTCCAGGCCATCGTCACCAACCTGCTCACGCTGACCAAGCTGGACGCCGGCGCTCCGGACCGCCGCGAGCCCGTGGACCTCGGCGAGCTCGCCGCCGCCGAGATCGCCAGGCCGCGCACCAAACGTGTCGTCCCCAATCTGCAATCGGGTGTGGTCGTCACGGCCGATCGGCTGCAGCTGGCCCGCCTGCTGACGAACCTGCTGGACAACGCCGAGCGGCACGCCGAGACGCACATCATCGTGACGGTGCGGCAGCAGGACGACGAGGCGGTGCTCGAGGTCCTCGACGACGGTGCGGGCATCCCGGACGACCAGCGCGAAGTCGTCTTCCAGCGCTTCACCCGCCTGGACGACTCGCGCAGCCGCGACGCCGGCGGCTCCGGACTCGGCCTGCCCATCGCCCGCGAGATCGCGAAGTCCCACTCCGGCTCTCTCGCCATCGAGGATTCCCACACCGGCGCCCGGTTCGTCCTCCGCATGCCGGCTAGGGAGGACTGAGCCGGTTTCGGCGACCTTAGGGTGACTCGCATGAGAAGAAATATCGCGTTCGAGCACCTGCACAACTTCCGGGATCTGGGCGGCTACCGGACCGCCGACGGCCGGACGGTGCGGTGGGGCCGGCTGTTCAGATCCGATTCGCTGGCCAAGCTGCGGGGCCCGGACTGGGATCGTTTCCTCGCCCTGGGCGTACGCACGGTGATCGACCTGCGCTACCCCTGGGAGATCGAGGCCAAGGGGCGGGTGCCCCACCACGACGGAGTGGCCTATCACAACTTGAGCATCGAGCACCGCCCGTACGACCAGGCGGAGATCGATCCGGACGTCGACCCGTGGCGCTTCCTGGCCGATCGCTACGCCGAGGTCGCCCTCGACGGGGTGGAGGAGCTGCGGCGGACCCTGGAGGTCATCGCCTCCGCGGACGAGCCTCTGGTGTTCCATTGCGCCTCCGGCAAGGACCGCACCGGACTGGTGGCCGCGCTCGTGCTGTCCCTGCTGCAGGTGCGGGAAGGCGACATCGCCGCGGACTTCGCGCTCACCGAGCTGGCCACCGGCCGGTTGATCGCCGACTGGCGGGCCGCCAACCCGGGCCGCGAGCTGAAGTGGCCCGGTTATGGACGAGCCCCCGCTGAAATCATGCGGCTCTTCCTGTCCGACCTGACGGCCGCCCATGGATCCGTGCAGGGCTACGTGACGGACCAGCTCGGGGTGCATGAGGAACTGATCTTGGGGCTCCGCAGCCGCCTCCTCCATTGAAATGGCGACGGAGCCGGATCAGCTGAGCACGACCCCGCCCAGCCGGACCGTCAGCACGGGTTCGTCCTCGCGCACCACCTCCAGCTCGACCCCCAGCGCGTCGAGCTGCCCCCGCACGGCGTCCGGCTCCGGGTGGCCCGCGGTGAACGACTCCAGCGCCACCTCGGGCAGTCCACGCTCGCCCGGGTGCTTCGTCGCGCCCCAGGAGATCAGGAACGGCACCACCGGGTCACCGAGATGCGCCGTCAACCGCCACTGGAGCACGTCGCCGTCCGGCGTGCGCCGCGACATCTCCCTCGCGGGACCGGGGTCGTAGCCCTGCGCCCGGGCCGCGGCGATGGTGGCGTCCAGGTCGGCCGGCCGTACGCACCAGGCCACCAGCCTCGGCTCGGTGAGCTCCGCGAGCCCGAACCACCGGGGCGCCACCCCCTGCTCGGGATCCGGCCCGATGATCTCCAGATACCGCTGTCCGCCCAGGCCCACCAGGTGGTTCCGGGTGCCCATCCCCTTGTGCCGGCCACCTTCGGCGGGGCGCACCCCCGTGCGGCGACCGAACTCCAGGACGGTCTCCTCCAGGTGCGGGGTGGCGTAGACGAGGTGGTCGAGCAGGTCACTTCTCATGCTGCAAAGGTACGGCCCTCCAGTTACTGATAACGGTTTCAGTCGGCCAGACCCAGTTGTGGGGCGAGGGTGGCCCTTGAGTTGGGAAAATGCCAGGATGTGTAACGAGTTGGAAACATGGCATTGACACTCCGTGGCCACATCCTGCCATCATCACTGACATCGATTTCAGTTTGGAGCTCACGTGGTCACCATCCATGACGTAGCAGCTCGCGCGGGGGTCTCTCCCGCCACGGTCTCGCGCTTCCTGCGGGGCCAGCGGGTGCGCTCGTACGAGGCGATCCAGGCCGCCATCGACGAGCTGGGCTACTGGCCGAGTGCCGCGGCGCAGTCGCTGAAGTCCGGGCGCACCAACACGATCGGCGTCGTCGTCCCGGACATCACGAACCCGTACTTCGCCGCGGTGGTCAAGGGCATGGAGTCCGTCACCCGTACGGAGCCCTACCGCATCCTGCTCGCCAACAGCGACGAGAGCAGCGAGCAGGAGGACGACGTGCTGGCGGACATGGTGCGCAGGGTCGACGGCATCATCCTCGCCCCCGCCACCGAGCAGGACGAGACGCCGCTGCACGTGCACGACGCCGACGTGCCCCTGGTGTTCGTGGACCGCGACCTGGCGGGCGGCGAGCGGTTCGACGCCGTGCTGGTCGACAACGACGGCGGCGGCAGGCAGGCGGCCGAGCACCTGCTCGCCCTCGGGCACACCCGGGTGGCCGCGATCAGCGGCACCCTGGACACCACCCCCGGGCGGCTGCGGCGCGAGGGGTTCGTCGGGACGCTCGCCAAGGCGGGCGTCGAGGTGCCGCCCGAGTACGACCTGGTCGGCGACTTCAAGGAGCACAGCGGCTACCAGCTCACGCTGTCGCTGCTGTCGCTTCCCGAGCCGCCCACCGCCATCTTCGCCGCCAACAACCTCATGACGCTGGGCGTGCTCAAGGCGCTGCACGACATGCGGATCGACATCCCCGGCCAGATCAGCCTGATCGGCTTCGACGACCTCGACACCGGTCCGCTGCTCAAGCCGCCCCTGACCGTCATCGACCGGCCGATGTTCGAGCAGGGCGTGCTCGCCATGCGGCTGCTCCTGCGCCGGCTGGACCCCGAGGAGAGCGGCGGCAGCGCCAGCCGCATCGTCCTGGACACCAAGCTGATCGAACGCGCCTCCACCGCCCCGCCGGGCGGCTGGCCGGCCCCCTCACGCACGAGAAAGACCCGATCGCGATGAGCGTTGCGACTACCTCGCTCGCGGACGTGACCTCTTCGGAGGCGGCGTTGCGAGCTTTCCTGCATGGCCTGCCCGGGGTTGACCGGGTGGGCGCGGATCAGC
>NZ_JBITMP010000045.1:0-93214 GCF_044466425.1 Nonomuraea sp. NPDC049400
ATCGCCTTCGAGATCGACCAGATCGACGAGACCAACCGCGAGGGGTGGAGCGTCCTGGTGCAGGGGCCCGCCCACCATGTGGCGCCGGACGAGATGGGCGATGTGGCCGACGCGGACGTCACGCCGTGGGCGGGCGGCGAGCGCCACCTCTACATCCGGATCGTCCCGGCCCAGATCGCGGGCCACCGCATCCACTGCATCTAGCGGCCCGCCGTGGCGCTCCCGCCGGTCCTCTGCCGGAGATCGACCCCTGGCGAAAAGGCCATGTCAGAGAGGTGGCCGGGCGGGGTACTTCCTTCTGCAGTGGGCATGATCGCACCGCCAGGAGGCACCATATGAAACCCCTCGCCCGGCATGTCCTGCCGGTGCTGGTCGTGCTCGGGCTGGCCGCCGCCGGCTGCGGGGACGCCGGAGCACAGCGGGCCACGACCACCGCCACCGCCCCGACCGACGCCCCGACCAACGCCACGGTCTCCACCGGCACCGCCGTTTCGCCGCCCGCGCCCACCGTCTCGCCGACCGGGTCGACGGGCGCGTCCCGCCCCCGCGACGGCCTGGTCGCCGGTCGTTACCAGCCGCTGTGGCCGTTCTCCAACCCGGACGAGGTGGCGGCGTGGCGGCGCGCGTACCGCAAGGACGGCCGTCAGGCGTGGCACCTCGACGCGCGCCGTACCGCGCTCGCCTTCACCCGCGACTACCTCGGCTTCGCCGAGATCGACCGGGTCGCCAGGACCGTCGAACAGGGCGCCCACGCGCGGGTGCACGTCGCCTACCGCGGCGAGGAGGGGCCGCGACCGCTGGTCGCCGCCGTCGTGCACCTGGTCAGGTACGGCTCGGGCAGGGACGCCCCCTGGGAGGTGGTCGGCACGGACGACACCTCGCTCTCGCTCACCAGGCCCGCGTACGGCGCCGCCGTGCGATCCCCGCTGACCGTGGGAGGGCGGATCTCGGGCGTGGACGAGAGCATCAGGGTCCAGGTGCGCCGGCCGGGCTCGCCCGCGCCGGTGGGGGAGACGTGCTGCGTGAGCGCCGGAGGGAACAACTCGCCGTGGTCGGCCCGGGTCTCCTTCGCGGCGCCGCCGGGCCGGACGCTGACCATCGTGGCCTCCACCGGCGGGCACCTGGCGGCCGTCGAACGCTTCGCGGTGACCGGCGTGACCCTCGCAATGCCCTGAATGCGCGGCTCGCGACCCGCTAGTTTATGAACGAGCATTCGTTAACTGTCGGGAGGCACGAGCATGGGCAGGCCGCGTACGACCAGCGACGAGGCGATCCTCCAGGCCACCGCCCGCGCGCTGGGCCGTCACGGCCCTCAGGGGCTCACGCTGGCCGCCGTCGCCCAGGAGGCCGGGCTGTCCCCGGCCACGCTGGTGCAGCGGTTCGGGTCGAAGCGGGGGCTGCTGCTGGCGTTCGCGGCGCACTCCGCCGAGACCGCCGGCCTGCCGTTCCAGCGGGCCCGCCAGGAGCACGACTCGCCCCTGGAGGCGCTGCGGGCCGCCCTAGTCAGCCTCTCGGAAGGCGTGGCCACGCCCGAGGAGCTGGCCAACAGCCTCGGCTTCCTGCAACTCGACCTGACCGACCCCGAGTTCCGCGAGCACGCGGCCGCCCACGCCCGCCGCACGTGCGACGAGATCTCGAGCCTGCTGGCCGAGGCGGTGGCGGCGGGGGAGCTGGCGGGCCGGGCGGACGTCCCCAGGCTGGCCCGGGCGGTCCAGGTGACCTACAACGGCGTGCTCATCCTGTGGGCGCTGACCGGCGGCAGGCCGCTGTCCGACGCGATGCGCGACGCCCTCGACGAGACCCTGCGGCCCCACGAGACGAGGTGCTCATGAGCGAACTGGAGAACGCCTCGCCGGAGAGCGGGTCGCTGGCCGAGCTCGCCAGGAGGTACGGGCTGCGCCCCGCCATCGCGCGGCCCAGGCTCCCCGTGTACGCGCGCCAGTTGTGGGAGCGGCGGCATTTCGTCCTGACGTACGCGAGCTCGCGCAACGTCTCCAGATACTCGGGCTCGGCCCTGGGGCAGCTCTGGCAGGTCATCACCCCGTTGCTGAACGCGGCCATCTATTACGTGATGTTCGGTCTCATCCTGGGCGGCAGCAAGAACGTCGACAACTACCCGGCGTTCCTGCTCACCGGGATGTTCGTCTTCACGTACACGCAGCGGACCGTCACCGCGGGCGCCAAGTCGATCTCCGGGAACCTGTCGCTGATCCGAGCCCTGCACTTCCCGCGGGCGTCGCTGCCGCTGGCGTACACGATCCAGGAGCTGCAGCAGCTGGCCATCTCCATGGGCGTGCTGCTGCTGATCGTGCTGCTCACCGGGGAGCCGCTCACGTGGTTCTGGCTGATGATGCCGATCGTGCTGCTGCTGCAGACGTCGTTCAACATCGGAGCTGGGCTGGTGCTCGCCAGGGTGGGCGCCTCGCTGCGCGACCTGAACCAGCTGCTGCCGTTCATCATGCGCACGTGGCTGTACGCGTCCGGGGTGTTCTTCGCCATCCACGACAAAGTCGTCAACAGCGCCGGCCTGCCGGAATGGGTGGCCACGGTGATGTACCTGAACCCGGCGGCCTCCTACATCGAGTGGATGCGTGACCTCCTCATCGAGAGCCACGATCCGCCGCGGACGGTGTGGGTGTCGTGCGCGTTCTGGGCGATTTTCGCGCTGGTCGTCGGGTTCTGGTACTTCTGGCGGGCTGAAGACCGTTACGGGCGGGGCTGAGCGGACCGGGATTGCACGCTTGGAGACTGCTCGAAGGATGAACGGGCGGGGCCGGTGGGTTGGAGCAGAGGAACGAACGTCCCTGTTTCCCGGAGGAGATGCCATGACCACGCCCGACGAAGACCGCCCGGTCCGCCAGCTCCGGCTGGTGGTGGAGGCCGAGGACTACGAGGCCGCGGTCGCGTTCTACCGGGATGTGCTGGGACTGCCCGAGCAGGCCGCGTTCTCCGGCGGGGACGGTGCGCGGGTGGTGATCCTGGACGCCGGACGGGCCACGCTGGAGATCGCGAACCCGGCGCAGAAGAAGATGATCGACGACGTCGAGGTGGGACGTCAGGTGGCGCCGAAGATCCGGGTGGCGTTCGAGGTGGACGACGCGCGCGCCACCACCGGGCGGCTGGTGTCGGCGGGCGCGGCGGAGGTGGCGCCGCCCACGGTCACGCCGTGGGAGTCGCTGAACTCGCGGCTGGACGCGCCCGCGGGCCTGCACATCACGGTGTTCCAGGAACTGCGCACCCTCGAGGACCGCCGGACGCTCGACGGCTTCGGCACCGAAGCAGACCAGCTCCCGGACTCATGACCCCCGCCCAGGCGCCCCCGGACTCATAACCCCGGTCCGGGCGCCGCGGGCTCATGACCCCCTACAGGGCGCCCGCGCCGCTCCGTCGGCGTGATCCCGTGGATGCGCTTGAAGGCGACGCTGAGGGCGAACGCGTTGGCGTACCCGACCTTGCGCGCGATCGCCGCCACCGTGGCGTCGCTGTCGCGCAGCAGGTCGGCCGCCAGCGCGATGCGCAGGCCCGCCAGGTAGCGCATCGGCGGCTCGCCCGTCCGCGCCGTGAACCTCCGCGCGAACGCGGCCCGCGACGTCCCCGTCTTCGCCGCCAGAGCCGCGACGGTCCACGGGTGGGCGGGGTCGTCGTGGAGCAGCCGCACCGCGTGCTCGACCACAGGGTCGCCCACCGCGCGGTACCACGCGGGCGGTCGCGCCTCCGGCCGGTCGAACCAGCTCCGCAGCGTGGCGCCGAGCATGAGGTCCAGCAGCCGGTCGAGCACCACCTGCTGGCCCGGCACGTCCTGGGTGACCTCCGCGCTCACCAGGTCGAGCAGCTGCCCGCGGCGCTCGTCCTCGGCGAGCACCAGCACCTCGGGCAGCGCCCGCAGCAGCAGCTCGCCGACGCCGTCCCCGTCGTAGGCGGCGGCGAGCAGCAGCGCGGACCCGTCCGGGGTCTCGCCGCAGGTGCGCGCCGCGAGGGGCACGGCGCCGGGAGCGCAGTAGTCGGCCCCGGTGATCACGTGACGGGGCGGCGTGGCCGGATCGTCGGCGACGGTGAACGGAGCGGGACCGCGTACGACCGCGACGTCCCTCGTGGCGAGCCGCACCGGCGCGCCCGCGTCAGGGACGATCCATGCCCGCCGGTGGACCATGGTGAGGAGAGTCAGCGGGGCGCCCGCGGCGAACCGCAGCGACCATGGCGGCTCCAGCACGGCCTGGCCGAACAGGGCGCCCCGCGCCCGCACCCCGTCCATCAAGCGGGCGAACACGTCCATCCCTCTCACCATAGACGCTGAGAAATGCGCGCGAGCGGCACAGGTATGGTCCGTGACCTGGGCAGGCCGTTGACTTGGGGCATGTCTGGTTATGCGATTTCGGTATTGGGCGGCACCGGCAAGTCCGGCGGCCGCGTCGCCTCCCGCCTGCGCGGCCGCGACGTCCGCGTCGCCTCGCGCTCCGGCGAGTGGCGCTTCGACTGGAACGACCGCGCCACCTGGGACCCCGTCCTGGACGGGGCCGGGGCCGTGTACGTGGTGCCCTTCGATGGCGCGCTGCTCACCCGTCCCTTCGTGGAGCGGGCGGTGGAGGTGGGCGTGCGGCGGTTCGTGCTGCTGTCGGGGCGCGGGGTGGACGTGCCCGGGTACGCGTCCGGCTCCATGGACGGCTCGATCAACGGCCCGGTGGACGGCCCGGTGGATGGCCCGGTGGACGGCTCGGTGGGCGCGACCCACATCGACGGCGAGAGCGCGGTACGCGGCAGCGGCGTGTCGTGGACGATCGTCCGGCCCGGCTGGTTCGCCCAGAACTTCAGCGAGGGCTTCTTCCGCGACGCGGTGCTGGCGGGCGAGTTGCGGTTGCCCGCGGGGGACGGGGCAGCCAGTTTCGTGGACGCCGACGACATCGCCGACGTCGTGGTGGCGGCGCTGACCGAGGACGGGCACGAGGGGCGCACGTACGAGCTGTCCGGGCCGCGCGCCCTGACGATGGCCGAGGCCGCCGCGGAGATCTCGGCGGCGAGCGGCCGCGACGTCCGTTATGTGCCGCTGTCGCCGGAGGAGTTCGTGGCGGAGCTGGTGGGGGAGGGGTGGGCGGCGGCCGACGCCGAGGAGTACGCGGCGTCGGTGGCGCCGATCCGCCTGGGGCTGGACGCCCACCTCTCCGACGGCGTGCGGGAGGCACTCGGCAGGCAGGCCCGCGACTTCACCGACTTCGCCAAGGCCGCGGCCGCCGCCGGGGCGTGGCGGTAGCGCTCAGGGCCATGCGTGCATCCGGCGGTTCGGTCTCCGCGTTCGTGCACGCGCGCCAGCCGGGGAAGGACGGCAGGGCTGGGCGTGCCGTCCGCATGGGCCGTACGCCTTCCGGCGAAAGGAGCGGGTTCAGCGGGCGGCGGGGCGGGCACGGACGTGCATGCGCTCCCCTTGCGGCCCGAACAGCGCCAGGATCTCCGTGGGCTCCCCGTCGGGGTTGGTGAACGCGTGCGGCGTCCTCGTGTCGAACTCCGCCGCCTCGCCCGGCGTGAGGATCACATCGTGCTCCCCGAGCAGCAGCCGCAGCCGCCCCGACAGGACGTACAGCCACTCGTAACCCTCGTGGACCTGCTGCTGGGGCTCGTACCCCGGCCAGTGCGGCGGGTGGATCTGCTTGAACGCCTGCACCCCGCCGGGCCGGCGGCTCAGCGGGATGTACGTCATGCCGTGGCGTTTGATCGGGCGCATGTGCACCCGGGGGTCGCCGGTCACGGGCGCGTCGATCAGCTCGTCCAGCTGCACCTGATGAGCCCGGGCCAGCAGCAGGAGCAGCTCCAGGGTCGGTTTGCGCTGGCCGGACTCCAGGCGGGACAGGGTGCTGACGGAGATGCCGGTGCTGCTGGACAGTTGCGTCAGCGTCGCCCCGCGTTCCTGGCGCAGCGCCCGGAGCCGCGGGCCCACGGACTGGAGCACGTCGTCGAGGTCCATGGCAGCCACTTTGCCATTTCGGCAATGTTATTTGTCAACCTGGCGGTCGTTCGCGGACAGTGGCGCAGTCGCAACGAGCGAGAGGAGACGCGCGATGGACGCGAAGTACGACGTGGTGGTCGTCGGCGGTGGGGCCGCCGGGTTGAGCGGGGCGCTCACGTTGGGCCGGGCGCGGCGGAAGGTGCTGGTCGTCGACGCGGGGCGGCCGCGCAACGCGCCCGCCGAGGGCGTGCACATGTACCTGGCGCGCGAGGGGGTCTCGCCGCTGGAGCTGCTGGCCGCCGGTCGCGAGGAGGTGATCGGGTACGGCGGCGAGATCGTGACGGGCACCGTCGAGACCGCCGAGCGCCTGGACGGCGGGGGCTTCCGCGTCGTGCTGGACGACGGGTCCGCGGTCGAGGCGGACCGGCTGCTGGTGACCACCGGACTGGTGGACGAGCTGCCGGACGTGCCGGGCCTGGCCGAGCGGTGGGGGCGGGACGTGCTGCACTGCCCGTACTGCCACGGCTGGGAGGTGCGCGACCAGGCCATCGGGGTGCTGGGCACGGGTCCGCTCGCCGTTCACCAGGCGCTGCTGTGGCGGCAGTGGAGCGCGAACGTGACCCTCTTCCTGCACACCGCGCCCGAGCTCGACGCGGAACAGCGCGAGCAGCTCGCCGCCAGGGGCGTCACCGTGGTCGAGGGGAAGGTGACGGGCCTGGAGGTGACGGACGACCGGCTCGCCGGGGTGCGGCTCGCCGACGGCCGGGTGGTTCCGTGCCAGGCACTCGCCGCCGCCTCCCGGCTGACCGCCCGCGCGGGCCTGCTCGCGGGGCTGGGACTGGAGGCGGCGGAGCAGGAGATGTTCGGGCACGTGATCGGCACCCGCGTGCCCGCTGACCCCTCGGGCGCCACCAGCGTGCCGGGGGTGTGGGTGGCCGGGAACGTGACCAATCTGACCGAGCAGGTCATCGGCGCCGCGGCGGCGGCCGTACGGGCGGCGGCGGCGATCAACGCCGACCTGATCGCCGAGGAGACCCGCCGCGCCGTCGCCGCGCGGGCACACGGCTCCCACGAGTCGTACGAGTCCGATGCGGCGTTCTGGAACGCTCGCTACGCCCAGAGCGCGCAGATATGGAGCGGGAACCCCAACGTCATGCTGGTCCGCGAGGCGACGGACCTCGAGCCCGGCACGGCGCTGGACCTCGGGTGCGGCGAGGGCGCCGACGCCATCTGGCTGGCCGGGAGGGGATGGCGCGTCACCGCGGCCGACGTCTCTGACGTGGCGCTCGAACGCGCCGCCGGACACGCCGCGAGCGCGGGGGTCGCCGGCCGCATCGAGTGGCAGCGGCACGACCTCGCCGTGTCCTTCCCCGAGGGCGCGTTCGACCTCGTCTCCGCCTGCTTCCTGCACTCTCCCCGCGACCTGCCGCGCGAGCAGATCCTGCGCGCCGCCGCGGCGGCCGTCGCCCCCGGCGGGGTGCTGCTGGTGGTCGGGCACGCGGGATGGCCGTCCTGGGAGCACAATCCGCCCTTCGACGTGCACTTCCCCACGCCACGGGAGGTCCTCGACGCGCTCGAGCTGCCGGAGGGGGAGTGGGAGGTGCAGGTCAGCGAGGAGTACGAGCGCACCCTGAACGGCCCGGAGGGCCACCCCGGCACCCGGATGGACAACGTGCTGAAGATCAGGCGGCTGCCTCGCGAACCGCGCTGAGCAGTCCCCACCCGTGCGTCCCTACCGGGTACGGGGTGTCTGGCTGCGGTAGGAGTGGCCGAGTTCGGGGCCGAGGCCGAAGTAGTGGCGGAAGTTGTAGATGAGCGGGCTCCACGCACCCGGATCCACGTGCTGCGTGCCCGGCACGACGATGCGCGGGTCGGCGTGCACCTTACCGACGACGGCCTCGGCGATGACGAACGACCCCGAGACGTCATGCCCGACCCGCTCCGCCCGCGCCTCGAACTGGATCGGGCACTCGGCCACGCGCGGCGGCCGTACCGTCTCGGCGGGCTCGGGTCGCAGCCCCGCCACGCCGAACTTGTCGGGCTCGAAGCGGCAGCCGGCAGGCTTGCTCGCCGGCACCGGACTGCGGCCGGTGAGCGACGCCAGGCGTTCGACCGCCGTCCACTGGTGGGGGGCGGGCAGGCTGATCACCACCTCGGGGCGGCTCATGAGGTTGCGCGCGGTCTGCCCTTCGGCGCCCAGCCCGAGCACGATCACGTTGCCCAGCGCCCAGGCGGAGGACATCGGGGCGAGGTTGAAGGTCCCGTCCGGGTTCTCCGTGGAGAGCAGGACGACCGGCGTCCCGAAGTACAGGATGCTCGGCTCGATGGTCACATGAGTGGCGGCAGTCACGGCGTTCATGCCAGGGAGCCTAGGAACGGGACGTTCAAACCAGGGGCGAAACGTACCGGCAGATCTACTTTGTAAAGGCGCCCGGCAGGGCGCGATACGCCGTGCCCTTGCCGGAGAGCCGCACCGAGGCGACGGCCGCCGGGAGGAACGCCGACTCGCCCGGCCGCAAGGTCAGGTCGCCGAGGTGGGCCTCGCCGTCGATGCAGACGACGATCTGGGGGACGCCCCCGGGCACCGAATGGGGAGTCTCCAGGTCGTAGCGGGTGAGGGCGAACTCGGGGGCCGGCGGCCGGTAGTGGTGCTCGCCTCGTACGTCCTCCTCCGGCCGCACCAGGTGCGGCTGCGAGGGGGTGAAGTCCACGATGCGCATGAGCTCCGCTGCGTCGATGTGCTTGGTGGTGAGCCCGCACCGCAGCACGTTGTCGGAGTTGGCCATGATCTCGACGCCGATGCCGCCGAGGTAGGCGTGGGGGACCCCGGCGCCGAGGTAGAGGGCCTGGCCGGGGAGCAGGTTGACGTGGTGGAGCAGGAGCGCGGCGGTGACGCCGGGGTCGCCGGGGCAGGCGCGGGCGAGGTCACCGTAGACGGCCAGGTCGGGGTCGTCGTCAAGGGCGAGCAGGGCCTGCTCGACCTGGGCGCGGAGCGGCCGGTTGGCGTCGTCGAGCATCTGCGCGAACACCTCCCGGAGCTCGCCCGCCCGGAGCAGGTCGGTCCAGGGGCGAAGGTCCGGCAGGGCGAGGCGGTCGAGGAGGCCGGCCGTGGTGGCGGGGTCGCGGAAGCCGCACAGGCCGTGGAAGGGGGTGATCGCGCAGACCATCTCGGGTTTGTGCGAGGCGTCCTTGTACGTGCGGGCCGGGTCGTCGATGGGGATGCCGCGGGCGTTCTCGTCGGCGAACCCGGCCTCGGCCTGCGCGGTGGTGGGGTGGACCTGGAGGGAGAGCGGTCGTTCGACGGCCAGGACCTTGAGCAGGTAGGGGAGAGCGGGGCCGAAGCGGCCGGCGGTTTGCTCGCCGAGGGTGGCGGTGGGGTCGTGGGCGATGAGCTCGTTCAGCGGGGTGCCGGCGACGGTGGAGGGGTCGCCGGGGTGCGCGCCCATCCAGAGCTCGGCCTGCGGCCGGCCGGTGGGCTCGGTGCCGAACAGGTGGGGCAGGGCCGTGACCGAGCCCCAGTCGTAGGGGCGGATGGCGGTGGTCAGGCGCATGGGGGCGGCGGCCGGTGGGGTGTCGGGCTGTGGCACGGGGGTTGCTCCAATCGTCGTCATGGAGCGTAGAGCGGGACGGGCTGGTGTGCGTAGTCGGGGCGCGGAAACCGGCGACAACCGGACGCACGACGGCCGAGGCGCCACGCCGGTGACACGAGAGGAGGTGGCCGGACCGGCGGCGGTGACGGCACGTTGCAGCGCCGCTATACGTGGGTATAGTGTGCTTTTCGGATGAACAGTCGGCTATACAGAGGAATGGGATGACGACCGTACCGGACCCGGAGGACCTCACGGCGCGTGCGCGGATCAGGGACGCGGCGATGCGGCATATCGGCGAGCACGGCTTCGAACGGGCGACGATTCGCGAGATCGCCGAGGCCGCGGGCGTGTCGCTGGGCCTGGTGCGCCACCACTTCGGCTCGAAGCAGGCGCTGCGCGAGGCGTGTGACGAGCACCTGATCAAGGTGATCCGCAAGCTGCACGAGGAGGCCGCACGCGACCCCCGGGGCGGCCTGAACCCGGTCGCGGTGATGGGGCCCTACCAGCCCTATCTGGCGCGGGCGTTGACGGAGGGCTGGGCGGCGCCGCTGTTCGACGAGATGGTTGACATCGGCGAGCGGTGGATCGCGGAGGCCGACAAGAGCCGCCCCGAACCGCCTGACGTCGACGCGCGGTCGCGTTCGACGATGATCGCCGCGATGGCGCTGGCGCCCACGGTCCTTCGCCGGCACGTGGAGCGCGGTCTGGGCGTCGACCTGACCAGCCCGGAGGGGCAGGTCAAGCTCATGCGGGCGGTGCTGGACATCTACTCCCATTCCCTGCTCAGCCCCGAAGAGGCCGCGCAGGCCAGGAAGGCCCTCGACCGGGGCCAGACCACGTGAAGGAGCATCACCATGGCGGACGCCATCGCTGTGCAGGGGTTGGTGAAGTCGTTCGGGGCGACCAGGGCGCTGGACGGCCTCGATCTCACCGTGCGCACCGGCGAGGTGCACGGATTCCTGGGGCCGAACGGGGCGGGGAAGAGCACGACGATCCGGATCCTGCTGGGCATGGTGCGGGCCGACGCGGGCACCGCCCGGTTGCTGGGCGGCGATCCGTGGTCGGAGGCGAGCGGGCTGCACCGGCGCCTGGCGTACGTGCCGGGCGATGTGACCCCTGTGGCCCAACCTGTCGGGCGGCGAGGCGATCGACCTGCTCGGGCGGTTGCGCGGCGGCCTGAACGAGCGGCGCAAGGCCGACCTGCTGCGGCGCTTCGACCTGGACCCGCGCAAGAAGGCGCGCACGTACTCCAAGGGCAACCGGCAGAAGGTGGCCCTCGTGGCGGCGCTGGCCTCCGACGTCGAACTGCTGATCCTGGACGAGCCCACCTCCGGTCTCGACCCGTTGATGGAGGAGGTGTTCCGGGAGTGCGTCCGGGAGGAGCGGCGTACGGTGCTGCTGTCGAGCCACATCCTGGGCGAGGTCGAGGCGCTGTGCGACCGGCTGACGATCGTCCGTGACGGCCGGACGGTCGAGACGGGCACGCTGGCGGAGCTGCGGCACCTGACCCGCACCTCGATCGAGGCGGAGCTGGCGGGGCCGCCGGAGGGGCTGGCCGAGCTGCCCGGGGTGCACGACCTCAGCGCCGATGCCGGGCGGGTGCGGTTCACGGTCGACGGCCCGGCGCTGGACCTGGCGCTGCGGCGGCTCACGGAGTCGGGCGTGCGCAGCCTGGTCAGCCGGCCGCCGACGCTGGAGGAGCTGTTCCTGCGCCACTACGAGGCGGCGCGGTAACCGGCGTGATCTCCCCTCCGCTTCCGGCAGTCGGCTTATGCTCGAAGTGATTGCCTTCAGAAAGGAGATCACCATGACCGTGAGATCCTTCCCGCTCACCTTGCGCGTCACCGTGAGCGAAACAACTCCGGACGAGATCAGGAAGACGGCCGTGGCGCACGCCCTTGAGTTCTTCGGTTCGGGTACCGAGCTGGACGTGATCAGCGCTGAGGCTGAGCCGGATGAGGAGCGCGACGGCCACTACCGCGCGACCGTCGTCTTCCGGAAAGTCGCCTGATGGGCCTTGCCAGGAGGCAGGGCCTTCCGCGCCGCTCTGGCAGCAGGGACTAGCAGGTGGAGTTGGTCTGGGTGAGCAGGCCGAGCCTCCAGGGCAGGAGATTGTAGGGGTCGGTGGCGGCAGGGTCCTTGCCCTGGTAGAGGTGCCGGATGTCACAGGGGCTGATGGCCAGTGTCTGGTCGATGCCGCTGCGGATCATCTCGCCGTGGCTGATGTCCCGGGTCCACGCGGTGCCGCCGAAGGTGACGTTGGCCGCGCCGGCGAAGGGATTGGCCTCGGTGTCCGCGAGTGCCTGCCAGGGGCCGGTGATGGCCGGTGCGGTCCAGGAAAGTCCACACGGTACCCGTTGCCGATGTTGTCCCGGATGATCTGCGGCATGCCGCCCGCGTAGAAGCGCTGCGGCGCGCTCCACGAGCTCGGGTTGCTGATATCGGTGGTGGTGGAGAACGTCGCGTTGTCCCCGACCTCGTAGACCAGAAACCAGCGTTGCTGCGGCGCGAAGTAGAACACCTGCGGCGCGGCCTTGTACCCGGTGCCGATCGCCGTCTGGTCCAGGTAGTGGTGCTGCGCGGCACCCGCCTGCGCCCAGTCGGTGAAGTTCAGATACACCAGGCTGTAGGCGCCGTTGTTGTTCGTGGTGCTGGCGAACACATGCCATCGGCCGTTGTGGTGCACCACCGACGGGTCCTTGACCGCGCGGATGGCATGGGTGGACTACGTCACGGCGCAGGCGGTTCCGTTGAGGCTGAACTGTGCCGGCTTGCCGGTGTCGCCGGTGTGGGTGGCCTGGAAGCCGATGTCCACCGAGCCCTTGGCCGGGATCACCGCGTTGTGGGCGGCGTTGCGGGCGGTGATCTGGCCGCTCGCCGGGCTGTAGGTGGCGTTCCAGCCTGACGTGATGGTCTGCCCGGCGGGCAGGGTGAACGTCAGCGACCAGCCGTTGATCGGCTGCTGCCGGTGTTGGCGATGGTGACGCCCGCGGTCATGCTGTTCGAGCCGTTGGTCAGGTACGGTGTCGCCGTGCCGGTGGTGATCCCGGTGTTCTGCAGGGCGTACGACACCTCGGTGGCGCTGCCGGCCGCGTTGAGCACCACGGCCCGCTTGGCGCTCGCCCGGCGCTCCGCCGCTTCCTGCACGAATAGCTCCATGGCGCGGGTGGGGCCAGGGGTCAGCGCGCCGGCAGCCAGGCCAGGGCGGCGGCGGTCAGGGCCTCGACGCCCATCGGCAGGGTGGGGAAGAGCTGCGGGGCGAAGAAGGGCGAGTGGTTGCCCGGCACGTCCTCGCGAAGGCGGCCCTCGCGCTCGGCGCGGGCGTACAGGTCGGGGTCTGCGCTGCCCAGGCCCCAGAAGACGGAGGGCGCCCCCGCCGCGGCGCCGAACAGGCCGAAGTCCTCGCTGCCCATCAACGGCGCCAGGTCCGGCACCCGTTCGGAGCCGAACCGGCCGGCGAACGCCTCGCGCACCTTCGCGGTGGCGCCGTCGTCGTTGACGGTCAGCGGGAAAGCGTTGAGCGTGCGGAACCCCGGCGGGCGCGGCGCGCCGGACGCGGCCGCCTCGGCGTTGACGACGCGTTCGACCGCGGCCAGGAGCGAGCGGCGGACCTCGGGGTCGAACGAGCGCAGGTTGATCGTGATGGACGCCTCGTCGGGGATGATGTTCTCCTTGTGGCCCGCGTGGATCTGCGCGACCGTCAGCACCGCCTGCTCGAACGGCGACACCTCGCGCGAGACGACCGTCTGCAGCCGCATGACGGTCGAGGCGGCCAGCACCACCGGGTCGACCGTCCGCTCCGGCTGCGAGCCGTGCCCGCCCCTGCCGTACAGGCGGATCTCGATGCTGTCGGCGGCGGCCATGACCTCGCCGGGGCTGACGAGCACCGTCCCGGCAGGGGAGGGGAAGACGTGCTGGCCGAGCACCACGTCGGGCGTGCCGGTCCGCTCGAACAGCCCGTCGTCCACCATGGCCTGCGCCCCGGCGGCGATCTCCTCCGCCGGCTGGAACAGCGCCACGAGCGTGCCCCGCCACTGCTCCCTTCCTGCCGCCAGCAGCTGGGCGGCGCCGCTCAGGCACGTCACGTGCATGTCGTGGCCGCAGGCGTGCATGAGCGGCACGCCGTCGGGCGAGGTGGCGGTGCTCGCGTACGGCAGGCCGGTCGCCTCCAGCACCGGCAGCGCGTCCATGTCGGCCCGCAGCGCCACGGTCGGGCCGTCGCCGTTGCGCAGCACGCCCGCCACGCCCGTGCCGCCGATGCCCGTGCTCACCTCGAACCCGGCCGCGCGGAGCCGCTCGGCCGCGATGCCCGCGGTGCGCTCCTCCTTGAAGGAGAGCTCGGGGTGGCGGTGCAGGTCACGGTAGAGCTCGGCGAGGTCGTCGAGCGCCGGGCCGTCCAGCCCGGCCATGATCTTGTCGATGGGGTCCTGGTCGCTCATGCCGGCATCCGTCCCGTGCGGTGATCTCTTCGACGAAGAGTACGCCGGGCGGCCTCGCGCTGCCCGGCGGGTCAGCGGTTGTGGGAGGCGGCGTCGCCCGGCTCCATGAAGACCTGCGGGACCTGGTTGTCCTCGACCACGCGGCCCAGCAGCCCGGCCAGCGCGACGCGCTCGTCCGCCGCCAGGCCCGAGGGGAGCTCGTCGATCCGGCGGCAGGTCTCGGTGTAGAACGACTCGACCAGCTCGCTG
The DNA here is from genome assembly GCF_044466425.1 of Nonomuraea sp. NPDC049400. Lineage (NCBI taxonomy): Bacteria > Bacillati > Actinomycetota > Actinomycetes > Streptosporangiales > Streptosporangiaceae > Nonomuraea > Nonomuraea sp. NPDC049400. The sequence continues at coordinate 14,214 of NZ_JBITMP010000045.1, forward strand.
CCCTGCTCGGTGAGCGCCACCCGCACGGCGCGCCCGTCGCGCGGGTCGGGCTCGCGGCGCACCAGGCCGCGCTGGGCGCTGCGGTCGACCAGCTCGGTGAGGCTGGACTTGGCCAGGTGCAGGATCCCGCCCAGCTCGCTCATCCCGTACGGCTGCGCCATCAGCACGCACAGCAGCTGCCCCTGCTGCGAGGTGATGCCGTACTCGCGCGCCGACTCGGCGTACACGGCGCTGACCAGGAAGGAGGCGCGCACCAGCGCGGAGACGACCCCCATGTGCTCACCCGTTGCCTTGACCATGTCGCCGACCCCCGGATTGATTCGGAACGCGAACGATCAGTCTAGCAAGGCTGGAGTTCGGGGTAGGCGGCCCGCGAAGAAGGCGCCGCGGATGAATCCGGTTGCAGCGGGACCGGTGAGCCTGCTGAGGTACCTGCATGGACAGTGCCACTGAGCAGGTGCGACGGGCGAGGACAGGAAGAGACCGTACGATCCCCCGGCAACCGGCTCCATGGCACAGGCTGGCGGTGCTCGGCGCCCTGATGCTGGCCGCCCTCACCTTCAACACCGCGGAGAACCTGCCGGTCGGCCTCCTGGAGCTCATTTCCGAAGACCTGCAGGTGTCCCTGCCGGCGGTCGGTCTCCTGGTCACCGGTTACGGCGTGACGGTGGCCGTCGCATCGGTGCCGATCGCCCACGTCGTGCGGGCCGTGCCCCGGCGTCATGTGCTCACGGGACTGCTGGCCGCGCTCGTGGTGTCCAGTCTTGTCGCGGCGCTGGCCCCCTCGTACTGGCTGCTCCTGGCGGCGCGGCTGCTGACCGCGCTCGCCCAGGCGCTGTTCTGGGCCGTGATGGGGCCGGTCGCGGTGGGCCTGTTCGCGCCGGAGATCCGGGGGCGGGTGGTCGGGGCGTTGTCCGTCGCTGGTTCGCTCGCTCTCGTGCTCGGCGTTCCCGCTGGGACCTGGCTGGGCCAGCAGAGCAACTGGCAGGTGCCCGTCGCCCTGCTGGCGGCTCTGGGGCTGGTCTCTCTGGTGACGATCGCCGTTCTGCTGCCGACTTCGCGTCCGGAGGAAGAGCCCGCCGCCTACGCGGCCAGTCCCGACGTGTGGCGGTTCTGGACGGTGCTGGCGGCCGGGACCTTGTCCGCCACCGGGGCGTTCACGGGATACACCTACATCGTGACGTTCCTGGGCGAGGTGAGCGGGTTCTCCCCGGGCACGGTCAGCGCCCTGTTCCTGGTTTTCGGTGTCGCGTGTCTGGCCGGGGTGAGCGTCACCGGGGCGTTCCTGGACCGCTTTCCGCAGTCCGCGCTGGCCACCGCCGTGGCCACGCAGGCGGTGGGGATGCTCGGCCTGTACGCGTTCGGCGCTCATCCCGTATTGGCGGTGGTGTTCCTGGTATTGATGGGCGGTGCACTCGGGCCGGTGTTCATGACCACGCAGAACGCGATGCTGCACTGCGCCCCGGGCCGCACGGACATCGCTCTCGCCGCGAACTCCGGTGCCTACAACGCCGGCATCGCGGCGGGTGCCGCGCTTGGGGGGCTGGTCCTGCCGCTCGCCGGTGTACGGGGCACCTTCCTCGCTGGTGGGCTGCTGACCGCCGGGTCGTGCGCGGCCCTGCTCGGCGGCGAACTGCTACGTGGGCGCCGTCGTCGACCAGGCGTCACCGCGATCATCGATTGAGCTGGAGTGCCGGTACGGCGAGCGCCGGTTGTCTCGCCGTCTGCTAGCGTTGCCCGCGACGCGGGGTGCCCGGCGCGCCGGGCTGAGATCACACCCGTCGAACCTGATCTAGTTCGCACTAGCGAAGGGACGTCATCGGTGACCTTCTCCGAGAAGATCTGGACGCGCACGGCCACGCTGCTCGAGGCGATCCACGACCACCCGTTCAACACCGCGCTGCGCGACGGCACCCTCGACCGGGACCGCTTCGCGTTCTACCTGGTCCAGGACGGGCGCTACCTGGTGGCGTACTCCAAGGTGCTCGCGACCGCCTCGGCCCGCGCCACCGACCCGGCCGACGCCGCGTTCTTCGCCCAGAGCGCGCACACGGCGCTGGTCGTCGAGCGCGGCCTGCACGCCGGCTACCTCCAGGAGTTCGGGCTGACGGCCGAGCAGACGGCGGGCATCGCCACCTCGCCGACCTGCCTGGCCTACTCCTCCTACCTCCAGGCCACGGCGCTCGCCGCCCCGCTGCCGGTGCTCGCCGCCGCCGTGCTGCCGTGCTTCTGGGTGTACCAGGACGTCGGCGCGGCGCTGCTCGAACGCACGGCGGGCGCCGCCGGGCACCCGTACCGGACCTGGATATCCACCTACTCCGACCCGTCCTTCGCGGCCTCGGTGGAGCAGGCCAAGGCGCTCGTGGACCGGCTGGCCGAGCTCGCCGACCCGGGGACGCGCCGGGCGATGGAGGAGGCGTTCTGCCGGGCCACCGAGTACGAGTGGATGTTCTGGGACAGCGCCTGGCGCCTCGAGACCTGGCCCACGGCGCGGTGGCTCGCCTGACACCCCGCCGTCACGCGAACGAGTCGCTGAGCTCCCTGCGCAGCTCGAGGGCCTGGTGCAGGTAGTGCCGGGCCAGCGCGGCACGCCCGGACGAGCGGTAGAGCTCGCCCAGTGTCTGGTACGTGTCGGCCTCCCCGCTCCGGTCACCGAGCTGCTGGAAGATCACCAGCGAGCGCTCCAGCTGGTCGGAGCCGTCCAGCCGGTCGCCCCTGGCCACCTGGAGCCCGCCGAGGTTCCGCATCGCGTACGCGCCGCAGTGCCGGTCCCCGAGCGACTCGAAGATGTCCAGCGCGTGCCCCTGGTAGCGCATGGCCCGCTCGGACTCGGCGACCAGGTCGTACAGGCGGCCGAGCTGTATCGACACGCAGCCCTCGCGGTGGGCGTCGCCGAGCTCCTCGGCCAGCCGCAGCGCGTCCCCGAGCCATCGGGAGGCCTGGCGCACGTCACGCAGCGACAGGTAGACGCGCCCGATCGCCTGCCGCGCGTACGCCTCGCCGCTTTTGTCGCCGATGGCCAGGAACATGGCCAGCGCGTGCCTGAAGGACCCCAGCGCCCTGAGATGCCGGTTGGAGAACTGGTTGACCGCCGCCAGCCCGCAGATCGAGATCGCCTCGCTCCGGGTGTCGCCCAGCTCGTGGAAGATGGCCCGCGCCCGCCGGAACATCGCGCCGGCCTCGGCGTAGCGGTCCTGGTAGACGCAGACCTGAGCCAGGCCGCGGAGCATTGCCGCCTCGCCGTGGCGGTCGCCGGCCGCGCGGGCGCTGTCCAGGGCGATCCGGTGCGTGGCCTGCCACTCGTCCAGGAGGCAGTGCAGGTCGAAGTACGGGACCAGCGTCGCGGCCAGCCCCCACGCGGACTGGGCCAGGCCCGCACCGGCGGCCAGCCGTACCGCCTCCACGAGGGACTCCCGCTCGGCGTCGAACCACGACATGGGCTCGGCGGTCAGGCGGCCGAGGGTCTCCCGCGCCAGGCTCCAGCGGGGCGCCCCGTGGGACGTCAGCCCGAACAGGGTCGTCGGCAGCCGCGTGGCGGCGTGCTCGGCGGCGGTGAGCCAGCCGCCGAGCACCCTGACGAGCGCGTGCCGCTCGGCCCCGTCGACGGCCGGGCCGCCCGACTTCTCCTTCGCGGCGCAGCGGATGAGGTCGTGCAGGCGGTAGCGGGGCTGGCCGACGGGGTCGGTGCCGGCCAGGCGCAGGAGGTTCGCGTCCACGAGGGTGTCGACCACCGTGTCCGCCCGGTGCCGGTCGAGCACGGCGTCGGCCACCCAGCCCGGCACGGACTGCGAGCCGAGCAGGCCGAGCGCGCGGAAGGCCAGGGCCGCGTCGCCGGGCAGCCGGCGGTAGCTGAGCTCGAACGAACCGCGTACCTCGAGGTCGCCGGCGCGCAGCTCGTCGAGGCGGCTCGTCTCGTCGTCCAGCCGCTGCCGCAGCACACTCAGCGGCCAGCCGGGCCGCCCGGCCAACCGGGCCCCCGCCACCCTGATGGCCAGCGGCAGGTGGCCGCAGGAGCGCAGGATCGCCTGGGCGGACTCGCGCTCCCCGGCCACGCGGTCGGCGCCGACGATCTTGCCGAGGAGCTGCTCGGCCTCCGCGGGCGGCAGCACGTCGAGCTCGAGCTGGAGGGCGCCGGGCAACTCCGCGATCCGCAGCCGGCTGGTGACGAGCACCGCGCAGCCGCTGCCGGGCAGCAGGGCGCGCACCTGCGCGGTGTCGGCGGCGTCGTCGAGGAAGATCAGCATGGGCCGCTCGGCCAGCATGGATCGATACAGTGAGGCCCGCTCGCGCAGCGTGGGCGGCAGGGCCGGCTCCGCGACGCCGAGCGCCCGCAGCGCCTCGGCCAGCAGGTCGAGGGGGTCGGCCGGGTCCGCGTCGGTGCCGCCCAGGCACAGATAGAGCTGCCCGGCGGGATACTCGGCCCGCAAGGCGTGCGCGCAGTGCACGGCCAGCGCCGACTTGCCGACGCCGGGCGGCCCGGTCACCACGGCAATCGACGGCGGCCCGTCCGGTCGCCGCTCCTCGGCCGACAGCGCGCGCGTCAGGGCCGCCACGTCCTCCGCTCTGCCGGTGAAGTCCGGCACGTCCGCGGGGAGCTGGTGCGGCGCCGGGGGCTGATCGCCCGGCAGCGCGGGCGCGGGCGGGGGGTCGCCCGCCAGCACGGAGGCGTGCACGTCGCGTAATTCCTGCCCCGGCTCGATGCCCAGCTCGTCCACGAGCTGCCGCCGGATCGTGGTGTAGGCGTGCAGCGCCTCGGCCCGCCGGCCGCTGTGGTGCAGGGCGAGGATCAGACGCTGCCACAGATCCTCCCGGTAGGGGTGCTCGCCGATCAGCTCGCGCAGGTCGTCGATGGCGCCGGCGTGCTCGCCGCGGGCCAGCCTCAGCTCGACCAGTTCCTCGGCCGCGGCCAGCCTGGCCTGGGTGAGGGCGCGCAGCCGTCCGTCCCAGAGCGGGCTGGCGGGCAGGTCGACGAGCGGTGTCCCGCGCCATAACGCCAGCGCCCCGCGTAAGTGCTCGAAGGCCTCCTCGGTACGGCCCGCCGCCCGCGCCCTGGCCACCAGGTCCTCGAACCGCAGGGCGTCCAGCCGGTCCGCGTCGAGCTCGATCGCGTAGCCGGAGGCCTGGGCCACGATCTGGACGCCGGCCGAGCGCAGCGAGCTCACGTACGTGCGCACGTTGGCCACGGCGGACGACGGCCGCGTCCGCGGCCACAACACCTCGACGAGCACGTCGGAGCTGACCACCTGATTGGCGTCCAGCAACAGCGAGGCGAGCAGGAGCCTGGGCTTCCTGCCCGCGATCCTGAGGGGCCCTTCCGGGACCCGGACCTGTAACGGCCCGAGAACACTGAATACGGGCTGTTCAACCACCATGACCGCGCGTTCTCCTGAGCTGGGCGCCGGGTGGGGCGCCCGATGGGTTGGGCGTTCAAGCTGGAAGGGCCTTTATACCGATTTTGGATGTTATTTGTATGCCCTATTCGCAATCTTGATCCCCAGCAAGAGCGCTTCGAGAGATCCAACGGACAGTTCGCGGCGCCGGCTGGGCATCGCCCCTCCGGCGCGCGCAGAAAGGTATCCGCATGAGACCCAGAGGGGTGCTTACAGCCGGGTTCGCCCTGCTCTTCAGCCTCGCGTCGGGCCCGATCGCATCGGCGGCATGGGCCGCCCCGACCCCGACTCCCACGCCGTCGTCCACGCACGAGCACGAGGGAGAGGGGGGCGACCCGGCGAACCAGGTGGACGTCCCGCCGGTGTCGACCCTGGCCGCGCCGAGCTTCCAGCTTCCGTTCCCCTGCGGCCAGACCTGGACGGGCAACAACAGCGCGAGCAGCGCTCACCGGGCGTACGAGATCGACTTCAACCGGGGCAGCACGGCCGAAGCCGACAGGGGTGACACCGTGGTCGCCGCCGCGGCCGGCACCGTGGTCATCTCCGCCCACCAGGGCTCGGCCAACGGCTACGGCAACCTGGTCAAGATCGACCACGGGGGCGGCTGGACCACGTTCTACGCCCACCTGAACTCCCGCACCGTCTCGGCCGGCGCCCAGGTCGCGCAGGGCCAGAAGATCGGCACGGTGGGCAGGACCAGCAAGCCGGGCAACAACATCAGCTCCCACCTGCACTACGAGGTGCGCCAGGGCGCCGGCTACCCGGGCAACATCAGGAAGGCCGTCTTCAACGGCGTCACCTTCGGCTACCCGATCGCCACGGTGACCTCGAAGAACAAGTGCGGTGGCGGCGGCTCCACCAACCCGCACACGGCGACGTCGGTGTGCGGCAGCGGCTACAAGGTGATCGACTCCGCGGCCCTCGGTTCGAACGGCACCGTCTACCTGACCTACAACTCCGCCAACAGCACCAACTGCGTGGCCACGATCAAGAAGACCTCGCTCGGCAAGGCCACCGCGACCACCGCCTATCTGGAGGTCGAGGGCAAGACCCGCGTCACCGACACCGGCAACTTCGAGTACTACGCAGGACCGGTCCGCGGCTCGGCCCCCGGCAAGTGCGTCAAGTGGGGCGGCAAGGTCGGCACCAACACGTACAACAGCCCGTCCGAACACTGCGGGAGCTGAACCCCTGTGAACCTTCGCATCCTCCTGGCCGGCGCCGTCATCCCCGCGGCGCTGGTCGCGGGGCAGCCCGCCACGGCCGCCTCCGCCGATCCGATGGCCGACGCGTTCGCCAAGGCAGCCGCCACGTACGAGGTGCCGCGCGACCTGCTGGTGTCGGTGGCGTACTCCGAGACCCACCTGGACGGGCACAAGGGCCAGCCCAGCGCGAGCGGCGGGTACGGCGTGATGCACCTGGTCGCCTCGAAGACCCTGGACCGGGCCGCCACGCTGGTCAAGAAGCCGTTATCGGCGCTGAAGTCGGACGACGCGGCCAACATCGCCGGCGGCGCGGCCGTGCTGCGCGCCTACGCCGACGAGCTCAAACTGGACGCCACCGCCCGAAAGGACGCGGGCAAGTGGTACCAGGCGGTGGCCAAGTACGCCGGCGCCTCCTCACCCGAGGTCGCCCGGCTCTACGCCGACACCGTCTACGACCTGCTGGGCCAGGGCATCCGCGCCACCACCCCCGGTGGCGAGACCGTGACCGTGCCGTCCCGCACCGTGACCCCCGACCGGGGTCCGTATGCCAAGGCGGACGACCTGAACCAGCCGAGCACGCTCGCGGCGGGCACGGACTACCCGTCGGCCGCCTGGGTGCCCGCGCACAGCAGCAACTACGCCGTCTCCAACCGGCCCACCAGCGACGCGATCGACCGCATCGTCATCCACGTGACGCAGGGCTCCTACGCCGGGACGATCTCCTGGTTCCAGACCGGTCCCCGGCCGAACCCCACTTCGGCCCACTACGTCGTGCGCTCATCCGACGGCGCCATCACCCAGATGGTCAGGGAGAAGGACCGCGCCTTCCACGCCGGCAGCTACAACCGGCGCTCGGTCGGCATCGAGCACGAGGGCTTCGTGGACAACGCGACGTGGTTCACCGACGCGATGTACCGCTCGTCGGCCGCGTTGACCCGCAACATCGCCGACCGGTACGGCATCCCCAAGGACCGCACCCACATCGTGGGCCACAACAACGTCCCCGGTGCCGACCACACCGACCCGGGCCGTTACTGGGACTGGACCAAGTACATGCAGTACGTCACCGGCAGCGGCGGAGGCGGCGGCACCAACCCGCACACGCCGGAGTCGGTGTGCGGCAGCGGCTACAAGGTGATCGACTCGGCCCCCCTCGCCACGGCGGGCACGGTCTTCCTGCTCTACAACTCGGCCAACGGCAACAACTGCGTGGCCACGATCAAGAAGACCTCGCTCGGCAAGGCCACCGCGACCACCGCCTACCTGGAGGTTGACGGCAAGGCCCGCGTCACCGACACCGGGAACTTCGAGTACTACGCCGGCCCCGTACGGGCCGCCGCCGCTGACAAGTGCGTCAAGTGGGGTGGCAAGGCGGGCACCGGCACGTACGACAGCCCTCTCGAACACTGCGGATGACAACCCACTGACCTGTGGCCGGATCGCGCGGGCTGGCGATCCGGCCACAGCCGTGTCAGCCGGTCGTCTCCTTGGCGTATTGTGCGGCTCCGCCCGCGAAGTCGTAGACCACGCACTGCTCGTCACCCACGACCCAGGCGTCGTGCCCTGGCGTGCAGACGAAGACGTCGCCTGGCCCCACCTCGGCCTCGCCGCCCTCGTCCGTCCGCAGGCGCAGCCGGCCCTGGACGACGAAGCAGTTGTGGTGGACCTGGCACGAGTCGGTGCCCACGATCGGCTTCACCGACTCCGACCACCGCCAGCCGGGCTCGAACGTGGCCACGCCGAAGCTCAGGCCTTCCAGGTTGCATACTTCGAGATGCCCCATGGGGAAGTCGCGACGCTCGTCCGGCTTGTCGATGCTCTTGACCTCGATCATGACGCCCCCCTTTCGTCACTTCCAGCTTACCGTCCGTGATCGCCGCGCCTGGTCCTGCGGACCCCGCCACGCCATGTCCTGTTTCCGTACATGGCGGGAATAGGACTCTCGATCGTCTTTCGCGGCTTTACTGCGATCTGTCATGGTTCCCGGGGACACGATGATCTCTGAGGAGACCCATGATCGGCCGCTCGCTTGTCGCGTTAGGCGTGCTGCTGTCCACCGGGATGGCCGCGCCGACCCCCCTTCCCACCCCCTCGGTACCGGCGCCGGTCGCCGGCGCGGCGGGGGAGTCCGCCAAGAAGATCACATTGATCACCGGTGACGTGGTGACCTACGACACCGCCCCCGACGGCAGCCCACAGGCCCGGGTCGAGCCGGCCCGCAGGCCCGGGGGCGCGCCGGTGTTCTTCCTGTCGGTACGCGAGGGCAAGGCGTACTACGTCTACCCCACGGACGTGATGAGCCAGGTGTCGGCGGGACGCCTGGACAAGGGCCTGTTCGACGTGGCGTACCTGGCGGGCAACGGCTACTCCGACGCGGAGAGCCCCACCCTGCCCGTGATCGTCCAGCACGGTCCGCAGCAGCGGATCGCCGGGGCACGCACCCTCCCCAGCATCGACGGCGTCGCCGTCAAGGTGGACAAGAAGGCCGCCGGGCAGTTCTGGGCCGGGGTCGGCACGGCCAGGGCCGCCTCCTCGAAGATCTGGCTCGACCGCAAGGTCCAGGTCACGCTCGACCGGAGCGTCAAGCAGATCGGCGCCCCCGAGGCGTGGGCGGCCGGGCTCAAGGGCACGGGCGTCAAGGTGGCCGTGCTCGACACCGGCGTCGACGCCACCCACCCCGACCTGGCCGGCCGGATCGCCGCCGCGGAGAACTTCAGCTCCGAGCAGAGCGCCCAGGACGGTCACGGCCACGGCACGCACGTCGCCTCCATCATCGGGGGCGACGGCGCCAAGTACCGCGGCGTCGCCCCCGAGGCGTCGCTGCTGGTCGGCAAGGTGCTGAACAACTACGGCAGCGGCTTCGAGTCCGACGTCATCGAAGGCATGCAGTGGGCGGTCGCCCAGCAGGCCCGCGTGGTCAGCATGAGTCTCGGCGGCTGCTGCCCCGGCCCGGACAACCCGCTCGACCAGGCCGTCGACAAGCTCTCCGCCGACTCAGGCGCGCTGTTCGTGATCGCCGCGGGCAACGACGGCGAGAACCGCACGATCGGCTCGCCGGGCACCGCCGCCTCGGCGCTGACCGTCGCCGCCGTGGACCACTCGGACGCGCTCGCGTCCTTCTCCAGCCGGGGTCCGACGGCGTTCGACTACAGCCTCAAGCCCGACATCAGCGCCCCTGGCGTGGACATCGTCGCCGCCCGCGCGCGCGGCACGTCCATGGGCCAGCCCGCCGAGGACGGCTACACCGCCGCGTCCGGCACGTCGATGGCCACCCCGCACGTCGCCGGCGCCGCCGCGATCCTCGCCCAGCAGCACCCCGGCTGGACCGGCACCCAGCTCAAGGCGGCGCTCACCAGCACCGCCCACGGCGACGGGCAGGACGCCTACGAGCAGGGCGCCGGCCGCCTCGACGTCGCCCGCGCCGTCAAGCAGCAGGTACGCGCCTCCGGCAGCATCGACTTCGGCTTCCTGCCCTCGCCCCAGAGCGGCCCGGTCACCAAGACCCTCACCTACGCCAACGACGGCGACCAGCCGGTGACCCTCACCCTGAGCACCGGCGTCAAGGCGCACCGGGGCGGCGGCGTGCCGGCCCGCACGCTCACCCTCGACCGCGACACGGTCACCGTCCCCGCACGCGGCACCGCGCCCGTCACGGTCACGTTCGACCCCCAGGGCCCCGACACCTGGTACGAGGGCTACGTGCGGGCCTCGAGCGGCGACGTGCAGGTGAACACGGCCGTCGGCGCGTTCGTCGAGCCGCGGAAGGTCACCGTGCGCGCCCGGCTGGTGCTGCCGGACGGGGCCACCGACAACACGGAGATCCCGTGGCTGCTCATGCGGACCGACGAGCGCGACGACCTCCAGTACTCCTACAGCCCCGCCACGGGCGCCGAGACCGAAGCGCAGGTCTACCCCGGCACCTACGCCGTGATGAGCGCGCTGGCCTGGCGCGGCGCTGACGGCGAATGGGTCCAGTCGCTGCCCGTCGAGCCGCAGATCGAGATCACCAAGGACACCACGGTCACGCTCGACCTGCGCAAGGCGCGCAAGGTCTCCGTGGAGACGCCGCGCGACTCGGAGGTCCATCTCTCCCAGTACACCTTCCGGCGCGAGGCGGCCAACGGCGTGGGCTCCGTCGACGCGGCGTCCCTGTATCCGCAGTACGGGTTCGACGACTACCTGATGCTGCCCACGCGCAAGGTCACCCAGGGCACGTTCCATCTCACCGGCCGCTTCCAGATGGGCGCCCCCGCCATCCGCATGAAGGTGCCCGGCGGTCCCGACCTCACCCCGCGCTACGCGAACCTGCAGCCGGCGACGCGCAAGCTCGACGGCCGCAGCAGCCTCGCGCTGGTCCACGCGGGCAAGGGCGCCGACTTCACCGGCCTGGACGTACGCGGCAAGCTCGTCCTGCTCAACCTCGAGGACCTGTGCCCGGCCACGACCTGCACGGGCAACGCCCTGGACCGGGTCAAGGCCGCCCAGCAGGAGGGCGCCGCCGCGGTGCTCGGCTACGGGGCCGCCGGCCGGGCCTTCCTCGACCCGGCCGCGAGCTGGCCCGCCTACCCGATCCCGACCATGAGCCTGCCCGCCGAGCAGGGGCGGGCGCTGGCCGCCCTGTCCGAGCGCCGCCCGGTGGCGGTCATGGCGGAGGGCGTCGCGACCACGCCGTACCTGTACTCGCTGATGCTCCCCGAGAAGGGCCGGGTCCCCGCCGACGTCCGCTACTCGGTCAAGTCGCGCGACCTGCAGCGGATCGACGACCGCTTCCACGCCGACCGGCCCGCCGGCGTGCAGCTGAGCACGGCGGCGTCGCTGCTGACCCGTCCGGGCGTGTACGCCGGGCCGTGGTCCATGGAGCACACAGTGCGCGCGCAGACGACCTTCACCGAGTACGTCGGTCCTGTCTCGCCGGACGTCGTCTGGACCCGGGTGAACACGACGACGTACGACGAGGGCGGCAACTGGCACGCCAAACGCGCGCTGAACGCGACCGCCGCGGACGTCTTCGCCAAGGCCGGGTCGCGCACCGAGGCGTGGGGGATCCAGCCCCGCGTGCCGGGCAACGTCGTCGTCTCCGACGCGGTGCTCGACGCCGGCGTCGCCCAGTGCTTCCCGTGCCGCACGCAGGACACCTTCCTCGCGGCCCTGCCCGTCATGGGGCCGGTGCCGAACCACCAGGAGGCGTACGCGTACAACGCGAACTTCCAGAGCGACGTCCACGGCGGCAAGGACGAGATGCACCTGTATCGCGACGGGCAGGAGATCCCGCTCGTCGAGACCAAGATCGTGCTCTGGATCGTCTCGTTCATCGTGCCGACCTTCACCCTGCCGGAGACGGAGACCACCTACCGGCTCACCGACAAGTTCCACAGCCCCAACCCGTCGCAGCTGTACGCCAAGGACGTCGAGACCGCGTGGACGTTCCGGTCCAAGCGGCCGACCGGCGGGATGTCCACGACGGGCGACGGGCTCTGCGTGGCCTGGTTCGCCACGGGCAAGCTGGCGCCGTGCGAGCCGGTCAGGCGGCTCAACCTCCGCTACGCCCTGCCCCTCGACCTGGACAACCGGCTCAAGGCGGGCACCTCCCACCGGATCACCGTCACCGGCTACCACGGGTCCTACAGCGTGCCGGACGCGAAGCTCACCTCGCTGAAGCTCTCGGTCACGTTCGACGACGGCGCCCACTGGACGCCGGTGCCTGTCTCCACCTCGGGCCGCGCCACCATCACGCCGCCCGAACTGGCCCGCACCACGGGCGCCGTGGGGCTCAAGGCGCAGGCCACGGACGCCGAGGGCAACACCGTGGAGCAGACCGTGCACCGGGCGTACGGGCTGAAGTGACGACCGGGCCGCGATCCCGGCGGCGGGCGTAGGCTCTGGCCCATGCCTCGAACGGTGATCACCTGGCTGGCGCTGGCGGCGCTGATGGCCGGATGCGGCGACCTGCCGCGTCCGGCCCGCCAGGCGCCCTCGTCGCCTCCCGCGCCGGCCACGTCCGCGCCGACGCCCGCGCCGCCCCCGGCGTCCACGTCCCGTGAGGGCAAGCACGGCAAGGACGCCTGGCCGGCCGACGACGTCAACGGCGACGGCCGGGCGGATCTGGTCGTCGAGTTCGGCGAAGTCGACGGGCCGTATCTGGCGGTGGTCCACGGCTCGTCCCGGGGGCTCGATCCGGGGAGACGGGCGGTCGTGTCATCAGACACGTTCGCCCCGTGGTTGCCCGGCACGGACGCGGGGAGCAGGGCCGATCTCGACGGCGACGGCTTCGGCGACGTCCTGGGTTACGGGAGCCCGCCCGGCCAGGACGGTCCGCGCCCGTACATCTTCTGGGGCGGCCCGCGCGGCATCAACGCCAGGATGCTCCCCACTCCCGTGCGAGTTCCGCAGGAGAGCGAGCTGAGCGATTTCCAGGCCGTCGCCGGTGACTTCAACGGCGACGGCGCCGCCGACGTGGCGATGTCCAGCCCGGACAGCACCGGGGAGGACACGAACCTGGCCGTGCTCAATGGCCCTTTCAGCCGCGAGGGGATCCCGAGCCGCCAGACCCTCCAGCCGTCGCCGACCGGAGAGGCGATCGGGCGGCTGGCCGTGGACGAGATCGACGGACGGCGCGCGACCGGGCTGATCGTGTACGAACCGGACGACGACGACCAGACGTCCGGCTGGCTGCTCGGCGCCGCCCCAGCCGGGCCGGCGAAGGAGGGGCGCAAGCTCAACGCGGGCATGGCCGCCGCGTTCGGCGACTTCGACGGCGACGGCACCAGGGACGTCGCGGTCGGCGACGAGGGCCACCGCAACGACGAGCCAGGCTACGAGACGGAGCCGCCCTCGGTCGACAGGACGCTGACCGTCTACTACGGCGACGGCCGGCAGAAGGTGTTCAAGGGCACGGCGGGCCGCGCGGTGTCCGGCGACTTCAACGGGGACGGCCGCGACGACCTCGCCTTCGGCGGGGCGATCGGCTTGCTGGACCTGGCGCCCTCACACACCGTGGCGCGGATCTTCTGGGGCGGCTCCGGCGGCCTGCGAGCCGGCGGACGCGTCGCCGGCGTGGGCCGCGCCGCCCCGCTGACGGCCGGGGACTATGACGCGGACGGGGACGACGACCTCGTCTTCGCCTCCGGTTACGCCGACTTCGAGCTCATGGTGACGGACGGGAGCAGAGTCCTGACCCGCTTCACCACGTCGAGCCTGAGGCCCTGAACCTCCGGTACGAAGACAGGAGGACGCAGCGGTCAGCCCAGCGAGATCCGGTCCAGGTCGGGCGCCGCGGCCGTGTCGTTGTGGAGCTTGACGGTGTTGACGCCGGCCTTCAGCGTGACGGGCACGGACGTGGTGCAGTCCTCACGGGCGGCGCGACCAAGGGCTGATGGCCGCCCATTCCCCTGGGTGTCAGCGTGTGTTCACAAACGGGTAGCAACCAGACCATAGATTCTAATCCCATGAAATTTGATGACAGATTGCCCAGGCTCTCCCGGCGTTCCCTGCTTGCCGGTGCGCTCTCCAGCGCCGGTCTCGCCGCCCTGAGCGGCACTGCCGCGTACGCCGACGTGCGAGCGCCCCGCGTGCTGATCGCCACGAACGAGCCGTGGGGCACCTACCACGTGGCACCCCTGCTGCCCGAGGCGCGGCGGCAGGGGTGGGAGGTCACGCAGCTGGTGCCCGACCTGTCCGGGATCAAGCCGGGCGATCCGGTGCCGGTGGTGACGCTGGACCGCGTTCAGGACGCCGATCTGCTCGTCGTGACGGGTGCCGGGGACTGGCCGGCGGAGTGCGCGGCGCGGTTCCGGCGGCTGCCGTTGATCGCGAGCTCGCTGGCGTACCAGCTGCCCGTCGAGGCGCCGCGGGCGAAGGAGTTCCGCGACCGGCTCAGGGCGATCACCGCGTCATCGCCCGCCGAGGCCAAGGTGTTCGACGACTACCTGGGCACGCGCCGCCCGATCACGGTCGTGGGCACCCCGCAGACCGACGACCTGCCCAGGCACGCCCCCGAGCCCGGCACGGTCCTGGTGCTGACCAGCGTCACCAGGTCCAGCAGCACCGGCGGCTCGGCGCCCGGCACCGAGCTGCTCCTGGCCGCGGCCGAACGGCTGGCGGCGGCGGGCAAGCACATCCTGGTCGGGCTGCACCCGCGCGAGGACCGCTCACTGTGGGAGCGGTACGAGATCAGCTCCGTGCCGTCGGTCCAGGCCTCCGCCCGCGCCGAGGCGGCCATCGGCATCCCGGGGACGGTGTTCCCCGTGGTCGCGGCCGTGGGCGTCCCGCTGGTGGGGTGTACGGACCCGCGCCTGCAGATCCCGGAGTACCTGCTGAGCGTCTGCTCTCACACGATCACCGCCGCGGACCAGGCCCTACAGGCCGTGACGGAGGCCAAGCCGGTGTCGCGAGAGGTGCTCTACGAGGCGGTCGGGCCCGTCGGCGGCTCGGCCCGCCGCCTGCTCAAGGTGTGGCGGAAGGCGGGCGTCCGCGTCTGAGCAGCGGTCGTGGTCGGCGGAGCCGGTCAACCCACCAGCTGGGTGAGCTTCAGCACCAGCTCGTACACGCCGAAGGCGAAGGGCAGGCCGACCCAGGCCCAGGCCAGCACCATCAGGGCGGTCCGCCTCGAGGTCATGTCGCCTGCCCTTCCAGCGCCGGCTCCGCCGGCTTCTCGTGGTACTTGTCGCTCACCGGCCGGATCAGCTCATTGGCGAGCAGGCCCACCGCCAGCAGCCCGATCATGATGTAGAGGGAGGCCGTGTAGAGCGCGGGCCCCGACCTGCCCGCCGCCTTCTGCGCGTCGGCGATGGCGTTCACGATGAGCGGGCCGAGCACGCCCGCGGTGGACCACGCGGTCAGCAGGCGGCCGTGGATCGCGCCGACCTGGAAGGTGCCGAACAGGTCCTTCAGGTACGCCGGGATCGTCGCGAAGCCGCCGCCGTAGAAGGACAGGATGCCCAGCGCGCACACGATGAACAGCGGCTTCGAGGAGTTCCCCGCCAGCGCGATCACCAGGTAGAGCAGCGCGCCGACGCCCAGGTAGACGCGGTACATGTTCTTGCGCCCGATGAGGTCCGAGGTGGACGACCAGACGAACCGGCCGGTCATGTTCGCCAGCGACAGCAGCGCCACGAACCCGGCGGCGGCGCCCAGGGCGACCGGCGTGGCCGTGCCGGTGAAGAAGTCCCTGATCATGGGCGCGGCCTTCTCCAGGATCCCGATGCCCGCGGTGACGTTGCAGCACAGCACGACCCACAGGCAGTAGAACTGTGGCGTGCGGATCGCGTTGCAGGCCGAGACGTCCGCGTCGGTGATCAGCGGCCTGGCCGCGACCGCGGGCCGCGTCCACCCGGGCGGCGACCAGCCCTCCGCCGGTACGCGCACCAGCAGCACGCCCATCGACATGAAGACCGCGTAGACCACGCCGTGCACGAGGAACGTGGTGGCGATCCCGCCGGTGTCCGTGCCGAACGACTCCAGCATCTGCGCCGACCACGGAGAGGCGATGAGCGCCCCGCCGCCGAACCCCATGATCGCGATTCCGGTGGCCATGCCGGGCCGGTCCGGGAACCACTTGATCAGTGTGGAGACGGGGGAGATGTAGCCGATGCCGAGCCCGATCCCGCCCACGACCCCGTAGCCGAGCACCACCAGCCAGTACTGCCGGGTGGCCACGCCCAGCGCGGACAGCAGGAACCCGGAGGAGAAGCAGGCCATCGAGACGAACATCGCCCACCGCGGCCCGTTGCGCTCCACCAGCGTGCCGCCGAAGGCCGCCGACAGGCCGAGCATGACGATGCCCAGCTGGAACGGCAGGGCGCTCTGCGTGCCCGACAGCTGGAGCGCGGACTCCAGCGGGGGTTTGAACACGCTCCACGCGTACGCCTGCCCGATCGCCAGGTGGACGGAGAGTGCCGCGGGCGGCACCAGCCACCGGCTCCACCCCGGGGCCGCCACGATACGGGAACGGTCAAGGAAACTTGTCGCCACGTGTCACGCCTACCACATACCGTATGCAATGTCGGAGATCTTTACGGCGAGCGGTCAGAAATCAGCGACGAACGGCGGCGCCGCCTGCCCGGAGGTACGCGGTGGACAAGACCGGAGTGATGATGGTCGAGCGGGGATAGTTACCCTATGTAACAGCTCAACTGCTTTTCGTCACAACAGGGGGCTAATGTGAAGATCGCCTGCGTGGGCGGCGGACCCGCCAGCCTGTACTTGTCCATTCTGGTGAAACGGGCCAACCCGGCCATTGACGTCGCCGTCTACGAACGCAACCCAGCCGGGTCAACCTACGGCTGGGGCGTGACGTACTGGGACGAACTCCTCGAAAACCTGTACGTCGCCGACCCCGAATCCGCCCGGGCCATCAGCGAGAGCTCCGTTCGCTGGGACAGCTGGGTCGCATACATCCGCCACCGCGCCACGGTGACGGTGAAGGATTCGGACGTCGGCTACGGCATCGGCCGGCACGAGCTGCTGGCCATCCTCGCCGAGCGGGCCCGCGCCCTCGGCGTACGGATCGAGTACGAGCACGAGATCACCGACGAGCGCGAGCTGGCCGGCGCCGACCTCATCGTCGCCGGCGACGGCGTCAACAGTGTGCTGCGCGAACGCCACGCCACCCACTTCGGCACCGAGGTGACAGCCGGGCGGGACAAGTACATGTGGCTCGGCACCACCAAGGTCTTCGACGCCTTCACCTTCGCCTTCACCGAAACCGAACACGGCTGGATCTGGTGCTACGGCTACCGCTACAGCAACGACCACAGCACCTGCGTCATCGAATGCTCCCCGGAAACCTGGAAAGGCCTCGGCCTCCACCAGACCAGCGAAGCCGACAGCCTGGCCCTGCTGGAGAAGCTCTTCGCCGACGTCCTGGACGGGCACCCGCTGATCGGCCGCGGGCAGGCCGACGGCAGCGCGCACTGGCTCAACTTCCGCACCGTGACCAACCGCACGTGGCACCGCGGCAACCTCGTCCTGCTCGGAGACGCCGCCCACACCACGCACTACTCCATCGGCGCGGGCACCGCCCTCGCCCTGGGAGACGCCGCCTACCTGGTCCAGGCCCTGTACCGGGAATCCCGGCTCGAGTCCGCCCTCGCCCGCTACGACCGGAAACGCAGATCCGCGATCAGGCCCCTCCAGCGGGCGGCCCGCTACAGCGCCCGGTGGTACGAGAACCTCCCGCGCTACATGGAGCTTTCACCGCTGGAGATGTTCACGCTGCTGGGCCAGCGGCAGTCCCGGCTGCTCCCGCACGTCCCGCCGCGGCTGTACTACCGGGTGGGACATGCGATCGAGCAGATCCCGTCGCTGCTCACCTTCAAGCGCCGGGCGGGCTCGAAGGCCACATGAGCCGGTCGGTCTCACGCCAGGCTCTGCCCGCCGTCCACGGTGATCACCTGGCCGGTGACGTAGTTGTTGGCCATCAGGAAGAGGGCGGACGCGGCGGCCTCCTCGGCGGTGCCGAACCGGCCGAGCGGGGTGTGCTCGCCGGCCTTGGCGATCGCCGCGTCGCTGCCGAGCCCGGACACCGTGCGGAGCAGCGGCGTGTCGAAGCTGCCGAACCGGACGGCGTTCACCCGCAGCCGCCTCGGCGCGAGCTCGACGGCGAGTGCCTTGGTGAAGGTCTCGACCGCGCCGATGGCCGCCAGGGGGCCGGTCATCCCGGGGATCGGGCGGATCGCGTAGGTGCCTGAGGTGAACGTGATCGAGCCGCCCGCGGGCAGCCGGGTCGCCGCCACCCGGGCGGCGGCGAAGGCGCCCCAGACCCGGGAGTCGAGGACCGAGCGGAGGTCGCCGGCCGAGAGCTCGGCCAGTGGCCCGGCGCCGCCGATGCCGCCGGCCGTCACCAGCACATGGCCGACCTGTCCGGCCTGGTCGAAGATCTCCGCCAGGGCGTCCTCGTCCGCGCCGTCGGCGGGCACGCCGAGCACCGAGTCCGCCTGCGCCGCGTCGCGTACGCGGTCCACGGCGGCCGTCAGCCTGCCCTGATCGCGCCCGACCAGCACGACGCGGGCGCCCACACCGGCGAGCAGCACGCCGGCCGCCAGGCCGATGCCCGAGCTGCCGCCGATGACGATGACGGTGGAATCGGCGAGGCCGGCGGGCAGCGGGGAACGGACCGGCACGGGGGCGGTGGAAGTGGTGGACATGCTTGTCTCCTCAGAAATAAACCATCTGGTTGGTTTAGATCAAAGCGGGCATCTGCGAAAAAGTCAACTGGATGGTTTAATTCAGTCCATGAGCTATGACGCGGAGGCCACCCGCCGGCGGATCTTCGAGGCCGCCGCCGCCGAGTTCGCCGCGCACGGCCTGGCCGGGGCCAGGGTCGAGCGCGTCGCCGCCGCGGCCAAGGCCAACAAGCAGGCGATCTACCTGTACTTCGGCGGCAAGGAGAAGCTGTTCGGGGCCGTGGTGCGGGCCAAGGTCGACGAGGTCTGCCACTCCAATGTCCTCGACCCCTGCGCGGTGGCCGAGTCCGTCGGGCAGCTGTTCGACTGGTACCAGGACCACCCGGAGCTGATCAGGCTGCTGCTGTGGGAGGCACTGGAGACCGGCGCGGGTCCCGTCCAGGGCGAGGACGAACGCCGTGCGGCCTACCGGGACAACGTACGGGACCTCGTCGACGGGGGCGTCGGCGCCGGACTGGACGAACCCCGGCGCACTCGCGCGGCCCAGGACTGGATGTTCACCGTGCTCGGGCTGGTCGCCTGGAACTTCGCCGTCCCGCAGTTGTGCCGCCTCGTACTCGACGAACAGGACGACAAGGCAGCCCTCGCCCGGCGCCGCGACGCCGTGGTGTCGACCGTCCGCACCCTGGCCGCCGGCCGGAGCGGCGACGCTCAATCCTCCGTCCCGGCGCCAGAAGAAGCCCCCGACCACTAACGGTTACGGGCGCGTCATCCAGACGTCGATCGACAGGGACCAGGTGCCGTTCGGAGGGTCCGTGAGCGAGCGCTCGTCCTGCAAGGTCCGCAGCCGCATCACCCGCACCGGGGCGCCGTACGGGGAGACCTGGTCCTCCTCCGCGGCGAGCAGGACCGGGACGCGGCCCGCCCGTCTGACGCGCTCGGCCAGCCGGGTGACGTTCGCGGGCGAGGGCAGGTCGGCGCCCGAGCGCACCACCCGGGCCGTGGGCAGGCCGCACATGCCGCGGACGAGCTGGGTGAACCGGTCTCCGGTGACCCGCTCGACGATCAGCACCGAGGCGTCGCGGGGCAGCGCCGCGCACAACCCCGCCACGGCGGCCGACTCGCCCCGCTCGACCGGGGTGAAGGCGGTCCCGATCGAGGTCACCGCAGCCGGGGCCACCAGCAGCAGGCACCCCGCCGAGAGCAGGGCCCGCTGCGCCCGGCGGCCGTACCCCATGCGCCGCGCCCGCCCCCGGACCCAGCGCAGGCCCCAGACGGCGAGCAGGATCAGACCCGGGATGACGACCGGGACGAGCCGGCGGGAGGCCCAGGGGTGGTCCGGGGTGATCGACGGCAGCCACAAGGTGGTGACCGTGGTCCAGCCGATGACGGCCAGGGGGAGCAGCCAGACGAAGGCGCGCCCCCGGACGAGGCGGTGCGCCAGCACGGCGGCGGCCAGGGTGGCGAGCACCGCGACCGGGATGCCCACGTACCAGAACACCCAGTACAGCGAGTCCTCGTAGTACAGCCGGCCGGGGTCGGCGCGCAGGTGGTTGGCGGCCTGCGTCTTGGCGATGAAGTCGGCGGTGAGGACGTCCTCCGGGGTGAGCGGGACGCGGCGCACGGTCTGCACCCACGGGCGCGCGGCGAACCCCGCCATCACCAGCACGACCAGCCCCGCGACCAGGGCGGGCAGCAGCCGCGCGGCCCGCCCCGGCGGGCGGCGTACCAGGCGGGCGATCTCCGGTCCGAGGCGCGGCGCGAGGACGGTGCCCGCCACCGTCAATGCCAGAACGGCCGCGCAGACGGCGAGCAGCGGTCTCAGCGACCCCGACAGGTACGCCAGGTAGGGCCGGGCCAGCAGGTACGCCGCCAGGAAGCCGAGCCCCGCGCCCACCGCGAGCCCAGCGAGCAGCGGCCGCCCGAGCCGCCCGTCGGACACGCCGTCCCCGGCCCCGTGCCGGACCTGGTGGCGGCGCAGCGCGATCAGCAGCCCCCCGTACGCGAGCACCGGCAGCAGATCGCGCAGCCCGTCGATCCTGACCGTCAACGCCAGCCCGAACACCAGCCCCGCCGACGCCGCCGCGCCGCCCGGTTGCACCGCCCGGACCCATCCCAGAGCCCGCACGACCGGGCTCCCCACCGGGGCGTGTCCTGAGGCCGGGCCGACACCCGAGCGGAGCCGGAAGCGGGCGTCCAGGAGCAGGCTCACGCCGCCGAACAGGAGGATCACCGCCACAGGCTCGCTGAAGGCGCTGCGCGAGGTGTAGATCAGAGGCAGGCTCACCGCGAACACCAGCGCGGCGAGGACCGCCCACCGGGCGCCGGCCAGGCGGGCGACGACGCCCGCGAAGGCCAGGACCGCCAGGCCGCCCAGCACCGGCGGCATCAGCAGCAGGCCCGTCAGCCCGCCCAGCCAGTGGCCGAAGGCGCCGATGAGCGGCATGCCCGGCATGAACTGCGGCACGACGGCGCCGCCGTACGGGTAGAACCCGACGCTGTCGAAGTGGAGGGCGGGGTCGGGGCCGCCGAACGCGGCGAGGTCGAACGGGATGGGCAGCGAACCGTGCTCGGCCAGCCACACGGCGTACTGCGCGTAGGTCGCCGGGTCCCGCCGCACGATCAACTGCTCGGTGTGGAAGATCCCGTTGAACACGGCCGAGGCGACGGCGACGCCCACCACGGCCGCCGTGTGCCAGCCGGACGCCTCCACCGTCTCCGGCAGCCGCCGCAGGGCGTACCGGCCGAGCAGGAAGGCCAGACCGACCCCGAGCAGAACGGCCGGCACCGGGCGGAACCAGCCGAGCAGCAGCAGCGGCACCCCGGCCAGCAACCACCCGGCCACCGCGACCACCGGCGCCATCGACACCACGGCGAGGACCCGGCCCGCCGAGGGCCACCGCGCGCGATCGACCCACCTCATCCCCGAGAGCCTAGTGGGCACGCCCCCGCCCGCCGACCAGCCGTGAGCGCCCGGAAGCGGGGTCAGGCGCAGGAGTAGGCGTCGACCGCCTTTTTGGCAGCTCTCGTGCGCTTGTTGTACATGGGATCTATGGCCTCTATGGGTGCGTGACGGGTGGTCAGCCTGCTCGATGAGGTGCGGACCGCTTTCAACACCGTGTGAAAGTCGGTGGCGATGTCGGAGGGTGCGCTGTCCCGCATTTCCTTGCCGAGCCGGGAGATCATGGCGGCGAGTCTGCGTGCCTCTTTCCGGTCCACCGGTTTGCCGTCGAGAGGCTGCGCCACGGTGACGCTGTAACGCAGGACCGCGACGGTGAACGTGCTCAAGTCAAGGCAGAAGGCGGACTGAGCCGCGGGGGTGGCGGGCGTCGCCGGGCTTGCGCTGGACGGGACCGGGGTGGTGGGCGTCACCGGGCCTGTGCTGGACGGGACCGGGACGGCGCTCGATGACAGCCGGGCAGGCGGGCTGCCGGCAGCGCACGACGCCAGCGCGGTCAAGGTGGCCGGGATCAGCAGGACGCGCCCTGCCCAGCATCGCCGCACGTTGGCCTCCAGTGTGGTCGTCTGCCGCGACCTTAGGACGCCGACTCCGGGACCGGTCCCGTGGCGCGGCCCGAGGGGCACTGAAGGTCTATTTCCACAGGTAGTCGTAGCGTGGCGGGGCCGGGTTGATGACGACCGCGCCGTCGCGGACCTGCCATTCGCTTTGCCCGTCCACTTCGTGGAAGGCGAGGAACAGGCCGCAGACGCGGTCGTTGTCGTCATCGACGGCGGGGAGCGCGGCGATCTGGCGGACCTGGTCCAGTACCTCATGGACTACAGAGGCGCGGATGGCGCGGGCGTAGCAGGCGGCGTCCAGCCAGCCTCCCTCGGGAAAGGCCCAGCCTTGAGCTTCGCCTTGGCGGATGATGCGTTCGGCTGCCGGTCGCTGTCCGTGGAACTCCAGCCAGCCGCGGATGTGAACCCAGGTGCCCATGATTCGATGATGGATCAGCCGATCCTGGCGCCGTACACGTGGTCGACCTTCATCGTCATGAGGACCCTCCGGTCGGCCACCATCACCGACCGGTACTCGTCCCAGTCCGGGTGCTCCCCGGCGGCGACGCGGTAGTAGTGCACCAGCGCCTCGACCTCGGGCCCGTGGGGGTCGGTCCCCGGCCCGGTGAGTGTCGCCGTGCCCTCGGCGGTGGCCCACGCCCAGCCGTCGGGGCTGGTGACCTCCAGCGCGGCTCGTGGGTCCCGGCGCAGATTGGCCGTCTTGGCGCTCCCCTCGTTCATCGAGACGTAGATGACGTCGGCGTCCTGGTCGTAGTAGGGCTGGACGGGGGAGAGCTGCGGGCGGCCGTCCGACTTGATGGTTGCGAGGACACCGAGCCGGCTTTCCGCGAGCAGCGTGCGTGGGTTGAACGGTGTGGCGGTCATAGGACAATCCTCAACGTTCATACCGGTATGAAGGTCAAGGGGGAGCTGCGCCTAGCCGGCCAGCCGCACCCGCCCACGTCGACGGCGGTCCCCGCGATCGGTCAGGCGGCCGTGACGGTGCTGGTCAGCGCACTGATGGCCGCGCTGAGGGTCTGTTGTTCGTCTTCCGGCAACCATCGGGCGGCATGGACCATGTGCAAGGCCGTGGCAAGCCGTACTCGGTCGTCCTCTGTCCCGAGATCTGTGAGATAGGCCGGCAGCACCAGCCCCAGGGCCTTGAGGTCGCCGCGCTCGCAGAATCTGGTGAACAGAGACGTCAAGAGAGCGTCGGCGTCCCCCCGCCGCGGCGCCTCGGTGGAGCGCAGTCCCTCGGCGACCGCTACCCGGGTCCAGTCGGCGTACTGTCCCGGCGGGACCTCATCGATGCGGGTGGCGGCCAGTTCGAAGTGCTCGCGTGCCTTGCCGGGCTCGCCGAGATCCCCGTACGCCTTGGCCATGTTCACATGCAGGGAGGCGTGGAAACCCTTGACCCGGTCGTCGCCGACCAGGTTCGCGCGGTTCAGGCACTCCTGGTTCCAGTGCAACGTCTGCTGGGGCGTGGACTGGTGCCGCGCGAGGTAATGGGCGGCGACACACGCCTCGTAGTCGTCGCCGGCGATCTCCCATGCCTGCTGGAAGAGGTTCCTCGCGTCGGTGTCCCGGCCTTCGGCCTCGGCCTGCATGCCCTGAGCGCACAGCCTGACGACGGGGTTGTCGGGGTTCATGGTCTCGCTTTCTTGATGGATGGGTGAGGCGTCACTCGTCAGCCGGTTCGTCGCGGATCGGCATGACCAAGGTGGTGAAACTGCCCTGGTCGGCGGAGCGGACGATCACGGGCTGAGTGGGCGACGAGATTTCCAGCAGCACATCCGGGCCGACGCCTGCATCGAGCGCCGGAAGAAGGACTCCCGGGTCGAATGCGATGCGTACCGGCGGCCCTGTGCAGATGGCGGCCGGCGAGGAGGTGGCCTGGCCGCGGGAGGCGAGGGTGAAATGCTGCTCGTCGGCATCCAGGGTGAGTGGCCCGTCGTGTCCGGCAGCGGCGATCGCCTGCCGAAGAGCGGTCCTGTCCGTGATGATCCGGTGCCGGGCGGCCGGCAGGTGGTCCAGGATCATCCGGTATTCCGGGAACGTCTCGTCGACGGTCGGGAGGTCACGTGAGGCACCGGCGCCGTGAAACCGCGCGCCTTGCCGGTTCACCTCGATACTGATGTCCGGTAGGCGGATGGCCTGGGACGCGATGTTCTTCAGCTCCGAGACTCCGACCAGGAAGCGGCACGGGTCGCCCTCGACGGAGAAGGGCCGTAGCGCGCGGAGCGCCAAACGGTAGCGATCCGTGGCGACAAGCCGCACTTCCTCGCGTTCCACTTCGATCAGGACACAACCGAGTACCGGGAACTCCTCCCGCACCGAAGCGGACGCCACTGCCGGGGCGACCTGGCGTACGGCGCTGGCCAGCTCGGCTCCACCGAGCCGTACGGCGGCCCGGGTCGCACCGCCCGGCAGATCGCGCAGGAGCTCCTCGATCGCCGACTGGGCCGATGCCGCGGTCTCCCGAGCCCTTCTGGCGTGTTCTTCCAGGATGGCGAGGGCTTCCGCGCGGGTGCCGTCGAGCACCGCCAAGGCGTCGGTGAGCGGCATCCCGGCTTCGCGTAGCCGCCGCACCAGGACCGCGCGGGCCTCCTGGCCGGGGGTGTAATACCGGTAGCCGGTCGCGTCATCCACGTAGGCGGGATGCAGCACGTCGCAGTCGTCGTAGAACCGCAAGGCGCTCGGAGCCAGCCCCACCCTGCGTGCGAAGGCGCCGATGCTCATCAACGCGTCGGTGTCATCCATGCGTGCCATTGTTGGCCTTCAAGCAGCTTGAAGGTCAAACGGCGCCGCGTGCTCCGATAGGTGTAAGCCCCCGCGCTGCGCAGGCGGCCCGGTCACCGTGACCCGAGCCGGGCGCAGCAGGCGGTCGCCGACGCGATAGCCGCGGAGCAGGATTTCGCTGCAGGTCGCGCGGCGGGTCTGAGCCGAGGGTACGTAGCCCACCGCCTCGTGGCGCGTAGGGTCGAAGGTCTCGCCCGGCATGCCGAAGGCTTCCAGGCCGAGAGCCCCGAGTTCCGCTTCCAGTGTCTCGGCGACCAGCTCGAAGCCGCCGTAGACGTCGCCGAGCTCGCGGGCCCGGGTGATGGCGTCGAGAACGGGCAGCAGGCTGCGGAGCGCATGCGCCACCCCGATGTCGTACATGGCCGACTGGTCGCGCTGGACTCGCTTGCGGTAGTTGTCGTACTCCGCTTTGAGCCGCTGCACGTCGGCGGTGCGCTCGGCGAGCTCGGCCTGCAGCCGGGCCGTCCGTGACCGTGTCCGTCCGGCGGTCCCGCCTGTGGCGGCCCGTGGCTGTGACGTCAGCGCGTCACGGGCCGGCGACGGCGTGCCGGCCGGGTCCGTCCTGTCGCCTGCGGTCTGGGCGGGCAGCGCAAGCCCGGCGGGCGGCCGCCCTTGCCGTGCGGGATCGGGCGGGCGGCTCATCTCTCGCCCTCCTGGCGTTTGTCCTCATCGACGATCTCCGCGTCCACGACCTCCTCTTCGCCGGCCCGCTGCTGATCAGCCGCGCCGGTGCCCGCGCTCCCGCCGGGAGCGGTGCTCTGTGCCTGCGCGTAGATCGCCTGGCCGATCTTCTGGGCAGTGGCCGAGGCTTTCTCCGTGGCCTGCTTGATGGCGCCTGTGTCCTCGCCCTTCAGCTTCTCCTTCAGGTCGGCGAGCGCGGCCTCCACCTCGGACTTGACGTCTGCGGGCACCTTGTCCGGGTTGTCGCGCAGCAGCCGTTCGGTGGAGTAGACGAGCGTCTCGGCGTTGTTGCGGGTCTCGGCGGCCTCGCGCCTGCGGCGGTCCTCCTCGGCGTGCTGCTCGGCTTCGCGCACCATCCGGTCGATGTCGCCCTTCGGCAGTGCCGAACCGCCGGTGATCACGATGGACTGTTCCCGGCCCGTGCCGAGATCCTTGGCGGAGACGTTCATGATGCCGTTGGCGTCGATGTCGAAGGCCACCTCGATCTGCGGGACCCCTCGCGGCGCGGGCGGCAGGCCGGTCAGCTCGAACATGCCGAGCCGCTTGTTGTAGGCGGCGATCTCGCGTTCGCCCTGGTACACCTGGATGGCCACGGACGGCTGGTTGTCCTCCGCCGTGGTGAACACCTCCGAGCGCTTGGTCGGGATCGTGGTGTTGCGCTCGATGAGCCGGGTCATGATGCCGCCCTTGGTCTCGATGCCCAGCGACAGCGGGGTGACGTCCAGCAGCAGGACGTCCTTGACCTCGCCTTTGAGCACCCCGGCCTGCAGGGCGGCGCCGATCGCCACCACCTCGTCCGGGTTGACGCCCTTGTGCGGCTCCTTGCCGCCGGTCAGCTCCCGTACCAGGTTGACCACGGCCGGCATGCGCGTGGAGCCGCCGACGAGGATCACGTGGTCGATGTCGGACACCTGGAGCCGGGCATCCGTCACCGCCTGGTGGAAGGGGCCCTTGCAGCGCTCCAGCAGGTCCTGGGTGATCCGCTGGAACTGCACGCGGGTCAGCTTCTCGTCCATGTGCAGCGGGCCCTGGTCGGAGGCGGTGATGTAGGGCAGGCTGATCGAGGTCTCACTGGTCGAGGACAGCTCGATCTTGGCCCGCTCGGCTGCCTCACGCATCCGCTGCATCGCCATCTTGTCCTTGGACAGATCCACCCCATGGGCGTTCTTGAACTGGGTGACCAGGTGATCGACGATCCGCTGGTCCCAGTCGTCACCACCCAGGTGGGTGTCGCCGGCGGTGGCCTTCACCTCGACCACGCCCTCGCCGATGGACAGCAGCGACACATCGAACGTGCCACCGCCCAGGTCGAAGACCAGGATGGTCTGGTCGTTCTCCTTGTCCAGGCCGTAGGCCAGCGCGGCCGCCGTGGGCTCGTTGATGATCCGCAACACCCTCAGGCCGGCGATCTCCCCCGCTTCCTTGGTCGCGGTGCGCTGCGCGTCGTCGAAGTACGCCGGCACGGTGATGACGGCCTCCGTGACACGCTCTCCGAGGTAGGCCTCGGCGTCACGCTTGAGCTTCTGCAACACCCGGGCCGAGATCTCCTGCGCGGTATACCGTTTGTCATCTATGCTCCCCGTTTCGGGGAAGCGCCACGTCGCCTCGCCCATGTGGCGTTTCACGGAGCGGGCGGTGCGCTCGACGTTGGTGACCGCCTGACGCTTGGCGATCTCGCCGATCAGCACCTCGCCGCTCTTGGCGAACGCCACCACCGAAGGGGTCGTCCGCGATCCCTCGGTGTTGGTGACAACGGTCGGCTCGCCGGCTTCCAGCACGCAGACGACCGAGTTGGTCGTGCCGAGGTCGATACCGACGGGTCTGGTCATCGCCGGCCTCCTTCCTCACGCCCTCCTCGTCCTGACACGAACACCGCCTTCGGGTTCACGGCCACCACAGGCGTGCGGTGGGTCAGCCGAGGAAAGGCATGTCGCGCGCATTCCCGGCGATCACCGCGGCCAGGTGAGCCGGTGCACTCCGGCGGACGGCTCGCGCGCACACGTTGAGATCGGGATCCGGCGTGTGCGTGACCCTGACGGGAACTGGCCGCCCTCCGAGCGGAGCGTCGTGTCCGCTGCCGGAGTCGTAGACGGCCGACGTGATCTGCGCCGCGGACGCCGCCTTTTCCACCCCGAGCACCGTGTAGTGGTCCCGCCGGGGCTGCTCGCCGCCGTATCGCACAGTCACCGTAGTCACCTCCTGCGCCACAGACAATCGCCAGCCGGATGCGCTGCGACCTGCAGGTATGAAACGGAATCTCGATATGGATGCTACCGCAACACCTGGAAAGATGCCCGATTTATACCTTTTCTCAAGGTGTAGCGCCCTACTACTTGACGGCGCCGCTGGTGATACCCGAGATGATCTTGCGTTGGGCCACGGCGAAGACCACGACCAGCGGCAGGCTCATCAGGATCACGTACGCGAAGATCAGGTGCCAGTTGTTGAGGTAGAGCCCGGCACTGGCCACGCGGAAGAGGTTGAGCGGGAGCGTGTCCAGCCGCCCGCCGACCACGAAGAAGGCGTAGAAGACGTCGTTCCACACGTACAGGCAGACCAGGATGGTGGCCGTGGCCAGCACCGGGCGCAGCAGGGGGAGCACGACCAGCCAGAAGACCCTGAGCGGGCTCGCGCCGTCGAGCTGCGCCGCCTCCTCGAGAGAGTCGGGGATGGTACGGACGAAGCCGGTGACGAAGAAGATCACCGTGGACATGTAGATGCCCATGTAGACGCCGATCATCCCGACCGCGGTCCCGGCCAGGCCGAGCTGGCGCAGCAGCAGGACGACGGTGACGACGGCGGGCGGGAGCACGATGCCGCTGATCGCCAGCGCGTACAGGACGGCGTTGAGCCGGCTGGCGCGCCGGGCCAGGATCCATGCCGCCATCGACCCGAACAGCAGCACCCCCACCACCGACGGCACGACGACGAGCAGGCTGCCCAGCGTGGCCTGTAGCACCTTGCCGTCGCCCCACACCTGGCCGAGGTTCTCCAGGAGCTGCCACTTGGACGGCAGCGACAGGTCCGGCTGGAGCGCCTCGCCCTGGGACTTGGCGGCCGTCACCAGCACCAGCCAGAGCGGGATGCCGATGGACGCCGCCACGAGGACGAGCGCGACGCCGGGCTGCAGCCGCCTCCAGAAAAGCGCGTCACTGAGCCGGTTCACAGGACCTCCTCCCGCTTACGCAGGATGTAGATGACCGGGAAGGCCATGAGGGCCACCAGCAGGAACAGCACCAGGCTCATCGTCGTGGCCTGCGCGAACAGCCCCTGCCCGAAGGTGCGGTAGATGAAGATGTTCAGGATCTCCGTGGTGCGGGCGGGCCCGCCGCCGGTGGTGGCCTGGGCGACGTCGAACCCGTTCATCGAGCCCAGCAGCGCCGTGGCGACGTTGAACGTGATCGCGGGCGCCAGCAGCGGGAAGCGGACCGTCCAGAACGTACGCCACCGCGACGCCCCGTCGATGTGGGCCGCCTCCACGATGTCCTCCGGGATGGTCTTCAGCCCCGCCAGGTAGATGAGCATCGACAGCCCCATCCACTTCCACGCGTGGATCAGCGCGACCACCACGATCGTCCAGGTGGTGTCGCCGAGCCAGGCGTAGTCGATCCCGAGGAGCCGGTTCAGGCCGCCGGTGGGCTTGAGCAGGGCCTGGAAGATGTAGCCGACGGCCAGCGCGGACATCAGCACGGGGATCAGGAAGAACACCCTGGCCACCCGGTTGACCAGGGTGTCGCGTTCGAGCAGCACGGCCAGGCCGAAGCCGAACGCGTTCTGGAAGACCGCCACCAGCACCGCGTACACCACCGTGACCCGCAGCGACCGGAACAGCGTGCCGTTGGAGGCCAGGTCGGTGAAGTTCTCCAGCCCGACCGGACGGATTGTGCTCTTGAAGCCCGACCAGTCGGTGAAGGCGTAGACGAAGTTGAACAGCGTCGGCAGGAAGAAGAACACCAGCAGGATGGCGAACGCCGGAGCCATGAACCACATGGGGTGCGTTCTCCGCCGGACGACCGGGCGTCCGCGGGTCGTGGTGCGCCTGGGCACGGTCTGCCGCGCGGGGGTGGTGGTCAGCACGTGGGACTCCTCAGAAACCGCTCGCCCCGGCTGCCTTGGCCAGCTGGGCGAACTGGTCCTGCGTGGCCGAGGCGACCTTCTCCGGTGTCAAGGTCCCGTTGATCATGTCGGCCAGGTTCAGGTACAGGTCGGGGTTGGCCACCGCCAGCGCCTGCATGGACCCGACGGCGGTGGGCA
Source organism: Nonomuraea sp. NPDC049400 (assembly GCF_044466425.1). Taxonomy (NCBI): domain Bacteria; kingdom Bacillati; phylum Actinomycetota; class Actinomycetes; order Streptosporangiales; family Streptosporangiaceae; genus Nonomuraea; species Nonomuraea sp. NPDC049400. The sequence goes on from NZ_JBITMP010000045.1 coordinate 44,163, forward strand.
GTGAGGCGTGCACGTCGAGCAGCGCCTGCGGCACGCCCGCCGGGCTGGGCACCGACGGCTCCAGGGAGACGGTGTTGCGGTCGGCGACGAAGTCCTTGTAGCCGGGCCCCATCCAGTACGCCAGGAGCTGCCGCGCCGCCGCCTCGCGCTTGGCGTCACCGGTCTTGAACGCCACGAGCGCGTTGGACTGGTCGGGGATGAACGTGCCGACGTTCCCCGACGGCGAGATCGGGAAGAAGCCGATCTTCTTGTTCAGCGTCGCGGTGTCCGCCGAGGCCTGGAGCTGGCCGAAGAACGAGTTCACCTGCACGACCATGGCAGCCTTGCCGGACAGCAGCGCCGCGCCCTGGTCCTCGAACTTCGCCGTCTTGATGTCGGAGTTGAACAGCCCCTCGTCGATCAGCGACTTGTACTTCTTGATCGCCCCGACCACGGTCGGGTCGGTGAACTTCTCCTTGCCGGTGTTGATCCGCTCCCACAGGCCGTCCTTGGCCGCGTCGGCGAGCTGCACCTGCACCCACCACTGCGTCGCCCACTTGTCGCCGGCCATCTCGAAGAACGGGGTGACGCCCTTGCCCTTGAGCGTGCGCGCCAGCTTCACCATCTCGTCGAAGTTCTTCGGCGTACTGGTGATCTTGTTGGCGGCGAAGACCTCCTTGTTGTAGTAGACGCCTTCGACCGCGGGGCTCGTGATGAGGGCCGCGTACCGGGTGCCGTCCAGGATGCCGGTGATGTCCTTCAGGTCCGGCGACAGCTGCGACAGCCACGGCGCGTCGTTCAGCGGCTGGAGGTTGGCCTTGGCGTTGATCGCGGTCAGCATGGACGCGGTCGGCTGCCAGAACGCCAGGTCGGGCTTGTCGCCGGTGGCGACCTTGGTCTGGATGCCCTGCTCGTACGGGTCAGGGATCGTCACGACCTCGACCGTCGCGCCCGTCGCCTTCTGGAACCCGGCGATGACCGCCTTGGGCACGGTGTTGCTGTTCTGGGCGGCCCAGATCGTCAGCTTGACGCCGTCGAGCTTCGCGGTCGGGTCGGCCCAGGTCGCGGGTGCGGCGGAGGTGGAGGAGCTCTCGACGGAAGGGTCGCTGCACGCGGTGAGCCCGAGCGCGAGGGTGGCCGCGGCGGCGGCGGCCGTCCATTTCGTCTTCATGGTGGTCTCTTTCATGAGGCGGTGCGGATGCGGAAGATCCGGGCGGAGAGTGGCTCCTCGCCACGGGACGTGAGCGTCAACACGCCAGGGCCGGGCTCCCAGTCGCGATCCCAGTCCGGCAGGTGCCGGGGGTAAAGGAGGTCGATCTCGACCGCACGGCCCGCCAGGTGGGGCAGGTCGAGCCGTACGGACCACGCGTCGTCCCGCCGCCAGACGCCAGCGTATGTGGTGTCGCCGGCACGTAGCCCCAGCGCGAGGGAGCCGTCGTCCCAGCGCGGCAGCCCGAGCGGCCACAGCGGCGTCGCGCGGGCCAGGTCCGCGCGGATCTCCTTGTGGACGCGTACGGCGTCGCGGACGGAGTCGAGCTGCGCGGCGCTCATCCCGTCCAGGTGGCCGGACAGGTAGAGCCGCCCCAGCATGCCGGTGCACAGCGCGAAGGCGATCTCCTCGTCCGACATGTCGGGTTGCGGGTACGCCCAGCTCGCCGACTGCTCGGGCAGCACCGACATCGGCGCCGCCACCGCGATCGGCGGGTAGAGCCGGAAGTCCTGCTGGTCGCTGGTGGACTGCAGGTGCAGCCTGGACAACATCGCGTAGTCCATGCGCATGGCGCCCGACGCGCAGTTCTCCAGGGTGAGCCCGGGGTGGCGCTCGAGCACGCCCTCCAGCCAGGCCAGGTGGGCCCGGTTGCAGGCCAGCAGCCCGTCCCCGGCGCTGTCGGCGTCCAGGTCGGTGCCCGCGCCCGGGTCGATGTTGTAGTCGAGCTTGAAGTAGCCGACGCCCAGCTCCGCCACCAGCCGGTCCACGACCTGGTCCAGGTGCGCGACCGCGCGGGGATGGCGCAGGTCGAGGTGGTAGCGGCCGTTCTCGACCAGGCGCACACCGCCGCGCTGCAGGAACGCCTCCGGCGGCAGCTTGTCCGCCATGGGGCTGCGTACCCCGATCACCTCGGGCTCCAGCCACAGGCCCGGCACCATGCCGTGCTCACGGATGCGGCCGAGCACCTCCTCGATGCCGCGCGGGAAGCGCGTCTGCGACGGCTGCCACTCGCCGACGCTGTCCCACCAGAAGCCGTCCTCGTCGTACCAGCCGGCGTCCACGCAGAACACCTCGGCTCCCGCGGCCGCGGCAGCGTCGATCAGCGGCAGCAGCTTGGCCGTGGTCGGGTCGCCCAACAGCGTGTTCATGTAGTCGTTGAACACCACCGGCAGCCGCTCCCGGTCGGGATGCGGCCGGACGATCGCCCGCCGGTGCGCGGTCAGCGCCGCGGCCGCCCCTTCCAGTCCCTCGCCGGACATCGCGACCGACACCGGCACCGTGGTGAACGACTCCCCGGGCGCGAGCCGATGCTGCCACTGGTGGTCGATGTCGGTCGGGCCGAGCAGCGCGACGTACGGGCCGTCGAGCCGCTCGCCGACCTCCCAGCGCCAGGGGCCGTTGTGCTCGATCTGCCACAGCCACGCCTGCCCGCTGTCGCGGTCGATCAGCCCGCCCGTGGGCAGGTGGCCGCCGGTCGACCAGGTGCCCTTCCCGACGACCGCGAGCCGGCCGCGCCCGTCCTGCCCGTGCGAAGGCAGATGCAGATCGGGTACGGCTTGCGCGCGGAGGGCCTCGCGGACCCAGCGGCTCTCACCCAGCCACTCGCTGTCGGCCCGCACCACGTCGGTGGAGTCCACCGAGCCCGCGAAGGCGGCGGCGAACGACGTGACGCCCAGCAGCAGCACGGGCTCCTGGCCGCGGTTGGTCACCCGCGTCCACGCCTGGAACGCGGCCACCCCGTCCGCCGAACGGAGGAACACTTCGGCGTCCAGCCCGCTCTCCGCGTCGTGCAGGTGCACCCGCAGGACGTGCCACGCCCCGTCCGTGCGCTGGTCGCAGCCCAGATAGGCGAGGCGCCGGCCGACGGCCGTCTGGGAGAAGCGGTGCGAGGAGTGCGCCCGTCCGGTGCCCGGGAGCAGCAGCTCCACCAGCGGTTGCGTCGCCCGGGGCCGGTGCGCGGTGGCGGCGTCGCCGCGCGACAGCGACCGCACGCCGACCGGGCCGTCGGGTGAGACGTCGAGCACGACCCGAAGGCTCGGGTGGCCCCAGACGACGCTGGTGTTCATGGATCTCCCTTGCTTGTTCTGGCGTTCCGGCCGAGCGGTGCTTGCTCTGGCCGAGCCGTCCTTGCTCTCTGGCCGAGCGATGCTTGCTCTAGCCGAGTGGTGCGGCGATCTGGATGCGGTCTATGTCGGGTGCGTAGCGGCTGGAGGCGTTGCCGAACGTGATCGTGTTCTGGCCGGCGGCCAGCGTGACGTCCACGACCGTGGTGCGGTAGTTCGACCAGCCCAGCGTGTTGCGGAAGTAGTGCCGGACGGCTGAGCCGCCGTTGACGGAGACGTCGGCGTAGCGGTCGACGATGTTGGTGTTGTAGTTGGTCGCGCCCTCGCCCAGCTCACCGTTGGCGTACGTGACGACCATGCGGTAGCGGCCGGCCGATGGGACGGTGACGTTGTTGAAGCGCAGGGTGTTGGCCGCGCCGGCGCCGATGAAGCCGACGTAGCCACCGCCCGAGGCGGCCGAGTTGGACGCCACCCTGGCGGCGCCGCCCAGCGTGTTCGCGCCGGACTCGGCCTCGTACGCGGAGATCGTGCCGGCGGACGAGGTCACGTCGACGTGGTCCAGCTGGGCCGAGCCCACGTCGAGGCGGTTGATCCCCGCTGTCAGGAACACCTTGGCGGTGACGTTGTTCCAGCTCGTGGCGGCGGGCAGGGTCACGTCGGTCAGGTCGGAGCCGTTGAGCCGCAGCCTGACCACGCGGGCGGCCTGAGCCGAGTAGCGCAGGCCGATGGTGTAGTAGCCGTCCGCGGGCGCCGTGACCACGAACTTGGTGCTTCCGTCCACGTAGGAGACCGGCCCGTACGTGATCGAGCCGGACAGGGCCGCGTACTCGGCCTCGTAGCGGGAGCCGTTGGCCGCGGCCCTGGCCGGGGTCACGATCACGTGGTACGCAGAGGAGCCCTTGAGCCCGGTGAGCGGAATCGTGATCTGGCCGCCGCTCGCGGTGAATTCCGCGTCGGTGAGCTGGTACGGGCCGGGGGAGGGGTTCAGCCCGGTGCTGTCCACGCCCCAGACGGTGGCGCGGACCGTGGTGCCCAGGGCGCTGGGGATGCCCTTGACGACCAGGTTCGTGTCGTACGTGCCGCTGGCCGGGTTGTTGCCGCCGAAGATCACCCTGGCCTGCTTCTTGGCCTGGTCGAACGCGGCCAGACCCTGCAGCGAGCCGCCCACGGCGGGCGGGGTGACGGCCACGGTGTTGCCGGTCAGCTCGCCATACCACTTGTACAGCCACCAGCCACCGGTCGCCTGGTTGTTCCTGGTGACCAGGTCGTTCAGCCCGCCGGCCGTCGTCCAGTACGCCAGGCACCCGTCGACCTTGCTGTTCTCGAACTTGGCCACGAACTGCACCAGATTGCCCGGCACGCCCAGATCGCCCGACGACCGGCCGTACTCGTTGATCGTGATGCTTCTGGGCGAGATGCCGAGGCTCGACTCGATCGCCCGGTAGTCGGAGTAGTGCGTGTGCCAGCTCGTGAAGAAGTCGTTGCCCAGCTCGTGCCAGGTGGTGACGTCGGGCAGCACGCCGTTGTCCCGCGCGAACTGCATGAACGTGCGCATGTCGGCCGAGCGGTAGCTCGCGAAGTTGGGGCCGGCGATGCGGGCGCCGGGGTCGAGTGAGCGGATCCGGCGGTAGACGGTCCGGTAGTCGTTCATGAAGCCGGTCAGGTTGCCGCCGTACCAGATCTGGTCGGGCTCGTTGAAGGGGACGTACACGTACGAGGTGCGGTACGGGTCGGCGACGACCTTCCTGACCATCGTGTTCACCTTGGCCAGGTAGTCGTCGATGCCGAGGTTCTCGTACGGCCACTGCTTGTAGATGTCCTGCATGTAGATCTGGATCTCGCGGCCGCCGGCGCGCTTGACCATGGGGGCGACCTTGAGCGCGTCACCGTTCGGGTGCTGCAGGCCGTCGGGGGCCTTCTGGGCGGTGACCTGGGGCTTGAGGGCGGCCAGCATGGTCTCGTTCGGGATGCCCTCGTCGCCGAGCCCGTACAGGAAGCCGGTGGCGCCGTACCGCAGCGCGCCGGTCTGGGTGGCGAGGTCGACGACGAGCTGGGACGCGGCCTGGGCTGGGGCGGCATGCACGGCAGCGGTCACCATGACCACCGCCAGCACCGCTGACCAGGCATTTTTCCTCCTCATGACAGGACAACCTCCTTGCGTGCTTGGGCGGTTTTCGCGCCCGTGGGGGGACGCGGAGGTGCTGGATGTGACCGGTCACATCGCCTTGAAGCATGAGTGTGACCGCTCACATTGGCCAGGAAAAGACCCTGTTACCAGGTTGTTACCGCCAAATGTCGACCGAGGGGCCGAGGGGTAAGTGGGCCGAGCGCGCCCACCCGTTGCCCCGCTGGATGGTGGGCCTGCTGGAGCCCGCCCCGAACAAAGGTCTTCGTTGTGGCGGCGCTTCGCGCCGAGAGGCTCAGGCGCTCTTGTTCCAGGCGCCTTCGGCGCCGTCGAGGCCCGCCCGTTGACCGGCGAGGCGGTGGGCCGACTGACGCCCGCCCCGGACCGGCATCGCTTCGGGCGTTGGTGGGCCGATTGGCGATGGGGGCGGTTCCTCTGGAGGGAGGGCCTGGGCTGGGAGAGCATTGATCGGGGCAGGGCGGGACTGGCTCAATGCACGGTCGACGAGGACGGCGGACCCGCGTTTGACCTTGACGCGACGGCAGGTGAAAGCGGCCTGACCAAGCTGCGGGAGTCGGGCTGAGAGCCCTTTCACCTGCATGGGCACCTCACACCATCGATAGCCGTCGCCCTTGGTCCGGGGATGTCGGCCGGCGCTCATTGTGTTCGCGGGGCGCGGCGCAGCAATCACCCCACAAACTCGCCGGGCGCGGAGTGGCTTGCTGCTGACGCCACCGGTTTGTCAGTGCGATGATCTCAACCTGTCGACAAGGCACGCATGTTGTCGTGAGGGGTGTCGTCCTTGGAACCGCTGAGGCAGAAGGATTCGGCCCGGACGGCGGACGGACGGGTACTGGCAGCGGGCCGCCACATCTCCCGATTCCATCCCTCGGGACAGGTACTCCACCGCGAGATGATCCTGCGCGCGGCCGTCGCTGCTCGGCCGGGAGCTGGAGCGGCCCGGTCCGGTCTCGGACGCGATCTTGCCCGCGCTGCTCGACACCCTGCTGCTCTACGTCATGCGGGCGTGCCTGAGCGATCAGGCCAAGACCGCGGCCAGCGGCTGGGCGGCCGCCCTCGCCGATCCGGCGATCAGTGCCGCCCTGCACGCCATCCACGACCGACCTGCACATCCGTGGACCGTGGAGGCGCTCGGAGCGGAAGCCGGCCTCTCACGCGCGGCCTTCGCGCAGCGATTTACCGCAACCGGGGGCCAGCCGCCGCTGGCCTACCTGACTGGTGGCGCATGACCCTCGCCGGCCAGTTGCTCACGCAAAGCGACGCCAACCTTCGCACGATCGCCCGGAAATGCGGTTACGCCTCGGAGTTCACGTTCGTCAGGGCCTTCACCCGGGAGTACCGGACTTCTCCCGGCCGCTATCGCAGAGCGCTCGGAACGCCTGAGACCTCAGACATCTACTGATGACCGGTTCGGAACCTCGCCTCCACCCGGCGCGCTAACAACCAACTCACCTGTGAGCGGGTGTCCGACGCCAGGGCCGGGGAGCTCAGGCGCGACCCGGGACCTGTCGTCGACCGACAGGACGGGAGTGGCTTGGCTCAGCACCTCGGGGCGCAGCCGGTAGCAGATCCACGGCCCGCGGCGCTCGCCCTCGATGAGCCCGGCCTCGCACGGCCACGAAGATCGACTCATACACCACGTCCTGGACGTGACCCCAGCGGCGATCGACTACGCGAACTGGGCGAACCGATCGGCAGAATTGCCGTATCACCGAACGACATTCATCCCGTTCGCCGTTCACCGCGGGCATTCCGACCATTCGTTCGGTTCTGTTGGCACACATGGTCCATATGGCCAATTCTTGGCAGTGATACCGGTCAACCGGAAGGACAACACAGTGTCCGCGCAATTCGATCACGAGCAGGTCGTCATACGCACCGGCCTCCGCTCCGGTCTCCCGGTGATCGTCGCTGTGCACTCGACGAAGCTCGGCCAGGCGGTCGGCGGATGCCGCATCTGGCGTTACGCCGACTGGCGCGATGGGCTCGCCGACGCCCTGCGCCTGTCAGCCGGCATGACCGCCAAGTGCGCCGTCGCCGGCCTGGCGAATGGCGGCGGTAAGACCGTCGTCGCGGTGCCCGAGAGCACTGGCCTGGATGCGACGCTGCGCCGCAGGGCGCTGGAAGACGTGGCGGACGCCGTGGCGTCCCTGGACGGGGCGTACGCGACCGGTCCGGACGTCGGAACCACACCGCAGGACATGGCGGTCATCGGCGAACGCACCGCGCACGTCTTCTGCAAGCCGGAGGAATGGGGCGGCAGCGGCGACTCCTCACCGGCCACCGCGCTCGGCACGCTGGCCGCCCTGCGCGCAGTCAGGCAACGCCTCCACGGCGCCTCCACACTCACCGGCGCACACCTTTCGGTGGTGGGGCTCGGCAGTGTCGGCCTGCGGCTGGCCCGCCTGCTCGCCGCCGAGGGAGCCGACCTCCTGGTCAGCGACATCGACCCCGCCAAGCGCAAACGCGCCGGCGAACTCGGCGCCACCTGGGTCGCGCCCGACGAAGGCCTCACCGCGGACGTGGACATCCTCGTTCCCGCCGCGCTCGGCGGAGTCCTCACCGAGCAGGTCGTGCCCGAGCTACTCTGTTCCGCCATCGCCGGACCCGCCAACAACCAGCTCGCCACCCCGGACGTCGCCGACCTCCTGCACCGGCGCGGCATCGTCTGGGTGCCGGACTACGTCGCCGGCGCGGGCGGCGTCATCAACGCGCTCACCGTGGAACTGCATCATGGCACCGCCCAGGAGGCACGCAAGCGCGTCGAGGCCATCGAGCACACCGTCGCCGACCTCCTCCACGCGGCGGACCATCAGCAGGTGACACCCGCCGAGGCCGCATCCCAACTGGCTCAGCGCCGCCTCGACACCGTCCTCTCAGTCCCCGCCGCTCCGTGATCCGAATGGAAGACCCACCATGCCCCTGGCCACCAAGCTCGTCCTCGTGGTCCGCGACAACCTCGAGCCCGCGCTGGCGGTGAACGCGGCCGCGGTGGTCGGGCTCAGCCTGGGCGCCCGTCTGAGCGACCCCCTGGGCGGCGACGGCGTGGACGGCGGCGGCGGATGGCACGCGGGCCTGAACCTTCACCCGGTTCCCGTCTTGACCGCTCCCACTGACGAACTACGAGAGCTGCACCACCGCGCCCTGGCCCGGGAGGACCTGATCGCCGTGGGCTTCAACGAGGTGGCCCGGCGCGCCCGTGACTATGACGACTACCTCGCCACGTTGACGACCACCCCGTCGGAGGACGTCGAGTTCGTGGCCGTCGCCGTATTCGGTCCGCGCAACCGCGTGACCGCCCTCACCAAACGACTCCCCCTGCTCGGGTGACCCAGAAAGGCCGAAGAAACCTGAACGACACGAGCCGCCGGAGAAGAAGCGAGATCTTCGGTGAAGAGGAAGACAACCGGTTCGCCTTCCCCGCGATCGGAGACGAACGCACGATGCTCGCCGACGTCCTCGCCGCGCAGCGGGCGACGCTCGAGCTGAAGTGCAGGGGTCTGAACGCCGAGTTGGCCCGGCGAGCCGCGGAGCCCTCCACGCTGTCACTGCTGGGGCTGATCCGGCACCTCGCCGACGTGGAGCGCCGCTGGTTCAGGACGGTGCTGGCCGGCCAGGACGCGCCGCCCCGCTTCTCTTGCGCCCAGGACCCCGACGGCGACTTCGACGGCGCCGTGCCGGACGCTGCGGTGATCGCCGGCGCCTGGCAGGCCTGGCGGGAGGAGGTGGCCTTCGCCGACGCCTACGTCGCCGAGGCACCTCACCTCGATGTCGAAGGCCATGACGCCTGGCGCGGGCGGGTCTCGCTGCGCTGGGTACTCATCCACATGGTCGAGGAGTACGCCCGGCACAACGGCCACGCCGACCTGCTCCGCGAACGCATCGACGGGGCGAGGGGCTTGTGAGCGAGGAGCCGCACCTTTGGTGGGGCAGCGCCGGATCGGTGCCGAAGTCGCCGCCAGGATCGAAGCGCGCCTGGGTGCTCTGCGGCATCTCGATGACCAGATCGGGTCGGCCGAGGTATACGACACGGCTGCAGCCGAGATCAGGTTGACCCGGCGCCTCCTGCAGGAGACCACGCACAGTGAGCAGGTGGGCCGCCGACTCTATGGGGCAGCGGCGGAGGCGTGCCGCCTGGCGGGCTGGTGTGCTTATGACAGCGGACACGACGCCGACGCCGAGCGGCGCTTCATCGCCGCGCTCCGTGCCACAGCCAGCGCTGGCGACGACACGGTCCGCGTGCTCGCGCCGACCTCCGCTGCACCGGTGGCGACCCCCGCGGCGCCCTCGATCTGCTCGACGGCGCGCTTGCAGCCCGCCGCGTAACGTCTCCGCGCGTGCAGGCGCTGCTGCATGCACGCGCCCGCGTTGTACTGGCTGAACTTGGGCGAGTTTCACCAGTTCGCCGGCGGCGCGGCCCTCAGTCTGGGGGCGCCTCGCCGGGCGTTGGAGCACTTCGACGCGGCTGTTCAGGGCGACGACCCGTACGACGGCAGCAGGAGGCGCGCGGTGCCGCCATCTACGTTCATCACATGCCCTCTCAGCGGGCGGTGTGGGGGGCGGTGTCGCCGTGGGATTCCAGCATGGTGGCGAGTGTGGTGGCGAGGTGCCGGCGTTCGTCGGCGTCAAGACTGTGCAGCAAGCGGGCCTCGTTGGCCAGGTGGAGGGGAAGGACCCGGTCGATCACTTCGAGCCCTCGCGGAGTGAGGCGGATCTTGACAGAGCGGCGGTCGGAGGGGTCTGGTTCGCGGGTGACCAGATCTTTCTCAGCCATGCGATCGACGCGCAGGGTGACCGCCCCGGTGGTCACGAGGGACGCCTTGAGGAAGGTTTTCGCGGTCAGCTCGTAGGGCTCTCCGGAGCGGCGCAGCGTGGACAGGATGTCGAACTCGCCCGGTTCGAGGCCGTGGTCGGCGAGGAAGTCCTTGATCTCCTTGTCCCACAGCCGGGACAGCCGCATGATCCGGCCGACGACGCCGATCGGCGAGACGTCGAGGCCGGGGCATTCGCGGCGCCACTGCTCCAGCACCGCCGCCACCGCATCCGCCATGATTCCTCCCACAGAAGATAGATGAGCGCTCGTTTAATTAACACTCGCGCAACTGCTGATTATCTTAGCACTCACTTAATGACCTCTCGCCTAAGGAGTGACATGCCGTTCACCCGTGCCTCCAACACCCGCGTCCACTACGAAGCCGACGGCCAGGGGCCCGGCCTTGTCCTGGTCCACGGCATCGGCGGCGACGCCGAGAAGGTCTTCGGCAACGTCGTCGACCACTTCGCCGACACCCGCACCGTCATCCGCCCCAACTTCAGCGGCAGCGGCCAGACCGAAGACGACGGCGGAGAACTGAGCGTCGACCTCATCGCCGACCAGATCACGGCAGCGATACGTGACGCGTCCGACGACCCCGTGGACCTGCTGGGCTTCTCCCTCGGCGCGGTCGGCGCGGCCGCGGTGGCCGCCGCCAACCCCGACCTGGTGCGCCGGCTCGTCCTCGTCGGCGGCTGGGCACACTCCACCGGCCCGCGCGACCGCTACTACTTCCAGACCGCGCGCAAGCTGCTGGACACCGACCGCGAGCTGTTCAAGCGGTTCTCCGCCCTGACCGGCTTCAGCGCCGCCGCCCTGGACCGGTTCGGTCACGACGGACTGGCCCAGTCGCTGGCCGACGCCTGGCCCCCGGCCGGCATCAGCCGCCAGATCGACCTCGGCCTGCGGGTGGACATCAGGCCGCTGCTGCCCGCGATCACCGCGCCCACGCTGGTCGTCGGCTTCGCCGACGACGCCATGATCCCCCTGGAGGGCTCCCGGCAGCTGCACGAGGCGATCGCCGGCAGCCATCTGGTGGAGATCGCGGGTGAAGGCCATATGGACTGGTTCGCCGACCCCTCCGACCTCGTCGAACTCGCCCGCGACTTCCTGAACGCCTGACCCTCGGCCCCCCCTTCTTCGTCCAAGGAGTAACCGTGTCCTACCCCGACCCCCGCTACTTCGGTGAGCAGGGTGAGATCAGCGCCAGCTTCCGGCCCGCGACCGCCGCGCCCGACTTCGTCTCCAAGCCGGTTGCCACCGACGGCCCCAACGTCTCCCAGGGCACCGCCTACCACTACCTGTCCACCACCGTCTCCACCGGCGGTGAGTACGGCCTGTACCGGGTGGACATGGGCCCCGAGGCCGCCGGGCCCAGCACGCACTTCCACAAGGCGATGTCGGAATCGTTCTTCATCCTGTCCGGAACCATGCGGCTGTTCGACGGCCGGCGCTGGATCAACGCCACATCCGGCGACTACCTGTACGTACCGGTGGGCGGGCTGCACGCCTTCCGCAACGAATCGGGCGAGCCCGCCTCCATGCTGATGCTCTTCGCCCCCGGCGCACCCCGCGAGGAGTACTTCGAAGGCGTCACCGAGTTGGCCCGCCTCAGCGAAGAGGAGCGTGCCGAGTTCTTTCTCCGCCACGACAGCTTCTTCGTCTGACCCCGGCCGGCCTTGAGGGTGCGGGCAGCCTCGGTGATCGAGACACCGTCGTCGACCAGGCGGCGTAGTGTGACCAACTCGGCGGGGCCGATCACGCGCGGTCGGCCGGTCTTCTTGCCGATGAAGCCGGCCACGCAACGTCGTCGATCGCGAGCCACGGCGCGACGGCCAGGGCCGTGGGCGTGAGCCCGGCAAACGTCGTGACCTCGCGGTGGAGGTGGGACTGGTCGACGTAGCCGCTCTCGGTGGCAACGCGGGCGGCGGCGTGACCCGCCGCGAGAAGGTGGGCGGCGTGGTCGAAGCGCACCAGTCGGGCGGCGCGTTTGGGTGTGATGCCGAGTTGGGACCGGAAGCGGGACCACAGGCGCTTGCGGCTCCAGCCGACCTCGTCCGCCAGGCCGTCGATCCGCACCCGCCCCCGGCTGGTGAGCATCTGCCGCCAGGTGTAGGCGACCTGCGGATCGACCGGTGGGTGGGCGCCCAGCCGTCGGCCGAGGATGTCCACCGCGATCGTGAACCGCTCGTCCCACGACGCGGCGGCGCGCAGCCTGTCCTCGGCCCGCCCGGCGTCGCGGCCCCAGACATCCTCAAGGGCTACCACCGTCCCGCTGAGCTCGGTCGATGCGCCGAACAACGCAGCCGCCGCGACCGGCTCCAGCCGGATCTGGAGGCACTCGCCGACTCCGCAGCCAGTTGCCCGAAGATCGCCGGGGAGGAGCCCGACGACGACACTGCCGCGCTCGTGCCGTCCATGGGTTTCGTAGACGACGCCTTCTCCCTCGCTCAGATCGACGAGCAGGGTGACGGACGGGTACGCGACCATGGCGATGTCCACAAAGGCCGGGGCACGATGGCGGAACCCGGCCATGCTGACCCCCGGCAGCCGAACCGACGGGCGTGGGACTGCGACGTCCACCCACGCCCGGTCAGGTGGCGTCCCGGTCGACAACACCTGACCAGTCTAGGCCTCAGGGATCATGGGTGGGCTGTCAGCGGCCCGTTGCCGTGAAGCCCAGCAGCAGTTTGCTGGTCGTCTCGGGCGCTTCCAACATGGGGAGATGCCCGACGCCGGGCAGCAGCTCGACCCGCGCGTTCGGCACCGCGCCGTACTGGTGCGCCGACGACGGCTCCCAACGGGGGTCGGCAGCGCCGAAGATCACCAGCACGGGGACCTCGAGGGCGGCCAGACGCTCGGGCACGCTCCGCTCGGCGATGTACGCGGTGCTCCGGCGCAGCACCGTCCTCATCACGCGGTAGGTGATGCCCCGTACGTCGGCGACCACGTCGTCCGGAAGGTCCACCGGGCGAGCGGCCGTCGCGCTGATCCCCCTGCGGATCATCGCATCCGAACGCCTCGACCACAGGAGCGGGCCCAAAGGCGGTGCCAACAGGACCCGAAGGATGAACGGCTGCCGAAGGAGCGCATCCAGACTTGGGCCGCTACTGATCAGTGCAAGCGAACCCACGAGGTCAGGACGTTGTTCGGCAAGCGCGGTGGCGACGTAGCCGCCGCTGGAGTGCCCGACCGCGGCGACGTGACGAAGGCCGAGATTGTCCAGCAGCGCCGCCACCTGGCCCGCCTGCGCAGGCACGTCGTACGACGGCGCGGGCGGGGACTGGCCGCAGCCCGGGAGGTCGACCCGGATGACGTGATGGTGGCCGGCCAGTGCCGGGACCACCGCGCTCCAGAAGCCGCCCGAGGCGCCCGATCCGTGGATGAGCAACAACGGCGGCCCCTGCCGCGGGCCGTCATGGACCACGTGCATCCCACGCGAGTGCTCAATGTCGTACTCACTCATGCGGAGACTATGCACGTGCGGTCGACTATCAGTCTTGGACAAATGTTCCCGCGGAGTTGACGACCGACGGCCCGCCACCATCGTCGCAGTCCCCGGAGGGCGGCGCCGTCATCGGCAGATGAGGACGACATCGCCCTTCCAGCAAGGGGCACGATCGATCAGCCAGCACTGCGTGCTTGCGGGCAGGTCGAGGCCACGATGCCGAACACCTCGCCATCCTCACGATCGTGTCGCCTATCCCCCCGAGATCTGCAGCGAACCCGCCTAGTTGGCGGCTAGTTGGCGGCTGGGGACACGTTCGGGAGAAGACCCCCCAGTTGCGACCCGAGACGCTCGCTGGAGTCTCGCTTCCCCTCCACTCAAGCGTCCAGCCGGACTGCCCGAGGTCGAGGGAGCGGGCGCGATGCCCGTTGTGTACACATGCGGTGGCCGTTCTTGATCGTCCGGCGCCAAGCCCCGCCGCCGGCTGCAGCGGACGATGTGACGCGGGCTCGGAGGACGCAACGGTCCTCCGAGCCCGTAGATCGGGGATCAGCACTCGCCGCGCCAGCGGACCCGCACGATCTGGACGGGATCGTTCGGGGTGTAGAGGTAGTACTCGCCGGGGCCGGGATAGTAGTGCACGCACCGCGTGTACGGGCCAGAGCCGTCCTGGGCCCGGTAGAAGGTGACGTCCACGTGGTCGGCCCCGGGATAGGGATGGCCGTTGTTGAACAGGAAGACGCCGTAGACGCTCCCGGTCCAGTTGCCCGCCGTGGACCAGCCGGTGGGGCTGTCCGGTCCGCCGGAGACGCAGAAGTGGCCGCGCTGGCAGCCCGGCGGCGGGCCCAGGTCGGCCGCGGCGGGCTGGGCGGCGACGGTCAGCGCCGCCGCCGACACCAGTGCCGCCGCCGCTCCGGCGCGGGCGATTCTGTTGATCAGGGCCATGGCGAAGCCTCTCAGGGGTTGATCTTCACCCAGAACGGGTCGTTGACGTGCAGGATCCGGTCGTCGAAGAAGAAGGCATTCAGCGAGCCGCCCGCCGAGGTGTTCTGCGAGGGAGGCACCCACCGAACGGAGAAGTCCCAGGTGCCGCTGCTGGCGCCCTCGGCAGTCGAGCGGAAGGGGTACTCGTCGCACTGCCAGCCCTCCGCCTCCTGCTGCGCCGTCTTGGGCGGCAGGCCGGTCGTCGCGTTGTAGGGGCCGTTGCGGTTGCAGGCGTAGTTCTTCCAGGTCGTGTTCGCCGCGGCGATGGTGCCGCTGCCCTCCACGCGGTGCAGCGAGCCGTACTCGGGGTCGGGGTCGGGCTCCCAGCGGCCCGGGATGACCTTGCGGTGCGACTCGATCGGGTAGGAGGTGTCCGGGCTGAGCTGGGCCTCGTGGATGTGCCGGGCGACGGCTGCGTGCTTGCGGCTGGAGAGGCTGTACTGCAGGTGCGGGATCACGTCGGTGAACACGCAGGCCTGGTCGAACGCCTGCCCGAAGCGCGAGAAGTAGTCGGCGGAGTCGCAGCGGAACGGCCAGTCGTTCGTCTGGCCCGCCGGGATCTCCGGATACTCCAGGGACGTGGCGTCGGTGACCAGGTGCCAGTGAGGCGAGGTGATCTTCTCGCGGGTGGAGTCGCCGGACCGGGCGGGCGAGGTCACGTCCCAGGAGGCCCAGTCGGTGGTGGTGTTCCAGGCCGCCCAGGTCTTCCTGGCCGGCGTTCCCAGGTTGTTGCAGTACGGCGCCGCCTCGGCGCACGCGGGGTGCACCGCGAAGGGCTGTCCGCTGGGGACGCCGGTGGTCCAGCCGACGTACCGCACGGACCCGGCCACCGGCCGCCAGAACACCCGGATGGCACGCTGGGTGTTGCTGCCCATCGCGGCCATCTCCCACGTGACCTCGACGCTGCCCATGTAGATCACGGTGCCGGCCGAGGTGCGCTTGGTGTAGTTGGCCCGGTAGCCGACCGTCTGGCACCACAGCAGCCGGTTGTAGGTCCAGCCCTCCGGTGTCTTGGCCTCTTCCTTGGCCAGGCAGTTACCGGTGTCCGGCTGCGGCGGCGTGGCGGGGAAGGCCGTGATCGCGGCCAGCTTGCTCACGCTCTGCTGCGAGCGGCCGTCGGCGGAGACCTTGTCCGCGTCGTAGTAGGCGTGGTTGCCGCGCTCCGCGGCCCTGCGTAAGGCGCGCAGGCGGGCCTCTTCCGGCGCCAGAGGCTCCTTCTTGGCGGCCGTGGTGCCCGGCGAGGGCGGCGGGGGCTGCGCGTGGGCGGGGGTCACCGCGCCGGCGCACAGCACGAGCGGGATCGTGAGGGCCGTCAGGCGGGAGCGCAGGGACATGGCTCACTCACCCGACCCGGAGGGCAGCACGTCCTCTTCCCAGGGACACCAGCCGAGCCCCGGTATCGGCCCGTAGTTCACGCCGCCGGACACGTGCGTGGCGGGGAAGCCGCCCCAGCCACCGGCCGCCCAGGCCTCGTCGGCCTCCGTGTAGAGCCAGATGTCGTTGACCCAGTCACCGACCGGCGGGTTTTCGGGGCCGTGGGCCTGGCAGACGAACCAGTTGTCGCCGGCGTACAGCCTGCCGACCGGCTGCCACCGCCCGTCGACGTAGTTGTAGACGTCGCCGGCCCGGTAGTTGTTGCAGTAACGGGTCGCCCACCGCTGTCCCAGCGTGTCGGTGACGGTCGGCCCGGTGCCCCAGCAGCCCTCTGCGGCGGCCTGGGCCGGTAAGGCGGTGAGTACGGTCGCCGCGGCCGCCGCCGCGACCGTCACGCAGGAAATACGTCTGACTACGGACATGACTCTCCCTCGTCATCAGGTGTGGTCATGAGTGCTGGTATATGGCCCGCGGATTGTTCGGTGTCACGCGGTGGACACCGAACAACAACTGCTGAACAATGAAGCCGGCTTGAGGATCACAACGGGGGTGGAGATGCCTCGCCGCGAACGGCCGCTCGGCGCCGGTGACGAAAAGCTGTTACGGTTCGCAGCCGACCTGCGACGATTACGCGAAAAGGCAGGCAGCCCCTCCTACCGTGAGCTCGCCCAACGCGCGCATTACTCGGCCGGCACCCTGTCGGAGGCCGCCGGAGGGCGGAAACTGCCCAGCTTGGCGGTGACTCTGGCATACGTGGAGGCCTGCGGCGCGGACCCGGAGAAATGGCAGGAGCGGTGGATTTCGCTGGCCGCGGAAATCAACCGGCCGGAGCCGCGGGAAACATCAGAGGAAAGACCGCCATACGTCGGGCTGGCCAGTTTCGGGCCGGATGACGCCGACCGGTTCTTCGGCCGGGAGCGGCTGCTGGAAAAGCTCCGCGCCGGCCTGAATGAGCATCGTTTTCTGGCGGTGCTCGGCGCGTCGGGATCGGGAAAGTCGTCGCTGTTGAGAGCGGGTCTGCTACCGGCCGCGCAGGCATTGTTGCTGACCCCGGGGCCGCATCCTTTCCGTGAATGCGCGGTGCGGCTCGCGGCCCGGCTCGGCGTCCCGGCGGGCGCGCTGCTCGCCGACCTCACCGCCGGCCGCCGCAACCTGGGGCTGGCCGTCCGCCAGGTCGTGGCCAAGGAAGACCGTGCCGGCGACCTCGTGCTCATCGTCGACCAGTTCGAGGAGGTGTTCACGCTCTGCCCCGACCCGGCCGAGCCGGCGGCGTTCATCGATGCGCTGGTGAGCGCGGCCCGCGAGCCCGGCAGCCGCACCCGTGTGGTCCTCGGCGTGCGCACCGACTTCTACACCCACTGCGCGCGCCACCCCGACCTGGCCGAGGTGCTCCAGCAGGCCCAGATCCTGGTCGGCCCCATGACGACCGAGGAGCTGCGCCAGGCCATCACCCGCCCGGCCATCGAGTCCGGCCACCGTGTGGAGGGCGCGCTGGTGTCGCGGCTCGTCGCCGAGGCCAAGGGACAGGCCGGGGTGCTCCCGCTGGTCTCGCACGCGTTGCTGGAGACCTGGCGGCGCCGTCGCGGCAACACCCTCACCCTGGCCGGGTACGAGTCCACCGGCGGCATCGAGCACGCCATCGCCCGGACGTCGGAAGCGCTCTACGACGGGCTGAGCGAAGCGCGGCAGTCCGTCGCCCGGCAGCTGTTCCTGCGTCTGACCGCCCTCGGCGAGGGCACCGAGGACACCAAGCGCCGCGTCGGCCGCGACGAGCTCGCCGACGACGAGGGGCTGCTCGGCGAGCTGGCCGCGGCCCGGCTCGTCACCCTCGACGGCGACAACGTGGAGATCGCCCACGAGGCGCTGATCCGCTCCTGGCCGCGCCTGCGCGACTGGCTCACCGAGGACCGCGACGGGCTGCGCCTGCACCGCCAGATCACCGAGGCGGCCGAGGCATGGGAGGCCGAAGGGCACGACGAGGGCGCGCTGTACCGCGGCACCCGCCTCGCCGTCGCCAGGGACTGGGCCGCCGCCAAGAACCCCCTCCTGTCGGCCAGGGAGAAGGAGTTCCTGGAGGCCGGGATCGCCGCGGCGGCGCGGGAGCAGGCCGCCGCCCGCCGCCAGGCGCGCCGCCTGCGGCAGCTCGTCGCGCTGCTCGCCGTCCTGCTCGTCATCGCCACGGCCACCACCGTGAACGCGGTCGGCAGCGGCCGTATGGCGGCCGGGCAGCGCGACATCGCGCTGTCGCAGAAGGTCGCCGCCGACGCGGCCGAGGTGCGGGCGGCCAACCCCGCCCTGGGCGCGCAGCTCGCGCTGGCCGCCTACCGGCTCTCGCCCACCGCCGACGCCCGCAGCAGCCTGCAGCGCACCTTCGCCACCCCGTACGCCACCCGGCTGACCGGGCACACCGACCGGGTCAACGCGGTCGCCGTCAGCGCCGACGGGAGCCTGCTCGCCACAGCGGGCCGCGACGGCACGGCCCGGCTGTGGCGGATCACCGACCGGCACCGCCCCGAGCCGCTGGCCGTGCTCGCCGGGCACCGCGAGAACGTCAACGCCGCCGCCTTCAGCCCCGACGGCCGCCGCCTGGCCACCGCGGGCTGGGACCACACCGCCCGCCTGTGGGACCTCACCGACCCCCGCCGCCCCCGCCAGCTCGCCGCGCTGCCGCACGGCGACGACGTCAACGCGGTCGCGTTCAGCCCGGACGGCCGCACCCTCGCCTCAGCGAGCACCGACAAGACCGTCCGCCTGTGGAACGTCGCCGGCCAGAACGCCCTCCGCCCGCGGGCCACTCTCACCGGCCACACCGAGGCCGTGGTGTCGGTGGCGTTCAGCCCCGACGGTCGCACGCTGGCGACCGGCGCCTTCGACCGCGCCGCCGCCCTGTGGGACGTCAGCGACCCCGCCCGCCCCGGCCCGCCCCGCCTGCTCACCGGCCACGCCGACGCCGTCGCCTGGGTCGCGTTCAGCCCGGACGGCCGCCTGCTGGCCACCGCGAGCAACGACCGCACCACGCGCCTGTGGGACCTCGCCGACGGCACGAACGTCGTGATCAAGGGCCACCGGGACGTCGTCAGGTCGGTCGCCTTCAGCCCCGACGGCCGTCTCCTCGCCACCGCCAGCCTCGACGACACCGTACGGCTCACCGACGTCACCGATCCGAGCCGGCCCCTGTACGCGACCACGTTCACCGGCCACACCGGCAACGCCGTCTCAGCCGCCTTCACCCCCGACGGCCGCACGCTGGCCACCGGCAGCGACGACTACACCGCCCGCCTGTGGGACCTGCCGGCCCCGGCGCTCACCGTCCCCACCTCCGCCGTCTACTGGCTCGCCTTCAGCCCCGACCGCCGCACCCTGGCCGCCGTGGGGGAGGACCACGCCGTACGGATGTGGGACGTCGCCGACCCCGCCCGCCCTCGCCTGCGGGCGGTCCTCACCGGCCACGGTGACGAGATCTGGGGGACGTCCTTCAGCCCCGACGGCGGCCTGCTGGCGACGGCGAGCAACGACAAGACGGTCCGCCTCTGGGACGTCGCCGGTGGCCGCCCGCCGGCCACCCTCACCGGCCACACCGCCAACGTCAACGCGGTCGCCTTCAGCCCGGCGGGGCACCACATCCTCGCCTCCGCCAGCCTCGACCACACGGTCCGCCTCACCGACGTCAGCGAGCCCCACCGCCCCCGACTCCTCGCGGGCTTCATCGGCGGCCTCGACGGGCTGAACGCCGTGGCCTTCAGCCCCGACGGCCGTACGCTGGCCACCGCGGGGTGGGACCGCCTGGCCCGCCTCTGGGACGTAACCGACCCCCGCCACCCCGCCCCGCTGGCCGCGCTTCCCGGCCACACCGACGGCATCAACTCTCTCGCCTACAGCCCGGACGGCCGCACCCTCGCCACTGCCGGCTACGACGACACGGCCCGCCTCTGGGACGTCACCGACCTCCGCCGGCCAGTCCCGCTGGTCACCATCACCAGCCACACCGACAACGTCAACATGGTCGCCTTCAGCCCGGACGGCCGCACCCTCGCCACGGCCGGCAGCGACGGCGTCACCCGGCTGTGGGACCTCGCCGATCGCCGCCGCCCCCAGGAGCGCTCCTCCCTGCAGGCCCATTCCGACCGCGTGTCGTCGGTCGCGTTCAGCCCGGACGGGCACACCTTGGCCACCGGCGGCTACGACCGCACAGTGCTGCTGTGGGAGACCGACGCCGCCCGCCTGGCCGCCCGCGTCTGCCGGACCGCGTACCCGCCGATCACCAGGGCCGAGTGGGACCAGTTCTTCCCCGGCCTGCCCTACCGCCCGCCCTGCCCATGACCCTTATCAGGCTTTGGACGGATAAAGGGGTCATTCTCCAGCGTCGTCTCTCGCCTCGCTCCTGGCGTCCAGACGCCGAAACCGTAGCGGCGATCACCTCTGCCGAACGGCCGTGTTCACCAGACCGCAACCAAACCCAAGCGGAGGGTCACATCATCCGAGACGCCGGGTCGCTGACCTGCGCCTCACCACCCCGCTGCCTGATCGCGGACGGCGCACGGCCCAGCTCCCGCGTGATCTCGGGGACCGATGCCTTCCCCCGAACCCGCGGGGTCGTCCGCCCGGCGGTGGCAGCGGCGAGGAGCGTGCGCGTCCTGACTCCAGGAAGAAACATAGCGCGTCGAACGCCACTCGAACCAGCTTGCCGGTTTCGCTGAGCTCACTGCCGCCCTGGTGCCCACTGGGTGGTCACAACTGGGGCCGTGCCAGCGGATCATGGCCCAGTCGCCCCTCCTGGCCCGCCTTGATGTGGGTGTGGCCTTTGCTGCCGATCGTGTTGATCGGCATCGGTGTGGTGATGCTCGTGAAGGCGGGCGCCTTCGGACTGTAGCCCGCTGGGCTCTCGCAGAAACACTCATCTCTGCGAGCGCTCGCGTCTGCCCCGGCCAGCGTCTTCACCGGCTCAGATCAACGCAGCGGCCAGCAGGAAGATCGCAGTTCCGTGGGCGAGGGCGGCGGCGATGACGCCGGATCGCAGTCGCAGGAAGGCGCAGATCAACCCTTCGTAGAGGGTGAAGGCCAGCAGTGGCCAGCCGACATCGGTCACGGTCGAGGCCAGGAAGGCGTGGCAGGCGGCGAACAGCAGGGCCGACAGCAGGGCCGCGCGAACGGCTCCGGCGTGCTGCTCCAGGCGGCCTTGCAGGAACCCGCGGAAGAGCACCTCCTCGGCGAGGTTGCCCGCCAGGCTGAACAGCAGCAACACCGGCAGCAGCGTGACCGCGACCGCGCCGCCCCGCGTCGGCAGCGGTGTCGGCAGGGACAGCAGCAGCACCGGCGCGGCGGCCAGCATGCCGCCGCCGATCCCCCAGGCGAGGGTGGCCGGGGTGAGTCGGCCCCAGCGCACCAGCGAGCGAAGGCCGCTGTCCAGCTTCAGCACGGCGGCGGTCAGCGCCACCGTTCCGAGAGCGAACAGCAGCAGGATGCCCGCCTGGTCGGTGAAGCGCAGCCAGGGCACTCCTCCTGCGGCGCCCAGCCGCCAGAATCCCAGCGGTGTCATCGCATCCCTGATCAGCACGAACCCGAAGATGAGGGTCAGGATGCGCAGCAGCGGGTCGTGCTCGGCGCGCGCCAGCGCGAAGCAAGCGCCGATGAGCAGCAGGCCGGGCAGGATCCGGACGCCGTAGGCCAGGAGGTCGGGCAACACGAAGACGTCTCCGTTTCTTCGAAGAAGGAGGAGGCTGAGGAGGGCGGGGCGATCGCCTCGCCCTCCCCTGCGAGCCGTAGGGGAACGACAGTGGTGGGCGACCACCGCGGCGGTGGTGGTGTGGCCGTGGGTGGGGTGGTGGTGATTAGGGACGTCCGGAACCGGCCGGGTCCATGCCGGTGGCCGAGAGCGGGATGACGGCGCGTACCTTGCCGCCCGCGCTGTGCTGGATCGGTTCGCTGGCGTGTTCGAGGCGCACATGGCCGAGGCCGTGGCGGGACAGCAGGTCGCGCATGCGGGTCTCGACCCGATGCCAGAGGGTTGCGGGGTCGCTGCCGGGGGCGGGGTGCAGCCGGATGCGTAGCGTGGCCGGCGCGGTCTGGACGATCTGGAACAGTTCCAGGCCGGGCACCGCTTCCAGCAGCGTGGCCAGCGGCAGCGGTGCGAGGGTGACCGGCGCCTGTTCCCCCGCCGGGCCGGGGAAGGTGAGCAGTTCGGCGGCGCGGCCCTGGACGCGGACGGCCGGGCCCGGGCTGCCGCACGGGCACGGATCGGGCCGGAGCACGACGCTGTCGCCGAGGTCGTAGCGCAGGATCGGCTGCACATGGTTGGCCAGATTGGTCAGCAGCACGGTGTGCGACGGCTCGCCCGGCGCCACCGGCCGGTACCGCTCGTCGACGGGTTCGAGGACGGCCCAGTCGGCGTTGACGTGCATCCAGCTCTCCGAACAGCCGTAGGACAGGAACGGGCACTCGTTGCAGGCGTAGCTGGTGCGCACCTTCGCCCCCAGCGCGGCCGCGATGCGCGCGTACTCGCCGACGGGCAGGCCTTCGGCGGTGAGCATCACCAGGGCGGGGTTGATGTGCAGCCGTCCGGCTTCGGCCTCGCCGGCCAGCAGCGCGCCGATGCTGGCGTAGGGGGCCAGCACCGCCGGGCGGAAGGCGTTGAGCTGGGCCACCAGGTGGTGCAGCGGCTGGTGCACGCTGAAGGCGGCGACGCGGGAGCGGCCGCGCAGCCGGGCGGCGGCCACGGTGGAGGCGAAATGCCCGCCCTCGGGTATCACCAGCGCGATCCGGGCGCCGCTGCGCGCGATCCGGGCCACATCCCGCACGCTCAGCCAGCCGGCCAGCATCCGCGCCATCATCGCGGAGGTCACCGCCGTCGCGCGGGCGTCTTGCAGGAAGATGCCGTGCGTGCCGGTGGTGCCGGAGGTGGTGGACAGCGTGTAGCGGCCGGCGAAAGGCTGCCCGATGCGCGCCGGATCGTCGGCGAACGCCCTGGCCTCGGCGAAGGTGACGGCGGGATCAGTGACCCAATCGTCGAAGGTGGCCATCAGCTCGCGCTTGGTCGTGGGCGGCAGCAGGGCCAGGTCGGCCACTCCGGCCGGCAGGTCTCTGTACAGGTGCTGGTAGTAGGGGGAGCGGGTACGCGCCCAGGCCACGAGCTCGCTCAGGCGGGCCCGCTGCCGGGCGGCCGTCGCCCGCTCACCGCCCGCCTTGGCCGAGCGGGCGTCTGCCAGCAGCCGCAACGTCGAGGTCTTCATAGTGGTGTGGTGTCCCTTCTGGCCGGCGGCGCCGCGGTGGCGCCGCCGGTGGGTGATGGAGGGCCGGGCACAGCCCGGCAGGAGTCACGGCGTCGGTGACCGGCGTCTACCGGGGAGCGGGCCAAGCGGCGCTGCGCTCAATGGCCCGAGGCGGGCGATGAACGCGAGCAGGGAAATCAGCGCGCGGGGTGAGCGGCGCGCAGCGCAGCAGCTGGCAGGCCAGTCGTGGGCGCGGCAGCGTGGTGGAAGCCACGTGGAGGGAGTCCTTCCCAGGCGGTGGACAACCCGGCCGGGCATCCGCGAAAGGGGGCTCGGCCAGGCATGACTGCGTGGCCGAAGGTCTCGCCCACCGGCCGGTGACCGGTCCCCGCCGCCGGAGAACGCGAGGTTCTCAGCGTGTCGACGTGCGGGCGTTGCGGGCTACTCCCCTTCGGAGTGCCTCCAATCTTCCACACGTTTCGGAAGTCGCGCAAGTGTCGAAACATAGGATGAGAGGCAGGCCGTCGGCGCGAGACAATGGAGAGACGATGTCGACCTCCCCCGCACCGGGCTCACCCGGCGCCGAGCACCCGCCGCCGCCCCCCGCGCAGCTGAGGGCGGCGGCCGAGACGTTCGCTCTGCTGGCCAGCCCGATACGGCTCCACGTGATGTGGCTGATCACCCACGGTTCCTACGACGTCAGCACGCTGGCCACGCACGTGGGCATCAGCATCGCCACGGTCTCCCAGCACCTGGCCAAGCTCCGCCTGGCCGGCCTGATCACCGCACGCCGCGACGGCCGCCGGACGCTGTACGCGGTGGAGGACCCGCATGTGATCACGCTGATCGGCCAGATCTTCGATCACATCGCCCCCGACGGAAGCCTGGCACCCGACCCTCCCCGGTAGACGCGATCGACGCCAGATGCGGCGCCGTCCGTGAAACATCACAAAAATCTGATATCGCTCCACTCTTTCCATGGCATGACAAGTCCGGACTATCGCCGCCATGGCGATGGATAGTGATGCTGGCCCTTGCGTCAGCGCCGAGCACTCGCGACCGCGTCCGACGGACCTGCCCCGCTGGCGATGCCCGCCTGGTTGCTGCGCGCGACGCCGTACATGTTCGCGCTCATGGTCAGGACCCGCATCCGGCTGAGCACCGACCGGGTAAAGCGTGAGCTGGGCTGGGTCCCCGCGTGCCCGTCCTATCGCGAAGGGCTGGCCACCGTACAGTCCGATGGCCAGTTCACGGTCGAGTACGACACGGTCAGGATCACCGTGACACCGGCCTCGTCCCGCGCCTGACCAGCACATTTACCGAAATATCCGCACGAGGTGCGGTGAGCCGTCACCGGCGGTCAGTCGCGCGGTGCCGTGGCAGCAGCATGCTGACCACCGCGATGGCCAGGCCGAGTCCGGCCGCTATGAGGAAGACCAGATCGTAGCCGGTGGCGAGAGCGGCGGGCGAGGAACTCCCGCCCGCCTCCGACGCGGCTCTGGTGCTGGCGACCGTCGCGAGCACCGCCAGGCCTACCGACCCGCCCACCTGGCCCGCGGTGTTGGCCAGACCGCCGACGATCCCCGCGTCACCCTCGGCGACGCCGGCGGTGGCCGTGGCCATGAGGGTGGGGAAGGTGAGCCCGATGCCGGTCGCGATGAGCAGCGTAGGCCCGAGCACGCCGGTGAGGTAGCCGCTGTCGGAGTGGGCCTGGGCGAGCCAGCCGAAACCGGCCAGGAAGCAGGCGCTGCCGGCCAGCACCAGAGGTCGCACACCGGTTCGCGGCAGCAGTGGAGCGGCCCACCGCGCGATCACCAGGAACGTCACCGCCGCGGGCGTCTGCCCGAGCCCGGCCTGCAGGGCGCTGTGGCCGAGGACGTTCTGCAGGAAGAGCGACGTGAAGTACCACATCGCGATGGGAATCGCGCCGAACAGCAGCAGCATGCCGTTACCGACGGCCACCCCGCGCATTCTGAACAGCCGCAGGGGCATCATCGGCTGGGTGGTGAAACGCGCCTCCACCACGGTGAAGACAACGAGGAGGAGCAGGCCCGCCATGACCGGCCCGACGACCAGCACCGACGTCCAGCCGTGATCGGCGCTCTGCATGACCCCGTAGATCAGCGCGGCCAGCCCCGCCGTCCCGGTGACCGCGCCGGCGAGGTCAAGCGATTCTTGCCGGCCGGTGCGCGTGCGGGCCAGCGCCATCATGGCCACGACGATCAGCACTGCGCCGATCGGCACGTTGATGAGGAAGACCCACCGCCACGACAGACCGGTGGTGATGGCACCGCCCGCGACCGCGCCGGCCATCCCGCCCACACCGCCGGCGGCAGACCATGCGCCGAACATCTTGGCCCGGGCGTTCGGCTCGGTGAAGGAGGTGTTGATCACGGCCAGCGTCGCGGGGGCCATCATGGCGGCTCCGACGCCCTGCGCGACGCGGGCCGCCACCAAGACCTGCGGAGCGGTCGCCAGGCCACCCACCAGACTTGCGGCGGAGAACAACAACAGACCGGCGACCAGCATCCGCCGCGGGCCGAACAGATCGGCCGCGCGACCGCCCAGCAGCATGAAGCCGGCGAAGGTGAGCAAGTAGCCGTTCACCACCCAGGCCAGGCCGGTAGGGGTGAAGCCGAGTTCTTCGCGGACCGAGGGAAGGGCGAGATTGACGATGGACGAGTCCAGGATGACCATGAACTGGCAGGCACACGCCAGCGCCATGATCATCCATGCGTGGGCGGCGTGGGGCCTGGCCGGCTGAGGTGCGGTATTGACGCTCGTCATGACCTTTTTTCCGTGCCGAACGCCGCCGCTCACGCGGTCAGAGAGGTTGTCGCGGCCAGGGCTTCGCGGGCGTTCCCGCCCGGTGCGGTGGCATCGGCGGTGCGGTCGCCCTCCAGTAGCCGGATCGCAAACTGGGCCAGCCTCCGTCCCTGGTACCTGGCCGCTTCCAGCGTCGCGGTGTCCGGCCCGTCCACGGCCGGGCCGGTCATCGACGTGCCGTAGGGGTTGCCGCCGGCGGCGTACACGGCCGGGTCGGTGAATCCGGTCGGTACGATCAGCGCTCCCCAGTGGTAGAAGACGTTGGCCAGCGACAGGATCGTGGCCTCGCTGCCGCCGTGCCGGTTGTAGGCCGAGGTGAAGGCCGTTACCGGCTTGTCCGCCAGTTTTCCTTCCCGCCAGAGCCCGCCGGCCTGGTCGATGAACTGCTTGAGCTGCGCAGCCGGCCCGCCGAACCGGGTCGGCGTACCGAACGCGAACGCATCGGCCCACGCCAGGTCCTCGACCGACGCCTCGGTGATCGAACTGGCGGCATCGGCATGCTGCCGCCACGACGGGTTCTGGTCAATCGCACTGTCGGGCGCCAGCTCGGCGACCCGCCGCAGCCGCACTTCAGCTCCGGCCGAGGCGGCACCCTCGGCGACGGCCTGCGCGAGTGAATGAACACTGCCTGTCGCGCTGTAGTAGATGACGGCGACCTTCACGGTCATGCCTGACTCCTCGGTGCCATAGGATTAGTTATGCGCATAATAGTTATGCGAATAACTAACCTGTCAAGGAGGCCCCATGGACTTCGAGCAAGCCGATGCCCTCAACCAGGCCATCCGCCTGCTGACCCTGCGCCACCGCGCCAGGGCCGCCGCGCTGCTGGCTCCGCTCGGCCTGCACCCCGGCCAAGAGGCGCTCTTGCTCGAACTCGCACGGACCGGCCCGGCGATCCAGTCCCAACTCAGCGAGGCGCTCGGCTGCGAGCCGCCCAGCGTCACGCTCATGACCCGCAAGCTTGAAGCCGGCGGCCACATTCGCCGCACACCCGCCCCCTCTGACAGGCGCGCCAGCATCGTGGAACTCACCGACAGCGGCAAGGCGCTGGCCGACCAGGTCAAGCACATGTGGTGTGCCCTGGCGGAGGAGACCGTGGCCGGCCTTCCCGCCGAAACCGTGGCAGAACTGCCCGGCATCCTCAGGACCTTGACCGGCAACGTGGATACCAGGCGCTCCCGCCGCCCGCAGGGCGACGGCGCGGTTTAACGCGTCGGACGCTCACCCGGCAAGGTCTTCCTGAGCGATCACATGCCAGGTCTGAGCTGGGCGGCCATCGTCCGGCCAGGCCGCAGGCGCGGCGCAACCCGGTGCCGAACAGTTGGTAGACGATGGCCCAGTCGTGCAGAGGGCGAGCGTGAGCGTGTAGGCGCGCGCCAGTGCCGCGGTGGCGGCCCTTGGGCTCGTGGAAGGTCTCATCCGTGATCCGCGCCGTTCTTGATGGTGACTACTGGGCGGCGTCCAGGAGCCGCGCGGCAGCAGGCCCGCCTGATGACGAATTCGCCGAAAGGTCTAAGGATGTCACCATCTGGCCAGGTCTCCCTCCTCGCCGGGATAGGCGATCATAAGGCGGCCGAGTCGGGGGATTACTACGGAGGGGACCTTCCGCGTGCGCAACGACGCCTCGTTACCGAGTTACGAACGTCTTTTCGGGCACCTCGATCTGCGGGCGGGAGATGAGGCCCGTTCCGTCTACGCGCCAGCGGCCTATCTGACCGACCTGCTCACATTCCTTCAGGAGACCTTCTCTGACGTCTCCCTGTTGCGGCGCCGGCCGGACATCGGCAAGGTCGAGCTCGACGCCGACGACACCTTCACCGAGCTGCCCTACCTCGACGTCGTCAACGAGGTGCTCGAAGCCCTGGTGGGCGAGCGGCCCTACGACCGGCTGAAGACGCTCAAGCACCCGCTCCACCTGCCCTTCTCGCGGGACGCCGCGCGATTCGCCACGTACCTGAAGTATCTGGGGGTCGATCCGGTCGAGTTCTACCGGCTGTTCGCCGCCAGGGTGGATCCCGACCGGGTGACCCGCGACCAGCTCGGGTTGACCCTGGAGGACGTCGATCTCATCTCCGTCCAGCGCTCCGACGCCGCCGCCCTGGCCGAGGCTTATGGGCTGGGCCCCGAGGAGCCGGTCAACGCGTTGTGCGACCTCGACCGGTTCCTGGCCGCGACCTCGCTGACCGGTGAGGAACTGCGCGAGCTGCTCTACCAGGATCCGGAGCTGGAACGTTCCCGGAGCGGGTTCTGGGTGCACCAGGGTGCGGTCGTCGAGGTCGGGCCCGACGACCGCACGCTCGTACTGCGCTCCGGCGGGGAGCCGCCCCATGAATGGTTCGACCGCGCCCATCGCTTCATCCGGCTGGCCCGCAGGACGGGGCTGTCGTTCACCGACCTTGACCGGGTGACCTCAGGGATCTCCAACGGGCTGGAGCCGACCGCGCTGCGCGCCCTGGCCGCCGCGGTCCACCTGCACCGTACGCACGACGTGCCGTTCGACCTGATCGAGGCGCTCATCACCCGGACACTGCCCAACGAGATCAAGGACGGTCCGTTTCCCGCCGGTGACATCCTCGCGCCGCAGAACCGGCCCTATCGTCGTCGCTTGGCACGTTCCATTGACCTGGCGGAGACAGAGATCATCGAGGTGGTCCGCCGCCTCCGCGCGCGCTACGCGGGCCCACTCCAGGAGAGCCCGTTCGACCGGGGCATCGGCCGTCCCGGCCTGATCGTGCTCAACCGGGTGGCCCGGCTGACCGGCGCGCTGGGCATGTCCGTCGAGGAGCTGTTCACCGTGCTGGACGCGCTGGAGGCCGACCCGGCCATCGAACGCCACTCGACCTTCCCGGTGCTGCCGGTGCTCGACGGCCGGTCGGGCGACATCTACCGCATGCTCGAACGCGACGAGGAACCGGCCGCCTCGCTCTGGCTGGCCCAGACGGTGTTCGAGGTCGTGGCCTGGATGCGTACGTGGGGCTTCGCCGGGCAGGAACTCGGCGCCGTCCTCGGCGGACCGGCCACCCTGGAGTCGGAGGAGGAGCAGGCCCAGGTCATAACCCAGATCGCCGAACGGTTCGCCGACGTGGCGCTGACCCCCCGGACCTTCGTCTCCGACCGGTTCGACGAGCGGGCCGCGCGGGTTCTGTACGAGGTGCTGACCACGTACACCGACGGCGTGGTGTCCCCGCACGACCCGCGCGTGCTGCGGATCGACCCGGCCGTCGTGGCCACCGCCGCGCACGATGCCGTCGGCCGCCTCGCCATGCTCACCAAGGGCGACTTCCTGGGGCTCGGCCTGGGGGACCGGCTGACCACCAAGATTTTCACCAACCTCGTTCTGCGGGGTGTCATCCAGACCGGCGGGCTGCTCACCTCCGAGGATCTGCCTGCCGGGCTGACCCTGGCCGGGGACTTCTCTGCCTACCGGGAGCCCCTGTTCGGCGTCGTCGCGGGGCTGCAGGACGCCTTCTACCCCTCCGACCTGGCCGCCGCCCTGCCGCAGCTCACCGAGGCCGACCGCGCCGAGCTGTACGACAACCTGGTGCACAACGGCTACCTCACCGAGGAGGGCGAGGTTCTCGCCCCGGAGCTGTTCGCCGATCCCGCGCAGGCCGCGGGCTTCCGCGTCAACGTGCCGCTCGACGACGTCGCGCCCGGCGTGCTGGCTCTGCTCAAGGAGCGGGTCGAAGCCTATCGGGCGGCCCGGATCCCGCTCGACCCCGCCGTCTTCGGTGAGCTGAGGCTGACCGCAGAGCAGTTCGCCGCGCTCGCCGAGAGCCTGCGCTTCAACGGCGTCATCGACGCCGATGGCGTCTACCGTGACAAGGCCGCCCTGGCCACGCTCGACGTCGCCGACCTCGGCATCGCCCTGGAGTTCTACCCGGTCCGGCGCGCGGTGCTGGCGGCGATGAAGGCCCAGCTCGCGGCGGCGAAGGCCGAGATGCACCTGATCACCGCTGCCGACTTCGCGGGCCTGGCCGACGACGCCATGGCCGCCCGGGTGGTCAGGCGGCTGGAGGGCGAGGTCCTCGACGAGGGCCGCACCGGCGAGGTGGACCCCAACGGCGTCTTCGACCCGGGTGAGGACTTCACCGGCGAGGACGGGGAGCTGGTCTTCGAGCGCATCGCGGGCATCGCGCGGGCGCTGACGCCCTACCGCCTCGACCTGGACGCTCTCACCGAGCTCGGCTTCGACGACGACGAGCGCTCCCAGCTGGTCGCCATGCTCATCGACGCCGGACACCTGACCGAGACGCTCAGTGTGCCCGACCGCCGGCTGGCCTACTTCCGCACCGTCACCAGCGCGCTCGACTTCAGCCTGCCCGGCGTCGACGACTACGCCAAGGACATCTTCTTCCTGCTGCACGCGGTGGCCAAGGAACAGGCGGACGCCGTCGCCGAGCTGACCGGCGCCCTCGACGAACTGGCCGCGCTCCAGCAGAGGGCCCTGCTCACCCTGCTCCAGGACGTGCTCGGCGTGCCAGGCCCCGCCGTCGAGGCGATCGGCGCGGCCGTGGCGCCCGGCGGGCTCGACGTGCTGGCGGCACCCGCGCTCGGCGACGGCACGGCGGGGCCGGACTTCACGCGGGTCTACCGGCGGCTGCGCGGCTTCGCCCGGCTGGCCGCCAAGCTCGGCCTGGACGGCGACGAGGTCACCGTGGCCTTCCACGACCAGGACCTGACCGGCAAGTTCCCCGAGCCGCTCGCCATGCCGCCCGGCCACGACCGCTTCGACGCGCTGCTGACCGGCCACGACGGCCTGATCTACATGTTCCACGGCAGCGTCTACTGGACCTACTCCGCCCGGACGCTGGCCCTGACCGACGCCCGGCAGAAGCCGCTGACCGAGCTGTCGCCCCGCTTCACCGGGCTGTCCGCGATCGACGCAGCCTTCACCATGCCCGACGGCACCGAGTGGATCGTCGGCCGGGGGCCCGGCAACGTCTCGTCGTGCTTCATCCGCGAGCCCGGCGGCACCCGCTGGGCGCCGAAGGAGCAGGTCTGGGGCAGGATACGCAACAACTTCGCCAACCCCAAGAAAATCGACGGCGCCTATGTCGATCCCGAGGGGCGCACCCACCTGTTCGCCGGCGACCAGCACCTGCGTTACTCCGGCGACGACTACGCCTACGCCGACGAGGGCTACCCGAGGGCGATCAGCGAGTGGTGGCAGGGCGACACCCCGCTTCCCGCGGCCTTCCGCGACGCGGTGGACGCCGTTTTCCATGGCCACGACGGCCGCACGTACGTCCTGTCCGGCGAACGCGCCTTCGACGGGGAGAGCGAGCAGCCGCTCACCGAACGGTGGGGCCGCCTGCGCAACGCCTTCGACGGCGCCGAGCGCATCGACGCGGCCTACGCCGACGCCAAGGGCTACCTGCTGTTCTCCGGCAACCAGGTGGTGCGCTACACCGACAACCCGGAGAACGACGGCGTGCGCGTGGCCGAGGGATACCCGCAGCGCATCGAGACGTGGCGGCCGGGCGTGCCGGTCGAGTTCGAGGGCGCCGTCGAGGCGGCCTTCGAGGACGGCTCCGGCACCGTCCACCTGTTCAAGGACGGCAAGACCGTCGCCCTGGGGAGCTCGGGCGGCACCGTGGCGCCGACCGCCGAGAGGTGGGGGCTGATGGCCGACGTGCTGCCCGGCGGCCGGGTCGACGCCGCGTTCGTCGGGCTCGACGGCAAGACCTACGTGTTCAGCGGCGACCGCTACATCCGCTACGCCGGCGCCGACTACTCCGTCGTCGACCTGGGTTACCCGCGCGCCGTCACCGGCGACTGGGGCGGGCTCGACCGGGTCGACGCCGCGTTCGTGATGGACGGCTCGGCGCACCTGTTCGGCCCGGTCGGGCTGATCCTCGACTTGCCCGCCGACTTCGGGTCCGAACTGGCCGACGGCAACTGCTCGCCCGCGCTGCGCCGCCGCCTCCAGGACCACGGCGTGGTCGTCGGCCCGGCCGCCGCCGTGACCGGTGCCTCGCCCGAGTGGCGGGTGACCGCCGAAGGCGGCATCGTGCTGACCATCCGGAGCACGGGTGATCGCCTCCGGGTCTACGGCGACGACACCCCGTTCTACGTGCGCTACTCCACCCGCGACTACACCAAACCCGACGAGGGCTTCCCGAGGCCGCTGGCGGAGAACTGGCTGAACCTGCCCGACGCGTTCACCCATGTCGATGCTGTCTTCACCGGCCGCGACAACCAGACCTACCTGTTCAGCGGCGACCGCTTCGTCGTCTTCGACAACCGGCACCGCTGGTGGTCGGAGCCCAGGAACCTGCGCGAACGCTGGGACAGCCTCCCGTTCGGCCACATCGACGCCGCCTTCGTCGGCAAGGACGGCAAGACCTACCTCTTCTCGGGCGACCGGTACGTGCGCTACTCCACCGCCGACTACACCGAGATCGACGACCGCTACCCGGCGACCACCGCGAAGTTCTGGGGCAACGTCGTCAACACGATCCAGCGTACCGGCCGGGTCGACGCCGCCCTGGTCATGGACGTGACCGAGCAGGTCGACGGGGCCGACGTCACCCACTCCTACACGTACCTGTTCGCCGGCTCCCAGTACGTCCGCTATCGCGACCACGATTACCGGGCGATCGAGGACGGCTACCCGCGCGCCCTGTCGGAGCTGGCCAAGGAGCCCCGCCTGGGAGCGCTGAAGGTCACCTTCGACGGGGTGGATGCGGCGTTCGCCGACCGGCGCACCGTCTACCTGTTCCGCGGCGGCCAGTGGCATGCCGTCTCCGACGGCCTCTACCGGTCCTACGAACTGCCGGGCATCACGGCCGCCTACGTCGATCACGGCTCGGTCATGGTGCAGACCGCGCAGGGCTGGCGGCGGCAGCACGCCCTGGAGGGCCCCGAGCGCCACGAGCCGGTCCGGCCGCCGGCGCTGCGCACCGTCCCGGCCGACTACCGCGACGGCCTCGATGCCGTGCTGACCGGGGTGGACGGGAACACCTACCTGTTCAAGGGCCGGATGTGCTTCGACACGGCCGTCGGCAAGGACTACCCGCTCGACCAGGAGTGGGGCCGCCCGCGCAACACGATCTTCCAGGACAACACGGTCGATGCCGCGTTCGTGGGGCGGGACGGGAAGACGTACCTGTTCAGCGGGGACCAGTTCGTCGTCTACGGCGACTCGGCCGACGTCATCGACGGTGAGCCGAAGTCCATCGCCGAGCACTGGGGCGGGCTGACCAGTGTCGCGCTGGCCTACCACCGCGACGGCACGACTTACCTGTTCGAGCCTCCCGGGCCCGGCGGCACGATGCGCCACCTGATCTACACCGGGGACGAGGGCGCCTACGAGAGCCCCGACCCCGGCTATCCGGCGCTCACCGACGAGACGTTCTGGAAGGCGCCGGACGGGTTCCCCATGCCTGACGCGGTGTTGTTCGAGGGGCAGACGATGGTGCTGCTCAGCGGCGAACGCTGCGTGCAGTTCAGCGAGGCGACCGGCCTCTGGTCCTACCCGCGGCCGATCGAACGCCTCTGGCGCGGCTTCACCGTCGCGGCGGGCGACCGGCTGAAGACCGCCTTCACCGGGGTCGACGGGGCGACCCACTTCTTCTTCACCGAGACCTTCACCACCTACGCCGACCGCGCATTCACCGCGCCCGCCCAGATCCGCGACCGCTGGGGCCGCTCCGTCAGCCCGTTCGGCTCGGTCGTCGACGCGGCGGTGGTCTTCGGCGGCTACACCTACGTGTTCGGCGGCAGCCAGTACGTCCGCTACACCGGCCCGAGCTACCGGTACGTCGACCCCGGCTACCCCAAGCCCATTGTGCGCGAACTGCGCAGGGAGGCGGCATTCGCCGGGCTGCCCGAGTCCTTCGACGACGTGGTCGCCATCCACGGCGTCGACGCGGCGGTAGCCAACGGCCGCACCGCCTACCTGGTCACTGGCCACCTCGTGCACGCCGTCTCGACGGCGCCGTCCGCAACGTACCCGATCGGGGTGCTGGGCAAGGTGCGCAACACGATCGCCGACCGCAAGAAGGTCGACGCCGCGCTGGTACGCGACCAGTACACCTTCCTCTTCTCCGGCGACCAGTACGTCCGCTACACCGGCGCCGACTACCGCTACGTGGACGAGGGCTACCCCCGCACGCTCGAGGGCGACTGGGGACCCCTTCCGGCCGAGTTCGAGGACGGCGTGGACGCCGCCTTCATGAAGGACGGCAAGGTCTACTTCTTCAAGGGCAGCCGTTTCACCGTCGACGGCGCCGTCGACTTAACCGGCGCTCGGTTCGGCCGCATCCGCAACTCGTTCGCGACCGCCCCGGTCATCGACGCCGCGTTCGTCGGCCGGAAGGGGGAGTTGTACGCCTTCGTCGGCGACCAGTACGTCCGCTACCTTCCCGGCAGGCTCGACTATGCCCAACAGGGCTACCCGCGCACGATCAAGGACGACTGGGGCGACCTGCCGCAGTCCTTCGAGGCGGGCGTCACCGGTGCCTTCACCCTGGGCGAGGCCGTCTACCTGGCCAAGGACGACCGATATGTCCGCTACTCCGGCCGCACGGACGTGGTCGACCGCACCTTCCCGCAACTCTTCCGGCACCGCTGGTGCGACGGGGCCGACTACCGCCTGACCGACGTGCACACCATCGTCGCCTTCGCCGACCTCAACCGGCGCCATCCCGGCTTGGCAGAGCTGCTGGCCAAGGGCTCGGCCGAGCCGTATGACCGGTTGTGCGAGCTGTTCCCGTGGGACCTCGACGAGTTGCGCTGGGTCAAGCGCAACGCGGGCCTGATCACCGAGTTCCCCGCTGAGGAGGACCGGTTCGAGATCGAGTTCCTGCTCAAGCTCGCCCGCCTGTTCGAGGTCGCCGCCAGGATGGGCGCCGGTCCGTCGGCGCTGCACGGCGCCACTGCCGACACCCTTGAAGCCCTGCTGCCCGAGGCGGCGATCCCGCTCGCGCACGGAGACCTCAGCGTGCTCAGACGCGACGCGCTGGTCGCGGCGGTGCTGCACCTGCACCATGAGCTCGCCACCTCCGCCGACATCTACGAGTACACCCTCATCGACGCCGAGATGGGGCCAGAGGGCACCACCTCACGGGTACGGGAGGCCATCGCGGCCACCCAGCTCTACCTGCACCGGTACCTCCTGGACCTGGAGGAGCTGCCCGCCGAGGAGAACGTCAAGCCGAAGCTGCGCACCTGGTGGCAATGGCTGAAGAACTACCGGATCTGGGAGGCCAACCGGAAGGTCTTCCTCTACCCGGAGAACTACATCCGCCCCGAGCTGCGCGACACCAAGACGCCCGCCTTCAAGGCACTGGAGGACGACCTCCTCCAGAGCGAGATCACCGCCGACACGGTCCAGCGCGCCTACAAGCGTTACCTCGACGAATACACCGAGGTCAGCCGCCTGGCCATCGCCGGGGCCTACGTCTACCGCGCCGACGCCGACGCCGACA
Source organism: Nonomuraea sp. NPDC049400 (assembly GCF_044466425.1). NCBI lineage: Bacteria > Bacillati > Actinomycetota > Actinomycetes > Streptosporangiales > Streptosporangiaceae > Nonomuraea > Nonomuraea sp. NPDC049400. The sequence goes on from NZ_JBITMP010000045.1 coordinate 79,645, forward strand.
GCACCCGCCGGCTCGTACTCTTCGGCCGCACTCGCACCGACCCGCGCCGCTGGTACTTCCGGGAGGCCGAGTTCGACGACGGCGAGCGCCTGTCGGCGAGCTGGGAGCCGTGGGACCGGGTGGACGTGCAGATCGACGCCGACCGCGTCGATCCCGTGCACGCCTTCGGCCGGGTCTTCGTCTTCTGGAGCGTCGTGGAGGCGGTCGCACCCGAGGACACCGGCAAGACCGTCATCACCACCAGGACGGACGGCGACCAGCAGAACGTCTCCGCGCCGCCGCCGAAACACCGGGTGCGGATCTTCTACTCCTTCCAGAACCTCAACCGCGAATGGATCCCCCCGCAGACGTTGCCGCCCGGCCCGTTGCACGACGGCCTGATCACCGGCGAGACCCTGTTCGTCCAGGCTTCGTCCACCGTCCCGGGCGCGGGCACGCACGACTCGATCGTGGTGTCCTGCTCGTACACGATCGGGAAGGAGAGGTACGCGTCGTCGTACGCGCTCACCCCCGAGCTGTACGCCCTCCCGATCGCCACCCCCGCGCAGCCCGCCAAGCTGATCGACCTCGGCAAGGTCTTCGACGAACCGGTCCGCGGGGTCGTCCGGTTCAACATGCCGGCAGAGTCGCCCGACGGGCCCTGGTTCAGCGTCGATCACAAAGGCGGCAGCTTCCTGGTGCGCCCGGTCATCGCTGACTCCGGCGAGGACCCGCCCGTCCTGGAGCTCAAGAACAACAACCACCGGCTGCCCAACTGGGAGCGGATCGACGCCGCCTTCGAACACGGCGACACCCGCTACTTCTTCAACAACCTGACCAAGGAGTTCCTGGTCACCAAGCCGTTCGGACCGCTGAAGACGACCGGCGAGCCCACCGCGGGCCGCTGGGGCAACGTGGCCGGCGGTGAGCTGGCCACGACCGGCCGGGTGGACGCCGTGCTGGTGCGCGGCGAATTCACCTACGTGTTCACCGGCCAGGAGTACTACCGCTACCGGGGACGCCTGGTGGACCGGAGGATGGACCCGGGCTACCCCCGGCGGATCGACACCAACACCGAGGACCTCCCCCGCTGGTCCTCCATCGACGTGGCGTTCACGTGGAACGGCGCCGAGTACTTCCTCAACGGCGACGCCTACACCCAGCGCCACCTGACGAGCGGCCAGTTCAGCCCGCCGAGCCGGGTGCGCGACAAGTGGCCGATCCCGGACCGGACCCGCGTGCAGGCCGCGCTGGTCGAGGGCGACACGTTGTTCCTGGTCTTCGGGAGCACCTACACGAAGCTCGTGCACGGCCGCCAGGAGAACGGCTATCCACGAGCGCTCAAGGACAACCCCGACGGCCTGCCCACGAAGATCAGGGCGGCGGCCGACGTGAACGGCACGCCGTACTTCTTCAGCGACGACACCTTCACCGTGGGCGCCGACGCCACCCAGCACCAGACCCGCCCGCTCGGAAGGGTCGCCACAGTGCTCAACACGACCGGGACGGTCGACGCGGCCTACATCTCCGGCGACCACCTGTTCCTGCTCAGCGGCCTTGAGTACTACCGCTACACGCTCAACGGCGCCGACATCCCGCCGGTCGCCGACCCCGGCTATCCCAAGGCGCTGCCGCGCCCCGTAGACGCAGCCTTCCAGCGCGGCGACCAGCGCTACCTCCTCAGCGGCGCGGACTACGCCGTCCTCACCGCCACTCAGGAGCCCTCGGCGGCGGCCGCCTTCGCCCCGATCGAAGGCAACTGGCGCTCACTGCCGCCCGACTTCACCACCCGCTACACCGGCGCGATGGACACCGCGTCGGGCCTGTTCCTGTTCCTCGGCAGCCGGTATGCCGTCTACCCCAAGACCGGCGTCGTGCACCGCCCCTACGAATACGCCGCCCTGCCCCACGAGATCGTGCGGCTGACCTCCAGCACGGCGTTCGAGCTCAACCGCAGGCTCCTGGTCGGTGGCGTGCCCGCGCTGCTGGCCCCGGAGACCCAGGAGATCGACGAACTGCCCTCCTTCAGCACCACGACGACGGGCTCCACCACGATCAAGGTGAGCTCCGAGGTCGCGGGCGTGCCGGCCAGCACCCACCTGGACTTCCAGAGCGCCAACGGCCGCTACTACTGGGAGATCTTCTTTCACGCTCCGCTGCTCATCGCCCAAGCGCTCAACACCGCCCAGCGCTTCGCCGACGCCAAGACCTGGTACGAGTACGTCTTCGACCCCACCGAGCAGGACCGCTACTGGCGCTTCCTGCCCTTCCTCGCCATCGACCTGCGGGCGCTGGTCGCCGGGTGCCGGGCCGACCTGGAGAACCTGCCCCCGAGCGTCGGCCGGAACCTGCGCCCGATCCTGGCCGACGTCGAGTCGCTGGCCCCGCTCTTCGAGCACGCCCGCGCGTGCACCCCCGCCGACCTGGCCCTGCTCGACGGCCTGGCCGACCGGGTCCGCCCGTTCGAGGACAACGACCGGCTCCGCGAGAAGATCGGCATGATCGCCCGCCTGCGCCGCCAGTACGACCTGATGGGCGACCACGAAGCCCTCCTGAAGACCTACCGGGACGACCCGTTCGACCCGCACGCCATCGCGGAACTGCGCCCGACCGCCTACCGCCGGGCCGTCGTGATGGCCTACGTCGACAACGTGCTCGACTGGGGCGACCTGCTGTTCCGCCAGTACACGATGGAGAGCCTCGACGAGGCGAGGATGCTCTACATCCTGGCCTACGACCTGCTCGGCAAGCGCCCGCAGAGCGTCGGCCCGCGCCACCTGCCCCCGGCCAGGACCTACGACGAGCTCGACCCGGCCGGGGTCGCCGACCCGTACGCCGAGACCGTCACCGCGGGCGGCACCCTGCTCGACGGCATGGGGGCCATCCACCGCGGCGTGGCCAACCCCTACTTCTTCATCCCTGGCAACACGCTGCTGGGCGACTACTGGGACCGCGTTGAGGACCGGCTCCGCAAGATCAGGGCCTCCCTCGACATCATGGGCATCCGCCGCCCGCTGCCCCTGTTCGAGCCGCCCGCCGACGTGATGGCCCTGGTCCGGGGCGCCGCGGCCGGGCTGACCCCCGACCAGGCCACGGCCGGGCTGCGGGCCCCGGTTCCGCACTACCGGTTCGGCTTCCTGCACCGCAAGGCGCAGGACCTGGTGGACCGGCTGCGCGGCTTCGGCAGCGAGCTGCTGAACGTGCTCGAACGCCGCGACGCCGAGGAGCTGACTCTGCTGCAGACCCGGCAGGAGGCCACCATCCGCCAGATGACGCGGGCCGTCCGCGAGGCCCAGGTCGAGTCGGCCACCGAGAACCTCGCCCAGGTCGAGGCCGCCGGCGAGGCCGCCGCGGCCCGCCAGAAGTACTACGAGGACCTCCTTGAGGCCGGACTCACCCCGCTCCAGCAGTCCCAGATCAGCGCCATGACCGACGGCATCAACTCGCACTTCACCTCCGCCGGTCTGAAGATCGGCGCCGCCATCGCGTACGCCGCCCCGCAGGTCCTGGCCGGCCCGCTCATCATGGGCACCATGATCGGCGGCGAGCAGGCCGGCAGGGTCCTGGACGTCGGCTCCGAGATCGCCCAGACCCTCGGCGAGGCCTTCAGCGTCCTCGGCGAACTGTACGGCGTCCGCGTCGAACAGGAACGCCAGGAGAGCGACTGGCACTACCAGGTCATGCTGGCCAAGGCCGACCAGCGTGAACTGGCCCACCAGATCACCGCCGCCAAGTCCGACCTCGCCGCCGCTCAGCGCGAACTGGAGATCACCGACCAGGAGATCGCCGACCTGGAGTCCGTGGCCACCTTCCTCACCGGCAAGTTCACCAACGCCGAGCTCTACCAGTGGAAGGCCGGCCGCCTGGCCACCATGTATTTCGCCTCCTACGGCCTGGCCCACGAGATCGCCAAGGCCGCCGAACGCGCCTACCAGTTCGAACGGGGCACGGCGGAGTCGTACATCCAGCCGGTTTACTGGGAGAGCCGCCGCAACGGCCTGCTGGCCGGAGAGGCCCTGGCGGTCGATCTCGAACGCCTCGGCAACGCCTACACCTGCTCCGACCACCGCGGTCTGGAGATCACCAAGCGGATCTCCCTGCTCCAGCTCGACCCGCTCGCGGTGCTCGCGCTGAAGAACGACGGCCGCTGCGAGTTCGCGCTGACCGAGGACCTGTTCGACCGGGACTTCCCCGGGCACTACCGCCGCCGGATCAAGACCGTCTCGGTCGTGTTCAACGGGCCGGAAGGGCCGATCGAGGTCAACGCCGTGCTCACTCAGACCGGCCACAAGACGGTGCTCAGCGCCGACGTCACAGGGGTGCGTTACCTGCTGGAGGGCAAGGGGGACGCGCCCGCGTCGGTCCGGTCGGATTGGCGGGCCGGCCAGCAGATCGTCCTGTCCGACACCGAGCAGCACCGCGACAACAACGGCCTGTTCGAGCTGCGCTTCGACGACGAGCGCTACCTGCCGTTCGAGGGCACCGGAGCGGTGTCCACGTGGCGCATGGAGCTCACCGGCCGCCGTCCGCACAATCTGTTCGACGTGACCCTGCTGGTCAAGTACACCGCCGAGCAGGGAGGCGACGTATTCGCCAACGCGGTGCGCGGGATGCGGCGGCCGTACACGTCGGCGCGGTACCTCGACGTGGCAGGCGAGTTCCCCGAGCAGTGGCGGGAATTCCTCGACGGCGGCGACCTGGTGCTGCCGATCGTGCCGGAGAGGTTCCCCGACATGCTCGGGGCCCAGATCACCGGGATGTACGCCCGGTACGAGACGGCCGACTGGGGATCGGCCCGGCTGCGCCTGAACGGACAGCTCATCGACGACGGGAAGGCGCTGCGCATCCCCGGACTGAGAGCTGGCGAGTGGACTCTGACCGTGGACGGCGAGCGTCAGGCCCTGATCAACGTCGGCTTGGTCCTCTCGTACCGCGCCGGCCTCCGCTGATCTGATGATGGAGGAATCACTGTGAAGAACCTGAGGACATCGGGCTCGCGCACCGCCACACCGCCGCAGCCGTCGCCAACGGGGGTACCAGCGCCGCCCCCGCCAGGGAAGGCGACGCCGTTCCGGAAGCCGCAACCCGGGCAGGCGCAGGCGCCTGCGCTGGCGAAGGTCAAGAGGAGCGGGACCCAGACGATCACACCTGACACCCGGTCGATAGCCGACCGGGTGCAGGCCCGAGGACTCGTCGCGGGGGATGATCAGGAGCAGCGCCGCGCCAGTCTCGCCGCCAATTTCGCAGATCCAGATTACATTCCGTCCCTTGTCGCCAGGAGGAAGCCGGACGAGCTGGCGCAGGTCCTAGCGGAGCTGCAGCGCGTCTCTGCGGACAGGAACCAGTTGGTCCGCCGGCTGTTCCAGGCCATCGTCGATGACAAGGGCCTGCTCGCCCATATCGCGGCCACCGACCCTGGCATCGCCGTCAATTATCTGGTCGCCGCCGACCTGGCCAAATTCGATCTCAGCGGAGTGCTCGACGAGCTGAAAGCAAGCGCGCGGTCGGTCGTCGTCAAGCTGCTGATCCTGCACTGCCAGAAGAAGCGGGACGCGACGCCTCCGTCCCCTAGCGACGCCGAGCCGCGAGCGGCGGACTCGATCGGCGCGGCCCTGCACGATTACATGTGGCAGCAGGGCGTGCTCTCCATCGACGAGGACTGGAACAACAAGACCACCGGTATCGCCGCACAGGTCTACAACTCCCTGTGGAACGCGCGAGACTACTCCAGGATCTGCGAGCTGATCAACATGGGGGTGAGCACCGCGCGGGCCGCCATCCTGCCCAAGGCCACCGGCCGGGGAAGCAAGGAAGGGGTGTGGAGCGGCTATGTCCAGCCGCTGGATCACCTGCTCAGCACATACCTGAAGCGGGTCGACGACTACGACAACGGCGCTCTCGGCGCGCACGAGAAGAAGGAGAAGGTCGAGGGAGCGAAGCGCGTTCTCGCGGCATTGTCGGCGCAGAAACCCCCGGGCATCCTGACCAGCTACAAGGAGGTGATGGAGTCGGAGTTGCTGAAGGCGTTCGAGCGCCTGCCGGGCACGTTCTGGGGATTCGAGGACGTCCGGTTGCCCTACGTCGAGGCCGCGCGGACGAAGCCGGGCGGCATGCGCCCACTCCGGATGATGGATCTCTGGGCGGCGGTGCAGGACACCATCGCGCCCGACAACTACCGCGCCCTGCTCCAGGATCCCGCGAAGACCATCGCCGAGTGCGTGAGCAACGGCATCGCCAAGGCAGAAGAGGCGTTCAACGCCCTGGCGGCGGGCGAGCCGAACCCCAGCACAGAGGTGAACTACGCGCTGATGCTCCACGAGCGCCAGGCGTACCTCGATGCGTTCCGGACGCAGGCCACGGATTTCCTGGACTTCCTGTCCAAGCAGGGCCCTGAGGCCAAGTTCCTCACCGCCGAGCTGACCGGCAAGGACGCCGGGAAGATGATGGGCGCGCTGGCATGCAAGGCCGGCCTGTGGTGGGCCAGGAAGAAGGGGGAACCGATCTACTACTGCCTGGACGGGATCGACCTCGACGACGTCGCCGACTACAAGACCTTCAAGACCAAGCTGATCAACGCCGGCATAGAGAAACGCGACGAAATAGCGAAAGCCGGCGGCACGGTGAAGGAACAGCACCTGTTCTACGAGGTGATCACACTCGCCGAGATGCGTGAGATCCTCCGCGAGGAGAACTGGCCCTACCTCAAGGGCACCGTGAAGTTCGTCAAGCTGGGCAAGATCCTGAAGGGCGCCGAGCTCGGCGAGATCGACAAGGTACGGCAGCGGATGGCCGAATCCGACGCGCAGGCACCCCTAAGGAAGACACCGGTGCGAAAGGCCTTCGATAGCTACGTGACGGAACTGGGGCTGGAACCCGACCTTGTCAAGGACCTGGACGACGTGACCCTCAAGAGGGTGGTGACGAAGGCCAAGGCGCTCAGCGGGCTGGCCGCCGAGGCTCAGCATTTCCTGCTCTTCCTCGAACATCTGGCGGACTGTCAAGTCCTCTACACATCGGGCGTGCTGCCCGATATCCGCATGGAGTTCCTGGATCTCGCGAAAGAGCGGGACCCTGATGCCAGGAAAGTGCGGGCCCAGGAGATCGCCACAAGCCTCGAAATATTCCCGCAAATGAGCCAGTACCTGCGGGACATCCTGACGAAGACCGCCAATCGTATGGCCGAGGCGAATCCGATCGACATTAACGTTCTGGCGGAAGAGCTGTACCCGCCAGGCCGCTAGCCTCGTTTCCGCATCTGAGTGATCTTCAGCGGAGGTCTCGTGGACCAAGATCGAGGAGGCCCAGGAGATGGAGTTGGAGGTCGATGGGTTGGGGGATGGTCGGGGGTTCACTGGCCGGTGCTTGGGATGAGCCGGATGCAGGCCAGTGCGTCCAGGATGAGCCGGCCGGTGGGGATTGCGGGTCGGCCCGCATACAACCCGTCGACCTTGGTCGCGTCGCGGGCGGCCAGGGCGTGGCGGTCGTTCGCCTTGCTGTGATGGCCAAGCCGAGGTGGCCGGAGAACCGACGAGCTGACCGAGAACGAGACGTTGGCGCAAACAGGATAGTTAGAGCTATACCAGACAGAATGCGAATCCAGTCTGGTACGACGCTGAGGGGCAGAGGTTCTCGCCGTGTGCGTGTTCCGGCGCCTTGCGCAGCGCGGCGGTCTCCTCCCGGTGAGCACGCTTCAGTCGGACGATCTCCGCCGTCAGGACGAGCACCACCTGGTCGTTGTCCGCAGCAACGAACCCACCGCCGCCACCGCCCTGCACACCTGCACCCACGGTAGAAGGCGGTACCCCGGGCAAACAGTCATGCCCACAAAAGCCCAGCTCAGACACTCATTGAGGACAAGCTGCACCGAATTGCGATTGCTGGATTGCGGCCAAGGGCCAAAGCGCCGGGCTCTGCGGGATGCGGGTCGCGGCCTACCATACGAAGCTGTGAGCAGACGTTTGAGCCGGATCGCGGCCGTCAACGCGCAGATCATCGCCGAGGGCGAGTACACGGCCCACGACGGCACAGTCGTGGCCGTCGGTCCGGCGCTGGCGGCGGCGGTCTCCGGCACCGTCAGCCATCCGCCGGACGAGCCCATCGACGTGCCGGACACGGCGACCGCACACCGCACGCTCTTCGAGGTGACCGCCGAGGGCAGTCTGCAGGCGGCGCGGCGGCTGCACCTGGCGGGGACCGAACGGATCGCCGTCCTGAACTTCGCCTCTGCCCGGAACCCCGGAGGCGGCTACCTCGGTGGTGCCAAGGCTCAGGAGGAGGACCTTTGCCGCGGCACGCTGCTCTATCCGTGCCTGCTGCAGGCTCCCGACTACTACGACGCCCACCGTGCCTCTTCCGATCTGCTCTATAGCGACCACGTCATCTGGTCGCCCGACGTTCCCGTGCATCGCGACGACGACGGGCGGTTGCTGCCCGGCCCGTACCAGGTGTCGTTCCTGACCTGCCCGGCTCCCAACGCCGGACAGGTGCTGCGGCGCGATCCGGACGCGGGGGAGCGGATCCGGCGAGTGCTTCACCGGCGCGCGGGCCGCGTTCTGGCCGTCGCCGCCCAACACGGCGCACGCCGGCTGGTCCTCGGGGCATGGGGGTGCGGGGTGTTCCGCAACGATCCGCGTGAGGTGGCTGAGGCGTTTCACGTCCATCTCACCGAGGGCGGGGCGTACTCGACGGCGTTCGAACGGGTGGTCTTCGCGGTATGGGATCGCTCGCCCGATTCCGTCAACCGGGCTGCGTTCGCCGACCGGTTCGCGTCCGTGTCCCTTCCTGTTGCGGGGAGACAGGCGGATGAACCCACGTACGGCGATATGCGTGAGAAGGAGATGCGGCAATGAGCACCTACCGGCGTTGGCGTGAAAGCGGACACCTGGAGCGCGCCATCGAGACGGCGGGAGGTCCAGAGCCTTTCGATGACGAGATCCGGCGTTCGCGAGCCGAGGCCCAGGGCTGGCGGCTGGCGGAGATGCGCAAGCGCCGAGGGCTGACACAGACGCAAGTGGCGGAGCGCATGGAGATCTCTGTAGCCCGTGTGTCCCAGATCGAAGGGGGAGATGTCTCCACCAGGGAGGTGCTCGACCGCTATGTCGCCGCTCTGGGCGGGACACTCAAGCTGATCGCGGACTTCGGTGACGAGCAGCTCAAGGTCAGCTGACCGGGTGTCCTCAGGGCAGCGAGGCGGGCAAGGCGAAGAGCGGGAAGTGGCCGGGACCGAGGAATGAGACGATCTCGGCGATGCGCTCGTCACGCAGCGCGAATACGGTGATCGACCAGGCGACGTGCGGTCCCGTCGGGTTCTCGCCGAGGTAGAAGGCCACGGCCGGCTGGCCGTTCGCGCTGGTGGGGAGGGTGCGCCAGCTGGGGCATCTGGTCATCGGGACCTGACGGGCGAAGTCGGTGACCGCCGCCAGGCCGCGGTACCAGTGCGCCAGCGGCGGCATCGACCAGGTGACGTCCTCGGTCAGCAGCGCCACCAGGGCGTCGGCATCGCCTTGTTCCAGCGCCGCGGCGAATCCGGTGGCCAGCTTGCGTACGTGGGCGTCGCCGAGCTTCCGCAGAGTCTGCTGCTGGGCGGGGGAGGGGACCTTCTGGGCGGTGAGCTTGCGGGCCCGCGCCAGGGCGGAGTTCACCGAGGTGGTCGAGGTGCCCATCATGGCGGCGATCTCGGCGGCGGAGAAACCCAGGACGTCGAACAGCAGCAGCGCGGCCCGCTGGTTGCCCGGCAGGTGCTGCAGTGCGGCGACGAAGGCGAGTTCGACGGACTCGCGCTGCTCGTAGCGGGCCTCAGGCGTGGCCGGGCCGTCGGCGAGGCCCTGATCGGGGTAGGGGCCCAGCCAGGCGATGTCGGTCAGCGGGCCGGCGTCGAGTACGGCTCGGTCGCTGGACGGGCCGAGGTCGGCGGGCAGCGCCCGCCTGCCACGGGACGCGATTAGGTCCAGGCAGGTACGGGTGGCCACGGTGTAGAGCCATGAGCGCAGCGAGCCGCGGCCGTCGAACCGGGCGAGTCCCCGCCAGGCCCGTAGCAGGGCGTCCTGGAGCGCGTCATCGGCGTCGTGGGCCGAACCCAGCATGCGGTAGCAGTGCGCATGCAGCTCGCGGCGCAGCGGTCCAAGCAGGCGGCTGAACGCGGCATCATCTCCCTCGCGCGCCCTGGCCAGATCGGCGGCCTCGGTCGCGGACAGCCCGAAAGAAATTTCCCCCATAAGGGACGATTGTGCCGCATAGCGGCAGACCTACCTGCGACAGGCGATGACGACTCCGCCAGGAGGACGTTCGACCGGCAGGTGAACGCCGGCGGCGAGACGTACGCGCTCGTAAGCGGCGGTGGCGGGCAGCGCACGGGAGGGATCGGACAGGCCGGTCACCACGGCCCTCGCACCGGGATCGTGGTCTGCTTCCCGGTCGACGCCGCACTGGCACAGGCGGACGCCGGGGCTGACGTCGTTCATCACCTACCTGGAGACCCTGCTGGACGAGAACGCCACCTGCCACCTGGCGTGGGGAGCCGGGCTGCCCCCAGGCGTGCCGTCACACCTGCGTTCCGGCGACCCCGCGAAGCTCGACGCGGCGGGGGTGAACACCTCCCGGGTGCACGTCGACTTCATGGTCGGCGGACCGGACGTCGCGGTCACCGGTCTCGGCCCCGGAGGCAGGGTGGAACTGCTGCGCGAAAACGTCTGGCAGTTCTGAAGGCTGGTCAAGCGACTGATGCGCCGGCCCGTCGGACGGCTCCAGCCTCGTTCGCAGGCGTCCGGCCTGCGGTGTGCTCATGGTCGACCCGGATAGCCGGCCGCTCAACGCGTGGTCGGGGAAGGGACCGCTTCGCCGCCACGAACCTGCGGGGACGGCAGGCGGAACAGGGTGCGCAGCGCGCGCAGGGCGGCACGGTCGCCGGTCGCCGAGGCGGCGTGGTGCTCGAGCGCGTCGGCGAGAGCGACCTTGCCTGTGGCGATGTCGCGGAAGGTCTGATCGTCGGTGGTGATGATCACGTCGGGGTATTGAGCCGGCCCGTGCACCGTCTCCAGAGCTCCGTCATGAACGCGGGCGTGGAAGGTCTCGCCCCCCACCCGGAATTCGTAGATCGCGCGGAGTCCGGCGGCGGCTTCGGCTTGGAAACACGCTCTCAGGCCGAGCACGCCCCAGCCGGGATGGAACGCCTCCTCTTCGCGGGGTTCCTCCATCGCCCACTTCAGGCCCCACCGGGCCAGGTCCAGCACCACCGGCCCGAGCTCCTCGCCGGCCTGGGTCAGGGCGTAGGCCGGCGTGCGGGCCGGCGGGGGAAGCGTGACCCTGCGCACCAGCCCCTGACGTTCCAAGGTCTTCATCCTGGCCGACAACAGACCGGTGCCCAGGCCACGCAGGTTGTGCTGCAGGTCGCTGAACCGTTTTGGCCCAGTGAGCAACTCGCGGATCAGGAGCAGCGTCCAGCGCTCGCCGACGATGTCGAGGGTGCGCGCGGTCGCGCAATACTGGTTGTAGCTCCGCTCCACATCAATATTTTAACGCTCGAGCTTCTCGTTTTCGTAGTCGAGGTGGTCGGCGGCCTGAAGGAGCAGCCGGGCGACAGCCTCTGGACGGCTGAGCATCGCATCGTGCGGCCCATCCAGCGGGATCGACCGGTATCCCAGCTCGTCGGCGAACCGGTTGAAGGGGTAGGTCAGGGGCCGGCAGTAGATGCCGGTTCCGGGAATCTTGTCGACCGCCCCGGTCAGACGGGTCGGCTCTGTGAACGTCCGCAGCGGCTGGGGGATCAGCCGGTCGGCGAGCCAGGCGGCGTCCGCCGGGTCGGTGATGCCGAACGCGCCCGGGGGAGGAGCCGGGATCGTCGTGCCGCCCCCGCGGGCCTCGGCGGCGGCGCGAATCGCCGTCACGAAGGAATCGGGCGCGAGATCGAACAAGCTGGTGCCGTCGCCGCCCGCCCATCCATCGATCAGGACGATCCGGCTGACCAGATGCGGCCGGAGGTCAGCGGCCTGCCGGACCACCAAGCCGGCATAACTGTGCCCGACCAGGATCCCGTCGTCTGCCGCGCCGCGCGCCTGGTCACGGTTGCCGGCCAGGCCGTCGAGCGCCGCGACGACCTCATCGGCATGCAGGTGCAGCCCGGCATCGCCGTCGAGGGTGAGGGCGGGCGTGACGGTGCGCGCCCCGGCTTGGTGCAGCAGCGGAGTGACGCGGTCCCAGGCCCACGAGCCGTACCAGGCGCCGTGAACGAGAACAAAAACGGTCATGAGTGTGCCTCCGTCACGAGTTGAGATCGGGCCATGGATCAAAAACGAATGCCTCGAACTTCTTCTTTTTGAAGTGTATCGTCCGATATTGAGAAGCGCGATTGGTGGGGGGATGCCGGGAATCGGTACCACGGGACCGGTGGGACTAGGGCAGGCTTGCTGGGGTGATGGCGATTCATTCGTTGCCGACGCAGCCGCAGGCGGAGCCGTACCAGATGATCGCCCGCCTCTCACCGACGCACCTGCGTCCGTACGTGCTGGGGTGGGCCGGCTTTCGAACCCGGGCGGGAGCGCCCGCCCACCCCAGCCGGATGTTGCCGCTCAACGCGGCCACCCTGATCATCGACTTCACCGGCATGGGCCCGATCGTCACCGGTCCCCGCGCCACCGCGACGTTCTCGGCCCATACGCCGTGGCGTCACGGGGTGGCGGTCGGGCTCACTCCCGCCGGGATGTCGGCGCTGACGGGGGCACCCATCCGCGAGGTGGTCGGCACGACCGCGCGGCTGGAAGACCTCCTCGGCACCCGCGCCGCGGAGCTGACCGGCCGGCTGATCGCGTCGGCGAGCTGGGCGGCCCGCTTCAGCCTGCTGGAGGAGCGGCTGACGGCGTGGCTGCGCCCCGGCGCCGGCACCGACGACCTGATCATGCACGCCTGGCGGCGGCTGCAGGAGCCGGTCGGCCCGCCCACCGTCGGGCCCCTCGCCGGTGAGCTGGGCGTCAGCCGTCGTTATGTCGAGCTCGGATTCCGGCGGGTGGTGGGCCTGTCGCCCAAGACGGTGGCCCGGATCGCCCGATTCCAGCGGACCGTGGACACGTGGAGACGGCCCTCGGCCACGCTGGCCGAGGGCGTCGCCTGCGGTTACGCCGACCAGCCTCACCTCACCCGCGAGATCCGGGCGATGGCGCAGATGACGCCGAAGCAGCTGTTCGCATTCGTTCAAGACACCGATCGGCTCACCGGCTAGCGTGACCTTCCGCTCCGGACCGAACGAGTGCCGGGGGAGAGGAAGGGGCAACACGTCATGGCAGGCGTTCTCGCGGCCGATCCCACCCTCGCCGACTTCGGCAAGGACCCGCTGTGGATCACCATCGTCAAGGCCGTGCTGCTGTTCCTCTTTCTGGCGCTGGGAGTCGTCTTCGGGGTCTGGTTCGAGCGGAAACTCATCTCCAGGATGCAGAACCGGTACGGCCCCAACCGGGCCGGTAAGTTCGGCCTGCTGCAGTCGGTCGCCGATGCGATCAAGATGGGCTTGAAGGAGGACCTCTTCCCGCGGACCGTGGACAAGGTGCTCTACCTGCTGGCCCCGGTCATCATGGTGGTGCCGGCGTTCCTGGCCTTCTCGATC